>NYTN01000021.1 GCA_002683515.1 Rhodobiaceae bacterium
TTGGGTCTGCCGAAATGAGAAAGAATTCCAACTCGGGCGCCGGCATCTGATAATTCTTTTAAAGTCGGGAGCAATCGATCCAGCCGCGTAGCGTCTCTTATTGTTCCTTGCGGTGTGACAGGAACATTCAAATCTGCGCGAACAAAAACTTTTTTACCCTGTATATCCGATTGTGACAGAAGGTCATCCAGAGGTCGGGCTACGGTCATTTTTTTAACCCAGTTTTCCCATCGCTGCGGCGGTATCAAGCATACGCATTGAAAAGCCCCACTCATTGTCATACCAGGCGAGAACCCGTACAAGGTCATCGCCTACGAGTTGGGTTTGGGTTGTATCAAACACACATGAATGCGGGTTGTGGTTAAAGTCACATGATACGAGAGGTAACTCGCATATTCCCATAATACCTTTAAGGTTCGTTTTACTGGCTTGAACCATTATTTTGTTCACAGCCTCAATGCTGGTTTTTTTGTTGGCTTTAAAAACAAAGTCAATCATCGAAACATTTGGAGTAGGCACGCGAATAGCAGTGCCACCAAGACGCCCTTCCATATTAGGGATAACCAGCCCAAGAGATTTTGCCGCTCCCGTTGAGGTCGGTATCATGGATTGGCCTGCTGCACGTGCGCGGCGCGGGTCATTATGACGATTATCAACCAGTCTTTGATCGCCTGTATAAGCATGAACGGTGGTCATAAAACCGTTTTCAATGCCGATTTTTTTATCCAGTACTGAAACTAGCGGTGCCAGAGCATTCGTTGTGCATGACGCGTTGGAAACGACTTGATGGCTTTTTCGAAGTTTGGTGTGGTTCACGCCATAGACAATAGTCAAGTCAGCGGTTTTGGTAGGGGCGCTTATCAGAACGCGCTTACACCCTGCTTCTATATGCGCCATGCTTTGTTCTTTAGTGTTAAACGCACCGGTACACTCTAAAACGACATCAACATCGAGTTCTTTCCAAGGCAAATCTTTCGGGTCACGCGCACTGACAAGTTTTACGGCACCATTCCCGAAATTAATACTGCTCTGTGTGGTTTTGATATTACCCTTATAGCGCCCGTGAATGGAATCATACTCAAAGAGATGCGCGACTCTGTCCGGCGTACCTGTAGCATTCAGGGCCACGAGTTTTATGTCTTTTCTTCTGCTTTCAAGTAAAGCGCGAAGTGTTAGGCGACCAATACGCCCAAATCCGGTAATTGCAACCCTCGTAACCATCTAACCCCTCAGGATAATTTTATGTGTCTAGCCTGTCTTTAGCATTTTTTACAATTGCTTCAACAGTAATTCCGAAATGTTTAAACAGCCTGTCTGCCGGTGCGCTGGCGCCAAAACTTTCCATGCCGATAAAGCTATCACCGGGCCTGAGATAGGCATCCCAGCCTTGACGGATGGCGGCTTCAATAGCGATGCGCACAGGCGTATCACCTAATACATCGTCTCTGTAGCTGGGCTTTTGTTGGTCGAAAAGTTCAAAACACGGCATGGAAATGACGCGGGTTCCAATATTTTCGGCCTCCAGTTGTTGTTTGGCTTCCATGGCAAGATGGACTTCTGAACCTGTCGCCAAAAGTGTGACTTGAGCATCGCCATCTGCGGAGGCTAGTTCGTAAGCCCCTTTGGCAGAGAGGTTCTTATCTGTATATTCAAGCCTTAATGCTGGTAGACCTTGACGAGTTAGAGCCATTGCTGAAGGCGTTTGGGACTGTTCCAGAGCAATTTGCCAGCATTCTAACGTTTCAGTCGCATCTGCGGGACGTAGGGTCAGCAGATTAGGAATGGCACGTAAGGCCGCGAGATGTTCAACAGGTTGGTGTGTCGGCCCGTCTTCGCCAAGACCGATAGAGTCATGTGTCAAAACATGGATAACACGCTGTTCCATGAGAGCGGCAAGCCTTAATGCAGGTCGGGAATAATCCGAAAATACAAGGAAGGTACCGGAATAGGGAATGAACCCACCATGCAAAGACATGCCGTTCATTGCGGCGGCCATACCGAATTCTCTGATGCCATAATGAATAAAGCTTCCGCCGTAATTATCGGCACTGACAGCTTCTTGTTCAGGGGTGCGTGTGTTGTTAGACCCTGTCAGATCTGCGGAGCCACCAATCATTTCAGGAACATATGGGACAATTGCTTTCAACGCATCCTCAGATGATTTTCTAGTCGCGAGTTTGGCAGGATTTTCAGCAAGACTTTGCTTATACTCTTGAATTGCTTTTTCCAAACGCGTCGGGAGATCGCCGGACATAACACGGGTGAAACGGTTACTTATTTCACTGTCTTGGGCGTTGAGGCGTTCCTGCCATGCTTTTCTTTCTGATACATGTTTCAAGCCAGCCATGCGCCAGCTATCAAGAATATCAGAGGGTATGTCAAAAGGTTCCGACGTCCAGCCAAGTGCTTCGCGTGTAAGGCCAATTTCTTCATCACCAAGAGGTGCGCCGTGAACGCCAGATGTACCCTGCTTGTTGGGGGCGCCATATCCAATAGTGGTTTTACAGGCAATCAGCGTAGGTTTGTCACGAGTTTGTGCTGCAAAAATAGCGGCTTCAATGGCATCGGGGTCGTGGCCGTTAATGCGTTCGGCAAACCAACCGGCAGCTTCAAAACGCTTGAGCGCATCGCCGGATTCGGCAAGTTCAAGCGGCCCGTCAATTGAGATATCATTATCATCATACAACACAATCAGCTTTGAGAGTTTTAAATGTCCAGCAAGACTGATGGCTTCATGGCTGATACCTTCCATAAGGTCGCCGTCAGAAGCCAGAACATAAGTATAGTGGTTAACCAGATCATCACCGAAACGGCTGTTAAGCATTCGTTCCGCAAGCGCCATACCGACAGATGTTGCGAGACCCTGACCCAATGGGCCAGTAGTGGTTTCAATACCTGCAGCGTGCCCATATTCCGGGTGACCGGCTGTGCGTGATCCTAGCTGGCGAAAGTTTTTAATTTCTTCCAGCGTCATGTCCTCAAAGCCCATTAGATAGTGAAGCGCATAAAGCAGCATTGAGCCATGACCTGCAGAGAGAACGAATCTGTCTCTATCGGCCCAATCAGGTTGCCTCGGGTCAATTTTGAAAAATTTGGTGAATAGCACGGTGGCAATATCAGCCGCCCCCATAGGTAGCCCGGGGTGTCCTGAATTGGCGGCTTGCACCGCATCCATGGAGAGGGCTCTTATGGCATTTGCCATCATGTTATGTCTGATTTTTGGATTGTCGCTCATGGGCCAGGAATCTAAGTTCTGTTTCAACGCAAACTTTTAGCATCTCGTATTGTTAAATGCGAACCTTTAAGGTGCGCGGATGGTTATAAGTGCCTTTATTATATCGTCATGAATTAAATGACATATGTGACAAATCATTCTAATTCACGTGCACTCGTCACGACGTCGCTACAATGGCGACCGACCGACAAGGAGTCAATGTAAGATTTAATATGCGTAACTGTATTACCGAATAGCTCAAATAACTGACTGATTTTGTGATAATATTTAGATTATACTAAATTTGCGAAAAGCTTGATGGTTGACCGAATTCCCATCAACATCTTATGCTTGTGCAATGGAGAATCAAAGATAATGCAGGACATCCAAACAGCATTGAAAAATTTTAATGAGGCGCTGCAAGCTTTGGAAGACCGCTTGCCTGACCGGATGGCTGAGGCAGTGAAAGTTAAATCTGAACTGGATGCGCTGAATATTGAAGCCGCCCATATGCGGAGTGAAATTTCATCACTTAAAAAACAAATTTCTGCTGTTGCTAGTGCCCAAGGCAAAGCCGAACAGCAGATAGATGCTGCCATGAAGCAGCTGGATCAACTTATGAACGGTGTAGGTGAGCATGGCTGAATTGACAATTTCCATAAATAGTAGACCTTTTGCTATTGCATGTTCGGATGGCGATGAGCAGCGGGTCAGCCGATTAGCTGAAGATCTCGCAGCAAGACTGGGTGAAGTTAAGAAGCATGTTAGTGGTGCCGGGGATTCGCATCTGTTGGTTCTCGTTGGGCTAACCTTGTGTGATGAGCTTAACCAACTTAATGACCAGATAGAGGGTGTTCGTCAGGATGTTGAAGCCGCCGGTAAAACACGCTTAGAGCTTGAGAAACAGGTTAAAGAATTTGAAAAGCTCATTGCAACCTCTTTGGTAAGTGCGACAGAAAAAATTCATTCGCTCTCCGAACATCTTGAAAAATAAATACTCTAATTTTTTATAGTTTTAAAAATTGCAAAATAATTGCCGCCTTGAATGGGGCTGGTCTTCGTTCTATGTTCACCTCAGGAGTTGTCCTGAATGGCGGGTCGATAACGCTCGGGACCTTACGATCCTTAAGGGAACTGTCCCTGCGCTAGACCGTGGTCTTTTGCACATGGTGCCCACCTACTTATGTAGGTCTCCGGGGATCAGGCTCGTTGTCAGAGACAACTCCGACTATGGGTTATCTTAGATTTTTAGTTCAACCCGATATTTAGAAAGATGAAACGTGTAATGCACGCGTCCCTATAGCTCAATGACATCTATCAATCACGCCTCGCCGACGGCAAAAGATATACAAAAACAAAAAAAAGACATCCGCCTTCTCGCCGTCCAAAAACGGCTAGAAGCAAAAAAATTAGAAACAGATGACATCAAGCTAAAACTTCTCAATGTGTTTCGTGGATTTGTCGCTGAGACTTTACCTGTCGCACTAAAATCCGAAAATAGAAAACTTATTTGTTCTGCTTATATGGCTGATGCCTCAGAAATTGACCCATTGCCAATATTGACCTTTTTGAATGAGCAAGGTTGGCAGACGGCACTTCCATGTATCGAAAAAGGTGTGTCTTTATCTTTCAGGGTTTGGCAGCCAGGTGATGCTTTGGTAACCGGCAAGTTTGATATGCAAGAGCCTAGGGCAGAAGCTTTAGTTGTGTCGCCGGATTTGGTGATTGCCCCTTTACTGGCATTTGACAGGTTTGGTAACCGTCTTGGTCGCGGTGGGGGGTATTATGACCGCGCGTTAAAAGCACTTAGGACACAAGGAAATGTTCTGGTTGTGGGAATCGGATTTGACTCGCAATTATTTGATATAGTTCCTCAAGAAAAGCATGATGAAAAACTGGACTTTACTTTGACACCTTCCGGTGTTCACCATTCTGAGGCGGTGTAATGAAAATTTTATTTCTAGGTGATATTGTGGGGCGGGCTGCCCGCGAAGCGGTGATTGAAGAACTACCGGCCTTACGTCGCGATATGGATATCGACTTTGTTGTCGTAAATGGCGAAAATGCAGCCGGTGGATTTGGGATCACCGAAACTATTGCGAATAGCCTTTTTGATGCCGGTGCAGATGTCATCACATTGGGTAATCACGCTTGGGATCAGCGAGAAACCCTCACTCATATTGAAAGAGAACAGCGTCTTTTGCGACCTGCGAATTTTCCCGCTAACACACCCGGCAAAGGCGCCGGTTTGTTTACAACTGAAAAGGGTGAGCAGGTGCTTATCATCACAGTACAGGGCCAGTTGTTTATGGAAACGCTGGAAGACCCGTTTGCTGCTGTTGAAAGAGAGCTTGCTGCTTGTCCACTTGGGGAAGCCACCGATGCTGTGATTGTTGAAATTCATGGCGAGGCAAGTTCTGAAAAAATGGTGATGGGGCATTTTTGTGATGGGAGAGCCAGCCTTGTCGTAGGGACGCACACCCATGTCCCTACTGCGGATGTTCAGATATTTGAGAATGGGACCGCTTATCAGACAGATGCCGGTATGTGCGGCGATTATGACAGCGTGATTGGCATGGAAAAAGAAGAGCCAATGCGCCGTTTTATGACCAAAATGCGGGGTGGGCCTTTTAAGCCGGCTATGGGCGCAGTAACACTCTGTGGTCTTATGGTGGAAACGGGGCCTGACGGGCTTGCCGTTTCAGCGAAGCCATTCCGTTATGGTGGCAGACTAGAGCAAGCTGTCTAGAATTGGTCTTCTTTTTATCCTTTAGCAGGTCGTGAACAACGGGTAGAATAGGCGAATCATGGGTATGATTCCCAAAGACACCCGTCGAGCGAGGCATGTTCGGCAGTTTGAATTGTAAAAAAACCGGAACACATAAATGGCAGGTCATTCCAAATTTAAAAATATTCAGCATCGTAAAGGTGCGCAGGATAAAAAACGAGCCAAGGTTTTCTCGCGGCTATCCAAAGAAATTACAATTGCCGCAAAAATGGGCATGCCTGATCCGGACTCAAATCCGCGTCTGAGAACAGCAATAACTGCTGCACGTGCGCAGAACATGCCTAAAGATAATATTGAGCGGGCCATTAAAAAGAGTGCTGATGCCGGTGGTGAAAATTATGAGGAAGTCCGTTATGAAGGCTTTGGTCCCGGCGGAATTGGCGTCATTGTGGAAACACTGACCGATAACAGGAATCGTACTGCGGGTGATGTTCGAACCGTTTTCACCAAATCCGGCGGTAATCTTGGTGAAACAGGTTCGGTCTCTTTTATGTTTGACCGGCGTGGAGCTGTTGAATATCCGGGTGAAGTTGCTGATGCCGATGCTGTTTTTGATGCTGCGATTGAAGCCGGTGCAGAAGATGTTGAAAGCAGTGAAGGCGCACATGAAATTTTATGCGCGATGGAAGAGTTGCATAATGTGGCGGCCGCGCTGGAGGGAGCACTTGGCCCTCCACCATCAGCTCAAATAGTTTGGAAGCCCCAAAATGAAATTTCAGTGGATGAAGAAACTGCTGAAAAAGTCTTGCGCATGATGGAAGCGTTGGACGATTTGGATGATGTGCAAAATGTCTATGCGAATTTTGATATTGCAGATCATATTTTGGAAAAACTCTCTGCCTAACGCAGTGATTTTTGACACTATGAGCCTGAAAGAAATTTGATGACCCAATCGCGCCGCTTGATAGGACTGGATCCAGGGCTCAGAAATCTGGGCTGGGGTGTGATTGATGTATCCCGCGGTAAACTCATTCATGTTGCAAATGGCACGATTAGCTCCAACGCTAAGGATGATCTTGCCGACAGATTGGTGCAACTTATGCATGGGTTGGAAGAGGTTTTTGAGACTCATCAACCCGAACAGGCTGCTGTAGAAAATAGCTTCGTCAATAAAGATGGTGTGGCGACCTTAAAGCTGGGCCAGGCGCGCGCAGTCTGTCTGCTCGTTCCTGCGCGAAAGGGTATGAAAGTTTTTGAATATGCACCTAATTTTGTAAAGCGAAGTATTACTGGGGCAGGTCATGCTGATAAGCATCAAATTAATGCGATGGTCAAAACGCTTCTGCCACAAGCCAAGCCGGATAGCGAACATGCGGCTGATGCGCTTGCCGTTGCCATTACCCATGCACATGCGGGTGACCTTGAAGGCCGGCTAAATGATGGGCAAACTAATGGGATGGCTCCTCAAGCACGGCTGAAGGTGAAATCATGATTGGGCGTCTTAAAGGTCTCGTGGATGGTGTTGGCGATGGCTGGGTGCTGATTGATGTGAATGGTGTCTGCTATCTTGTTGAAGGGTCGGGGCGCATGCTCTCCAGCCTCCCCGGTCAAGGTGAGTTAGTGAAACTGGCGATTGAAACCTATGTGCGTGAAGATCAGTTCAGACTTTTTGGATTTTTGTCGGAAGAAGAAAGAAGTTGGTTCAAACTCTTGCTCGGTGTGCAGGGGGTTGGGGCGAAAGTCGCGCTCGCTATTCAGAGTGTTTTATCGGTCAGTGAGTTATCACAAGCCGTCATGGCACAAGACAAGACCATGGTGTCCCGCGCGCCGGGCGTCGGACCGAAAGTCGCCCAGCGGATTGTACAAGAACTTAAAGATAAAGTACCTGAAGCTTCTTTTGTTGTTGCAGGACATGGGGCGTCAGCAGGAGGCGCAAGTGATGATGCCGGTGATATGAATCAACCGGATATGAATACGACTGTGAGTGATGCGTTGTCGGCTCTAACCAATTTGGGATATGCGCGAAGTCAGGCGCATGTTGCAGTCATGACGGTTATGGGTCAGTTGAACCAATCAGAGGATGGGGCCGAAACATTGAGCACCGAAGCCCTGATTAAAAGCGCCCTGAAGGAGCTTGCTGAAAATGGTTGAGAGAGATGAGGAAAGAGAAATCTCTGCTCCCGCGCAACGTGATGATCAAGACTCAGCCATGCGCCCGCAGCGACTTTCAAATTTTGTCGGTCAACAAAAGGGGCGGGATAATCTTTCCGTGTTTATTCAGGCGGCTAAGTCTCGTGGTGATGCGATGGATCATGTTTTATTTGCTGGGCCGCCTGGGCTTGGCAAGACAACTTTGGCTCAAATCGTTTCGCGCGAACTGGGGGTTGGCTTTCGGGCAACGTCGGGGCCAGTAATTACAAAAGCAGGTGATCTAGCGGCCCTGCTGACAAATCTTGAAAGTAATGATGTTTTGTTCATTGACGAAATTCACCGCTTAAGCCCAGCCGTGGAAGAAGTTCTTTATCCGGCGATGGAAGATTTTGAGTTGGACTTAATGATTGGGGAAGGTCCAGCTGCAAGGTCAGTAAAAATTGATCTGCCGCCTTTTACGCTTGTAGGGGCTACGACGCGGGCAGGTTTACTGACGACCCCCTTGCGCGACAGATTTGGTATTCAAATTTACCTTGGTTTTTATGAATTGGATGAACTTGAACATATTGTCCGGCGCAATGCGAAATTGATGAGGCTGGAAATTAATGATGAGGGTGCGCGCGAAGTGGCGCGACGCTCGCGAGGAACGCCGAGGGTCGCCGGAAGGCTTTTGCGTCGCGTTCGGGATTTTGCAACTGTTGCAAATGCCGGAGAAATTACTGCTCAAATTGCCGATGAAGCTCTGGTGAAACTAGAGGTGGATAGTCGGGGTCTCGATGCGCTGGATCATCGCTATCTTCTCACTGTGGCTGAGAAGTTTCTAGGTGGGCCTGTGGGGATTGATACGATTGCTGCCGCGCTCGGCGAACCCCGCGATGCGCTGGAGGATATCGTTGAGCCTTTCCTGATACAACTCGGATTCTTGAATCGAACGCCACGCGGTCGGATGCTGATGCCCTTGGCTTTCACGCATTTGGGGCTCACGCCGCCGGAAACTAAAAATGGCTCCGCAGACCCTATGTCGGAAGATTTATTTAATCCCGGGCAAGATAATAGAGAATAATAAATGATATGAACGACCTGCTTCAAAATAGCATTCAAAACGGTATTCATAGACTGCCGGTGAGGGTCTATTACGAGGATACGGACTTCTCCGGCGTGGTTTATCATGCCAATTATTTGCGTTTTGCTGAACGTGGCCGGTCAGAATTTCTTCATTCATGTGGTATTCATCATTCTGACCTCTTCAGTAGGCCCAACCCGCTGGCATTTACAGTTGTAAATATGAATATTGATTTTCTTGCACCAGCTAAAATTGATGACAGGCTGGAGGTTGTTTCGGCATATATTTTCATTAAAGGCGCGTGCTTACATATTAAGCAGGCCATTATGCTTCACCATAAAGTTTTGTGGCGGGCAGATGTTCATATTGCTTGTATCACGGCAGCAGGTCGCCCGGTAAGAATGCCTAGGGATGTTTCAAGTCTCCTTGAGCCGCACTTGACGCAGGAAGAGTATTTCCTGAATTTTATAGATAAGCCCTAGTTTGGTCACATTTATCCTGCAAAACAGCAAAATATAATGCAGGAGATTGGAACGGATGAATGAATTTCTTGATGTTGTGAGCGATCCAACACTGGTGGAACAAGCTTCTACGCTTTCCAATCCAGATTTGGCTTCTACGGATTTCGGTCTTTATTCATTGTTTTTGCGTGCGGACTGGGTCGTAAAAATTGTCATGATTGGTCTTGTCATGGCATCTATACAAACTTGGGCAATCATCATTGAAAAAATAATGACACTGCGACGCTTGTCCCGCAAGGCAACTGATTTTGAGAAACTTTTCTTGTCCGGAGAAAACCTATCCAGTCTTTATAAGCGTATCAATGGACGTGCTGACCACCCTATGGCGCGAGTTTTCCTGGCCGGTATGAGAGAATGGGTCAGAACTTCATCTGATGGTAAAGAGAAAAAAATTACTCCGGAACTGATTAATCGTGTTGACCGAACGCTAAATGGTGCCGTTGCACATGAGGTCGGGTTTCTCTCAAACCGCTTGCTGTTTCTTGCAACAGTTGGCGCTATTGCGCCATTTATTGGCTTGTTTGGTACTGTGTGGGGTATTATGAACAGCTTTCAGGCGATTGCACTGACCCAAGATACTAATCTGGCCGTGGTTGCTCCAGGGATTGCGGAAGCGCTATTCGCAACAGGTCTAGGATTGCTTGCAGCTATTCCGGCAGTCATTGCCTATAACAAATTCACGTCCGATATTAACCGCTATGTTGCGCGTCTGGATTATTTTGCAGATGAGTTTTCCATTTTTCTTGATCGGCAATCAGGTTAATCCCTAGCCAAGCATATAGGGTACATAATGGCTATTAACATGAATTCACAGCAAAATGGTGCTTCACGAACCGGCTCTTCGCGCCATTCGCGAAGGCATCAGGCGCCTATGAGTGAAATTAATGTCACACCTATGGTGGATGTAATGCTTGTTTTGCTGATTGTGTTTATGGTCGCTGCACCGCTTCTGACAGTTGGTGTACCCGTTAATCTCCCAAAAACAGATGCAAAGCCTCTGACCGGTGATAGTGAACCATTGGCGATAACTGTGAAGGCTGACGGCAATATTTTTCTACAAGATACCGCTATCGAAGCATCTAATCTCGTAGCTAAACTTCGCGCTATTTCAGATACAGGTTATGAAGAGCGGATTTATGTGCGCGGCGATAAGGATGTCGCTTATGGCGATGTTGCAGATGTAGTAGCGCGTATTAATTCAGCCGGCTTTTCAAAAGTAGCATTAGTCACGGATTTAAAATCAGGGCAGGACAAAAAATAAATGATGTGGCAAAACCGAGTTGATTACATTCGGTCGTCCTCTCTAAACAGAGAGATTGTCCTCTCGACTGTTTTGCATGTTCTGGTTGTTTTATCAGCCTTTATTGTTTTGCCGATCCCCGAAAAAATAAGCCTTCCGGATTATGCTTTGCCAATTGACGTCATAACCATTGATGAATTCACGCGGATGACCAGTCAAGATCCTAAGCCAGAGATAAAAACTGACCAAGCTGAAGAAATGGAAAAACCACCGGCAAATATAAGACAAGAAACTGCCCCCCCCCCACCGGCTGACAATTCTGATTCGATGCCGTTACTTTATCCAAAACCGGCATCAACCCCAAAACCGCATGAAGCTGACTCAATGCCTGAACCAGTTAATCTGGTTGGTGATGTTGTGCCGCTAGCGCGTCCCCGTCCGACGAAGACTGAACGCAAGCCTTTACTGGATACCGCTGCCGTACAAGCGCTATTGGACAAAACACCTGACCTTCCCGAGCCGACACCGCCTGAGCCGATAGCAGATTTACCGCCGAGTGAAAGAATGAGCTTAAGCGAAATAGATGCTTTCAGAGCTCAAATCCGTGCCTGTTGGTCCGTACCCGCGGGCGCCAAAAATGCCGAAAGTCTTGTGGTGCGTGTGCGCGTTCAACTTGATACTTCCGGTCGTCCGATAGCAAAAAAAGTTATTAACCGCGCTCAACTGACAGATAGTTTTTTTCTGAGTGCTGCTGAAAGCGTGTTACGCGCGATAGAAAGATGCCAGCCATATAAAATGCCGCCTGAAAAATATGAAAGCTGGCGTCAAATGGAGCTTAATTTTGACCCGAGTAAGATGTTAAAAGGATAGAGAGCAAATAAAGGAACAAAGAAATGATTAAAATCATAACGCGAAAAATGTTTGTGGTTCTGGTGGTGTTGATGGCCCAGATTTCTATCAGCTTTGCTCAGGATCTACTGCGTATTGATATTACGCAAGGTAATGTGGATCCACTCCCCGTCGCGATCAACCCATTTCAGGGACAGGACGACCAGCCCAGCATGATTGGGACTGATATTGCCAATGTCGTTAAATCCGATCTCAACCGTTCAGGCTTGTTTCAGTCAATAAACCCTGAAGGTTTCATCGAGAAGGATTTAAGGGTTAATGCGCGTCCGAGGTTTGGAGACTGGCGTATTATCAATACGCAAGCTTTGGTTATTGGGAAAGTTGCCAATATGGAAGACGGACGAATTAGTATCGAATTCCGCTTATGGGATGTCGTTGCTGAGCAGCAAATGATGGGGCTTCAACTCATCTCCACACCATCTAACTGGCGCTGGATTGGTCACTTAGTGGCTGATGCCATTTATGAACGATTGACGGGCGAGACTGGATATTTTGACAGCCGCATTGTTTATGTGGATGAAACCGGACCAAAAAATAGACGCGTAAAACGCCTCGCTATTATGGATCAGGATGGCCACAATCCTCGACAAATCACAACAGGTCAGTCCTTGGCGCTAACCCCGCGCTTTAGCCCGACGGCTCAAGAAATTACTTATCTTAGCTATGCTAACCGCCAACCAAGAGTGTTTCTTCTGAATATTGAGACCGGTCAGCAAGAAATTGTTGGAGATTTCCCCGGCATGACTTTCGCGCCGCGTTTTTCGCCGGATGGCCAGAAAATTATTATGAGTTTGGAGCGTAGCGGTAATTCAAATATCTATACATTAGATTTGAGAACACGCGTCTCTCGCCGACTGACCAACACGTTGGCGATTGATACCGCACCCTGTTATGCACCGGATGGCGAGCGTATTGTTTTTGAAAGTGACAGGGCAGGGCGTCAGCAACTTTATGTCATGGAAGCGGATGGAAAAAATGTGCAACGTATAAGTTATGGTGAAGGTCGCTATGCCACACCTGTTTGGTCTCCACGTGGCGATCTGATAGCCTTTACAAAGCAACTAAATGGGAGATTCCTTATTGGGGTGATGAAACCTGATGGCTCAGGTGAGAGAATTTTGACCGAGGGATACCATAATGAGGGACCAGCTTGGTCTCCTAATGGGCGGGTTCTGACTTTCTTTCGTGAACAAAAAGGTGAAAAAGCTGGGCCTGGTCTATGGACAGTGGATGTAACGGGTTACAATGAACGCCCCTTGAAAACCCCAGGTTTTGCCTCTGATCCTGCCTGGTCACCGCTTATAAGGTGAAGAAATAACAACATTGATTAAAAAAAGGATTTTATGCGTTGAAAGTGCTTGTTTTTTTGATTAAGAGTAATCTTACAAATGGGCAGAGATTGTCCGTATGAAAATTTTTTCTCTTTTTAGGCTGATTTAGGAGCATGTTATGAGAAAGTTATTTAGATCTTCTAATATCGTTGTTGCCCTTGGGGCAAGCGTCCTTCTCACTGCATGTGCTGCAAGTGGAACTGTCAGTGGAAGCTACGGTGGTTCAAGTGATGAAAGTGCAGTTAAAGAACTTGTCAGAAATGTTGGTGATAGGGTTTTCTTTTCTACCGACTCTGCGGGTCTTTCTTCAGAAGCCCGTTCAACAATCATGCGTCAAGCAGATTGGCTTAAAACAAACAGTAAGTCTCTCACCATTGAGGGGCATGCAGATGAACGAGGAACTAGAGAGTATAATATTGCTCTTGGTGCGCGTCGTGCAAATTCCGTTAAAGACTACATGATTAGCCTCGGAATTGACGGGTCTCGTCTTGAAACTGTTTCATGGGGTAAAGAACGACCAGTATCTCTGTGTGCAGAAGATGCTTGCTGGTCCAAAAACCGTCGTTCAGTTTCTGTAATTCAGTAAATAAAGAAATTATTAAAAGCTTCAAAGGGCACTTTTGGGTGCCCTTTTTTTATGCCTTATATTAGCCTTTTTTCTGTATATATTGGCTGCAACGGAGGTTGATTATGCGTGATAAACTTATGACCCGAAAAAGAATGTTCAGCCCTATTTACTGGCTGTTCCAGCTTTCTCTATTGGTGATGGTTTATGTTGCATCTATACTTCCCCTTCACGCCCAATCCAGTAATTCGTCAGGTGAAGCGCTGGATAATGTTCAATTCTCGGATTTGTCTGACACAGTTAATTCTAAGGCTTCTTCGCCGACTTTAGAAAAACTTATTGCTAACATTGATGAATCCTTACAGATTTTAAATAGACGTCTGGAAATGATGCCTATGGGTCCCGGCCTGAGTAGTGGGGGGACAGTTGTTGAAGGGGGATCTGGTCAGGAGCTTTTGGGACGGCTGGAAAGCATTGAAAATCGTCTTTCCGCACTTGCCTCTCTTCCGGGGGGCACATTTCAAGGGGACAACATGTCCTTAGGCGAAAGTGCTGCAGGTGGTTCGGCGATTGCAGACTTACGCGTCAGGCTGACCCAAATTGAAGATGTCATGCGGTCGCTTAACGGCAAGCTGGATGATGTCTCCTTTCGCCTAACGAGATTCAGTGAGCGTTTTGAGCAGGTCACGGCAGACTCCGAGTTTCGTTTTCAGCAGTTAGAGCTTGCCGCAGCCGGTGCCGGGTCTAAAGCTCAGCAAAATACATCATCAGAACCCCAGGTTCTCGGGACCATGCCGGTGAGTAAACTAGAGTCTGTCGAATTGCTTGCCAAAGCAGAAACCATCACCTTGATTGGCGAGACGGTTCCCGACACGCCCCTGATTGCTCCACAGGCGAGCAGATCCTCAGGGAATGTAAATAATCTTGCATCCGGTCAGGTTGGAAGTGACGCAACTTCAGGTACGCCGAAAGAAATTTACGACTTGGCTTTAAAAAGACTGCAAATGGGTGCTTATCAAGAAGCGCAGGGTGAGTTGCAGAATTTTCTTGATCTTTATCCGCGCGACCGCCTTGCCGGAAACGCACAGTACTGGTTAGGGGAAACCTTTTATGTGCAGAGGGATTATAAAAATGCCACTGCCGCATTTCTTGCTGGATATACAAATTATGGTGACAGTACTAAAGCCCCGGATAGCCTTTTAAAGCTCGGTATGACACTCGTTATCATGGGTGAAAAGAAGACAGGGTGTGATGCTTTTGCTGAACTTTCTGATCGTTTCCCGGATGCGCCACAAGCCATAGTGCGTCGTGCAGAAATTGAAAGCCAGCGGGCAGAATGTTCAGGCTAAGGTTACGGTTATGGCGCCTTTGAGTTCCAATAGACCAATGCCCCCTTTAAGCGGTGTGGCATTTGTTAAAAAACTTGCCAAGCTGTCGAAAATCTCCAGAAATCAATCCGCTCATTTTGCGCTTGCCGTTTCAGGTGGGGCTGATTCTTTATCTTTAATGGCGCTGGCGGCGGCAGTTAGAGAGAATAATCATTGGGATTTCTCTGTTCTGACTGTAAATCACGGACTTCGTCCTGCTGCTGTGCAGGAAACCCGATATGTGTCAAAGCTAGCAAAAGGTATGGGATTGCCATGCAAAATTTTAACTCATAAAGGTGCGGTTCCTGAAAATGATATCCAGTCAGCGGCCCGAAATATTCGTTACGGCTTGATGTCTGAATGGTGTATTAAAAATAGAGTGACTTATTTGGTGACTGCGCATCATCTTGAAGATCAGGCCGAGACATTTTTATTGCGTTTAGCCCGCGGTTCCGGGCTTGATGGTTTATCTGGAATGCAGAGTATCAGAAACTATAGGGGGGTGGCCTTGCTCCGTCCGTTTCTGGATGTTCCACGTGAATGTCTCCACCAAACTACATCAAAAGCTGGACTTGAGCCAATTTCAGACCCTAGTAATTCTAACCGGAGATTTGCTCGTGTACGTATCAGAAACAAAATGGACTTACTTTCTGAAGAGGGGATGACTGCCGCAAGACTTGCAGATACCGCGGGACGATTATTACAGGCACGCCAAGCGCTCGTGCAAGTGACTGAAAATTTCATGCAGACAGCTGTGCGACTTGATGAATATGGTATCGCGTATCTTGCCTATGCATCACTGCAGAACCAGCCGGAAGATATTTTACGCCGGACAATTAATAAATTACTTACACCTTATTGTGGGTATCCGCCCCGTGCAGTGTCAATCCAACGTATTTTGGATGAAGTTTTGCTTAAACCACGCCCCCCGAAAGAGGGTGGCAAGACTATTAATGGTTTTGTTTTGCGTTTCAGGCGTGAGGGATTGTTGATTTTCAGAGAAATTAGCGGTTTGCCAGAGCCAGTTATCATTAAACGCGGTGGGGTTTGTGTATGGGATAATGGTATTTCTATTCGTTTCGCTAAATCATCAGTATTGAAGGGAATACTTCAAATTAAACCGCTTGGCAGTGAGGGGTTAAAGGCAATTCGTAAATTGGGGAATGATGTGCCAAAAAATTTGCCTGCCGCCGCTTTTCATGCTTTGCCTTCAGTTTGGCTAACTTATCGCAAAAAAAGCAGTCTTATGGCAGTAAGAGGGGTTTTGGAGCATGCAGATATTGAATTTCAGGATTTGTTAAAGTTTTAAATGCCGCAGGTGAAAATAAAATATCTCAAGCACTGGCATTTTGATGTTGATATTCCTATCTTATGTATATCTGTAACCGATAACTATAAAGGGTGATCCTTTGAATAATACGAGAAATCTTATTGTATGGGTTGTTGTGGGGATGCTGTTAGTATCCCTGTTTAATTTTTTTCAGAAAAGTCCAACAAGCGTAGACGCGCGTGAAATTAATTTCTCTCAATTTGTTGCTGAAGTTGAATCCGGCAATGTTGAAGAAGTTGTGATTTCTGGTGACTCAATAACTGGTAGGCTTACCGATGGGCGGCGATTCAGTTCCTATGCGCCACCTAATGATTCGACGCTGGTTGATCGGCTTACCGAACGTGGTGTGAGTATCACTGCCAAGCCTGACACAAGCAATGCACCGACTATCTGGGGTATTTTGTTGTCATGGTTCCCAATGTTATTGTTGATTGGCGTCTGGGTGTTTTTCATGCGCCAAATGCAATCCGGCGGCGGGAAGGCTATGGGCTTTGGTAAATCCAAGGCGAAACTTCTTAATGAAACGCATGGTCGTGTTACTTTTGAAGACGTTGCCGGTATTGATGAAGCCAAAGATGATCTGCAAGAAATCGTAGAATTTTTGAAAGACCCAGGTAAATTCCAAAAGCTCGGGGGGCGTATCCCCAAAGGTGCGTTATTGATTGGCCCCCCCGGTACAGGTAAAACATTGTTGGCTCGAGCTATTGCAGGTGAAGCTAATGTCCCGTTCTTCTCCATTTCAGGGTCTGACTTTGTTGAAATGTTCGTCGGTGTTGGCGCAAGCCGCGTACGGGACATGTTTGAACAAGCTAAATTAAATGCGCCTTGTATTATCTTTATTGATGAGATTGATGCAGTCGGGCGCCACAGAGGTGCTGGTCTTGGCGGCGGAAATGATGAACGTGAGCAAACCTTGAACCAGTTACTGGTTGAGATGGATGGCTTCGAAGCCAATGAGGGTATTATCCTGATTGCTGCCACAAACCGGCCCGATGTGCTTGACCCTGCTTTATTGCGTCCGGGTCGTTTTGACCGTCAAGTGGTTGTGCCGAACCCGGATATTATCGGCCGTGAGCGCATTCTCCAAGTTCATATGAAAAAAGTGCCATTGGCTGCCGATGTGGATGCCCGCACTATAGCCCGTGGAACCCCTGGATTTTCAGGCGCCGATCTCGCTAATTTGGTTAATGAAGCGGCTTTGCTGGCGGCACGACGTAATAAGCGCACTGTTGCTATGGCAGAATTTGAAGATGCCAAGGACAAAGTTATGATGGGTGCTGAGCGGCGCTCTATGGTGATGTCCGATGAAGAAAGAAAACTGACAGCATATCATGAAGGTGGCCATGCACTTGTTGCACTTAACCTTGAAGCGTCTGATCCTATTCATAAAGCCACAATCATTCCTAGAGGGCGGGCCCTTGGTATGGTTATGCGTCTGCCTGAACGTGATCAACTATCAGTGACACGTGCCAAGTTGAAAGCTGATTTGGCTGTCGCTATGGGTGGTCGTATTGCTGAAGAGGTGATTTTCGGACACGAGAAAGTTACATCCGGTGCATCTTCCGATATTCAAATGGCTACCAATATGGCGAAAGCTATGGTTACCCAATTTGGTATGAGTGATGAGTTAGGCCCTCTGGCCTATGGGGATAATGAGCAGGAAGTTTTCTTGGGCCATTCCGTTACGCGAACACAAAATACGTCTGACGAAACCCAGAGTAAAATTGACTCAGAAACCCGTAATTTTGTTGATGAGGGCTATCAGAAAGCTGAAAGTATTATTCGCGATAATCTCGACGATTTGCACACCATCGCGAATGGCCTTCTCGAATATGAGACATTGAGCGGTGATGAAATTGAAGCTTTGCTAAAGGGTGATCCTCCTCATAGGCCTGAGCCAACGGATACCGACTCAGGACCAGGTGCTCTTTCAGCAGTTCCTTCAGTGGGTAAGTCTAAAAACGTCGGTGATGCCAAGCCGCAAAGTACCTAATTTGCGATGTCTAATCTTCCCAGCCTATTTGGGATTTTAAACATCACAACGGACAGTTTTTCGGATGGTGGAGTGTATCTCGACCCAGATAAAGCTTTTGAGGAAGCTTTGGCTTTGCATTCGGGGGGGGCAGATATAATTGATATCGGCCCGGCTTCTAGCCACCCGGACAGTGCGTCTGTTTCCGCTCAAACTGAAATTGAACGCCTTACCAAAATTGTTCCTGCATTACAGGCACTTAAAATACCCGTCAGCATTGACACTTATAAAACACAAACCCAGAGATGGGCGTTACAAAAAAATGTCGACTGGATGAATGATATTCATGGGTTTGCAGACCCGTCTCTTTACTCAGACCTTGCAGCTTCAGATTGTCGTCTTGTTGTCATGCATGCCATACAATCTGCTGGTGCCGCCACAAGAATCCCTCCGCCTGAGGGGGACATTTTTGAACATATTTGCCGCTTTTTTGACATGCGACTGGCTGAGTTGGTGCAAGCCGGAATTAATCAAACCCGAATAGTCATTGACCCTGGCATGGGTTTCTTTCTGGGTGATAAGCCAGAACCATCGCTCACAATGCTGGCGCGTATTGATGAGTTGAAAACTTTATTTGGCTTACCCGTGTTAGTTTCGGTTTCCCGCAAAAGCTTCTTGCGAGCGCTGAGTGGGCGTTCGGTGGAAGAAAGTGCACCGGTGACGCTGGCCGCTGAACTTTGGGCAGCATCGAAAGGGGTGGACTATATTCGCACGCATGACCCCTCTCAACTTAGAGATGCTCTAAATATAAAGACGTATGTGTCAGATTTTGTAAAAAACTGAAATTTAGAGTGACTTGAAATCGTCGCAACAGTTTGGCACTAATAAGCAATTGATTCGTTTAATAAATTAAGGTCAGGCAATGGTCCGCAAATATTTTGGCACAGATGGTATTCGTGGCACGGTGAATAAAGGCAATATGACCGGTGAAATGGCGCTCAGGTTGGGTATGGCCACCGGGCGGGTTTTCCGACGCGGCTCCTATCGACATAGAGTTGTGATTGGAAAAGATACACGTCTTTCGGGTTATATGATTGAGCCTGCATTGGTTGCTGGCTTTACCTCGATGGGTATGGATGTGTTTTTATTTGGCCCTATTCCAACACCTGCTGTTGCTTTCCTGACGAGAAGTTTGCGTGCTGACATTGGGGTTATGATTTCTGCCTCGCATAATAAGTTTGAAGATAACGGCATTAAGCTGTTTGGGCCGGATGGGTATAAGCTATCCGATGAAATTGAAGCTGAAATAGAAGGCTTCATGGATGAAGGTGTCGGAGAACATGTCGCGCCTCCCGATGGGCTAGGGCGTGCTAAGAGAATAGATGACGCTCAGGCGCGCTATATAGAATTCGCAAAAAGGACATTTCCAAGGCAAGGAAATCTTAGTGGCGTGAAAATCGTTTTAGATTGTGCGCATGGCGCGGCCTATAAAGTTGCGCCAACAGCGCTCTGGGAATTGGGTGCAGATATCATCACGATTGGTGTCGACCCGGATGGCATGAATATCAATAAGGGTTGCGGTTCTACTGATACTGCCCTTTTGCGGGAAACTGTCCTGCTGGAGAAGGCTGACATCGGTATTTCGCTCGACGGGGATGCGGACCGCGTCATTATTTGCGACGAAAAAGGCAAAATAGTTGATGGTGATCAGATAATGGGCCTTATTGCGATGGATTGGAAACGCCAAGATCGCCTCTCTGCACCCGGGTTGGTGGCGACTGTTATGTCCAATCTCGGATTGGAGCGTTATTTACAAAGCCAAGATTTGGATCTCATACGGACCAATGTTGGCGACCGTTATGTCGTTGAGCGCATGCGAGCACTGGGTTTTAATCTTGGCGGTGAACAATCCGGTCATATGATTATGAGCGATTATTCAACAACAGGCGATGGCCTGATTGCAGCCCTCCAAGTTCTGGCTGTGATGCAGCAAACAGGTCATCCAATGAGCGAGATTGGCAATATATTTGAGCCTTTACCCCAATTACTTGAAAATGTGCGTTTTAACTCCGGTGCCCCCTTAGAGCATGATCGTGTTCAGGCGGCTATTCGCAATGCTGAGGCAAAGCTAGGTAATCATGGGCGTTTGCTCGTGCGTCCATCCGGAACTGAGCCAGTCATCCGCGTGATGGGTGAAGGTGATGACGAGGCGCTCATCCGCCAACTTGTTGGTGAGATTGTTACCACGATTGAGGAAGTTGCCGCGTGAGCGCCGGCGGCACTTCTTCAACAGCATCATCCCCGAACGCCTATCCGAGTGGAAGAGTTTTGATTGTTGCTGGCTCTGACTCCGGGGGTGGTGCGGGTTTGCAGGCAGATATAAAAACAGTGACCGCCTTGGGCGGTTTCGCGATGACGGCACTAACAGCGCTGACAGTGCAGAACACCCACGGCGTTAAGGATATTATGAATGTGCCTCCCCGATTTGTGGCTGCGCAGATGATGGCGGTACTTTCCGATCTTGGCGCCGATGCAGTGAAGACGGGCATGCTGGCGCGCACGGAAGTAATAGAGGCGGTGGCGCCTTTTCTGGATGATTTCTCCAACCCAGTGGTGATTGACCCTGTTATGGTAGCAAGCTCCGGTGATCAGTTGTTGACCGAGCATGCGGTAAGTGCCATGCAAACTCTAATATTGCCGCGTGCTTCCTTGGTGACTCCAAATATGCCCGAAGCAGAAATTCTTACCAATCGTGGTGTCGAGACACTGGATGATATGAAACATGCCGCCGATAGATTGATGACTGATGGCGCCCGGGCTGCGCTGATTAAAGGCGGTCACGGTAATGACGAGGTTGTTACGGATTTACTTGCCGAACAGTCGGGTTTTACAGTGTTTGAAAACTCCCGCATCGATACAAAGAACACGCATGGGACGGGCTGTACGCTAGCCTCATCAATTGCGACGGGTCTTGGGCAAGGGCTGGCACTGGCGGCTGCAGTTGAGCGCGGGCTGGTTTATGTGCGCAGGGCAATTGAGACGGCGAATGCTTCTTTGGGGACAGGGCATAACAAGCCTTTAAACCACGCACATCCTGTACTGGATAAGTCACAAGACTTTTAAAATTCATCTGTAAATATTAATGACACATATAACGCCTTGCATCTAGCGGAACACTTGTCATAGTTTCACAGAGTAATTTGTTGCGTCAAAAAAGAGTCGCTTATATGGCTGTATCTGACCGTGTGTCTGTACGAAGTGAGTTGTCTGCTCCTTCACAAATCCCTGTTGATGACTCAAGTGACTTTGGGTCACATAAGCCTTCAGTTATCACGGCGGGGTTGATATCACTTACACAAAATCTTGGGCTGAGTTGGTTTGGCAAACGGCTGACTTACTTGTTGCGCCGTATTGGTTTACTGATAATGAGTGAGTGTGCCGATGTCACCATCTTTGGCGCGCGCTTACGAATTTATCCGCATAATAATGTGTCGGAGAAGCGGGTGTTATTTGCTACTCAGCTTTTTGACCCTGCAGAGCGCGACGCGCTGAAGGCGCTGGCCGCGCCGGGGGCAGTGTTTCTAGATATTGGGGCTAATGTTGGCTTGTATAGTATTTCAGTGGGAGAGGCCTTTGCCGCGCATCCTAATACGCGCATTGTGGCGGTTGAGCCGCATCCCTATATTTATCGGCGGCTGGCATTTAACGCCGCGTTGAACCCGGCCTATAACATCACGGCGGTTGAGGCAGGCATTGCCGATCATGAGGGCACACTGTCCCTGACCTTACACGGCGATAATCTTGGTGAGACCAGAATGGTGCAGGAAGGCATGACTGCTTCCGCTGACGCGATTGAGGCAGAGAAGTTTGTGGATGTACCTGTTATCTCTCTCATGCAGTTGGTCGCCATCCAAAGGTTGAAGCGGATCGACGGCATGAAGGTTGATGTTGAGGGCTTTGAAGAAAAAGTGATGTTGCCGTTTTTTGACGCTACGCCCGACGCACTTTTGCCACGTGTGATTATTATTGAGAATAATGTCCGATATTGGGATGTAGATATCGTCGCTGTTGCAGCCAAGCGCGGCTATACCAGCCATCGCATTAGCAAAAATAATCTCCTGCTGTCCCGCGACTACGAAACCGACTTCTAACCCCTTCCATTTATCCTTAAATTTTGTAAATATTCTTCGACTAATGGGCGGTTAGTTGGCGGGAGTTTAAAAACCCCAATAATAGCTCAAATTCTAATTTCGTATATGGCTTTATGTAGTCTTCCGTAAGTTCGGGGAGTCTGCGTTGTGCCTTTTTTTGTGACGTGCAGGTAATATCCGTTCACCTTTTTGCATGCGCTCAAGTTAGAGATAATTGCGCACGATAAGCGCCAGTCTTCAAACACCTCTCATAGTTATTTTGAGCACAGGAAAGGGGTCGGGGTGATGGTGAAATATGGCTTATCCAAATAGGTTTCGCCGATAAGGTTTTGCTGAATACGCTACAGCCGTCCTATAATTCAGTTTTCAAACGCCCCGACACCATTCCTAAAATACTGTCGCACTCCTCTTGGTGGAAAGCGTTATATTTCACCGATTTATCCACACACAATTTGTATTTTATATTTCCGGCTTGTTCTAAAAGTCAAAACGCCCTATATCAGCGCGTGGGACACCCTTCCCCACCGGAGGGCAACTATCTGAAAGGGTAGATATATGACTAACTTGACCAAACCGGAGATGTCTCCGGTAAATCCTGATTTCTCATCGGGTCCCTGCGCCAAACGCCCAGGTTACGACCTCGCTCACCTTCAGAACGCCGTTCTCGGCAGATCGCATCGCTCCAAGCTGGGTAAAGCGCGTCTCTTGGAAGCCATTACCCGCACCCGCGAAATCCTGAATGTGCCGGAAGGCTGGCATATCGGTATTGTACCCGCCTCGGATACAGGCGCTTATGAAATGGCCATGTGGTCACTTCTTGGGGAGCGCGGGCTGGATATTTTGGGCTGGGAAAGTTTTGGCAAGGGATGGATTACCGATGCCGTCAAACAGCTCAAGTTGGACGATATTCGTGTGATGGAAGCCGCCTATGGCGAATTGCCTGACCTGTCGGCAGTAGATTTTAGCCGAGATGTTGCCTTTACATGGAACGGAACGACAAGTGGCGTCAAAGTACCGAACGGCGATTGGATTGCAGATAACCGAAGTGGTCTGACATTATGTGATGCTACTTCTGCGGCTTTCGCCATGGATCTGCCATGGGAAAAACTCGATGTTACGACCTTTAGCTGGCAGAAAGTTATGGGCAGCGAAGCGGCCCACGGCATGCTTATTCTGTCGCCAAGTGCTGTTGAGCGACTGGAAAGCTATACCCCGCCATGGCCTCTGCCTAAAATCTTTCGACTCACAAAAGGCGGTAAGTTGATTGAAGGTATTTTTAAAGGTGAGACGATTAATACGCCGTCCATGTTGGCGGTTGAGGATTATGTCGATGCATTGAAATGGGCTGAAGATATTGGCGGCCTGACGAACCTGCTGCAACGTTCAGCAGATAATCTCACTGTGTTGTCAGACTGGGTAGGGCTAACGGGCTGGGTAGATTTCCTGTGTGCAGAGGAAGCCAATCGCTCCAACACCTCTATATGCCTGAAAATCGTCGAACCTGACATCACTGCGCTGGATGATGACGCTCAAGCCGCTTTTGCTAAACGTATAGCGGCATTACTCGACGCTGAAGATGCGGCCTACGACATTGGTGCATACCGCGATGCTCCCCCCGGACTTCGTATTTGGGGTGGTGCAACCGTAGAAACCGCCGATCTTGAAATTCTTACACAATGGCTCGATTGGGCCTTTGCAACCGCTAAAGAGGAGCTGTAATCATGCCAAAAGTTCTTATTGCAGATAAAATGAGCCCACGTGCCGAAGAAATTTTTAAAGAACGTGGCCTTGAGGTTGACGTCAATATCGGGCTTGAGCGCGACAAGCTGATTAAGATTATTGGCGACTATGACGGGCTTGCTGTAAGGTCTGCTACGAAAGTTACGCCGCCCGTCCTGGAAGCTGCATCAAATTTGAAAGTCATTGGTCGTGCGGGTATCGGAGTTGATAATATCGACCTCCCAACCGCCACCAATAATGGCGTTGTCGTTATGAACACGCCTTTCGGCAACTCCATAACAACAGCAGAGCATGCGATTGCAATGATGTTCGCGTTGGCTCGACAAATTCCCGAAGCAGACACCTCCACACAGGCGAGCAAATGGGAAAAGTCAAAATTTATGGGCGTTGAGCTAACAGGTAAAATTTTGGGCGTAATCGGATGTGGTAATATCGGATCGATTGTGGCGTCTCGCGGCATCGGTCTGAAAATGAAAGTTATAGCATTTGACCCGTTTCTGACCCCTGAACGTGCAATTGACATAGGTGTAGAAAAAGTAGATTTGGATGAATTGCTGGCGCGAGCAGATTTCATCACAATGCATACACCGCTAACCGATAAAACTCGTAACATTATTAACGCCGGTGCATTGGCAAAATGTAAAAAAGGCGTGCGTATTATTAATTGCGCACGGGGTGGGCTAATTGTTGAAAGTGATCTCAAAGATGCGCTGGAAAGCGGTCAAGTAGCCGGTGCGGCCTTGGATGTGTTTGAGATAGAGCCCGCCAAGGATAACCCCCTCTTTGGAATGGCTAATGTCGTTTGCACCCCGCATTTGGGTGCGGCAACCGAGGAGGCACAAGTAAATGTCGCAATTCAGGTTGCTGAACAACTTTCAGATTATCTGATGTTCGGCGCGGTGACCAATGCCATTAATATGCCAAATATTTCTGCCCAAGAAGCACCTAAACTTAAGCCATTTGTGACGCTCGCCGAGCAACTTGGTCTACTTGCGGGGCAGGTAACGGCGAGCAGTATTAAGGAAGTTAATATTGAATATGCCGGTGAGGTAAGCGAATTGAATTGTGCGCCAATAAGCTCTGCGATGATTTCAGGTCTATTGAGGCCTCTCATGTCGGAAGTTAATATGGTGAGCGCGCCTGCTATAGCCAAAAATCGCGGCATGGATGTTGCAGAAACCAAGCGCGGTTCGACAGGTGCGTTTGAAAGTTATATTCGCCTCGTTGTGAAAACCGAAAATTCAGAACGTTCCTTTGCAGGAACTGTTTTCTCGGATGGTAAGCCGCGCCTAATTCAACTGACAGGCATTAACATGGAAGCTGAACTTGCGCCGCGTATGCTCTTCATCACTAATAATGATCAGCCGGGTATTATCGGTAGCATTGGCTCCTTACTGGGAACGCATGGCATTAACATCGCATCTTTTAATCTGGGACGAGAAAAGCCGGGTGGCAATGCAATTGCTTTGATAGCTGTTGACAATGAAATTAGTACAGATGTACTTGACGAAGTGATGGCGCTAGAGCAGGTTACTCAGGCAAAAGCACTGGTCTTTTAAGGGGCTATAGAGTGTTTAACAAGAGGTGATGCATGGCCAATGTGGTCGTTGTCGGGTCGCAATGGGGCGACGAGGGCAAAGGTAAAATCGTTGACTGGCTATCGGAACGCGCTGATATTGTCGCGCGCTTTCAGGGTGGGCATAATGCGGGTCATACACTCGTTATTGACGGAACGGTCTATAAGCTTTCTCTCTTACCATCGGGTATTGTGCGCGAAGGAAAAATCTCTGTAATCGGCAATGGTGTTGTGATTGACCCTTGGGCTTTGCTTACTGAAATTGAAACCTTGCACAGCCAGGGTGTAGCGATATCACCTGAAAATCTGAAAATTGCAGAAAATGCAGTGCTTATTTTACCCGTTCACCAAGATTTGGATGCAGCGAGAGAAAGTGCGGCCTCAGAAGGTAGCAAAATCGGGACGACCAAACGGGGTATCGGCCCGGCCTATGAAGATAAAGTCGGGCGTCGTGCCTTGCGTGTTCGCGATTTAATGGACCTTGATGCATTGCCTGCCAAAATTGAGCATTTGCTTCAACACCATAATGCGTTACGCCGTGGTTTTGGTCAGCCGGACGCCGATGCAGGTGCGTTGTTGCTAAAACTGCGCGATGTTGCGGATAAGATTACACCCTATGCAGAACCTGTTTGGCGATTATTGCATGAGGCGCGCCGCCAAGGTAAGCGCATTCTGTTTGAAGGCGCACAGGGCACACTTCTCGATATTGACCATGGGACTTACCCCTTTGTGACCTCTTCCAATACGGTTGCCGGGCAAGCGGCAATTGGCTCGGGCATTGGCCCATCGGCGCTCTCGCACGTGCTTGGGATTACCAAGGCATACACTACCCGCGTGGGGGAAGGCCCTTTCCCGACTGAGCAAGACAACGAAGTTGGTCGGAGGCTTGGTGAGCGTGGGCATGAGTTTGGCACAGTTACGGGTCGTAAGCGGCGTTGTGGATGGTTTGATGCGGTGTTGGTCAAACAGGCCGTTCAAACTGGCGGAATTGATGGCATTGCTCTGACTAAATTGGACGTTCTGGACGGTTTTGACGAAATCAAGATTTGTGCCAGTTACATGCTGGACGGCGAACCGATTAGCTGGCTACCGGCTGATGCGGCGGCGCAGGCGCGAATTGTTCCGGTTTTTGAAACGCTACAAGGCTGGAATGAAACCAGCTTTGGGGCGCGTAGCTGGGCTGATTTACCGGCTAATGCAGTGCGCTATGTGCGTTACATTGAAGAACTTATAGGTGCGCCGGTGACATTGCTGTCCACCAGCCCCGAACGTGAAGACACCATTTTGGTCAAAGATCCGTTTGAAGACTGATTAAGGACTAAACCCCTTTCATACGGGCTTTTTCTATCAGTGAGAACACCGCGATTGTTGCTGTATTCATCCCCAGCCCGACAATGCCGGCATGCCAGCCGCCAAGGTCAACATCCACGCCCCATCTAAACATAAAGGTCGCGCCACACCCGACCAGCAGACCTGCAATCAGCGGGCGGGCGGAAAGTTTTTGTGTGTGAATACCCATCACTATAACGGGGAGAATTTGGCTCATTATCTCAAGCTTAATAACCATCAAACTCCAAATAGATTGGGGCAACATGGTCGCCAAAACAGCCATGATCAGCATAAGCGCCCATGAAAGGCCTTTACCGATATTGGTTAGTGTCGCTTGTGAGGTTTTAGGCGCGAGCGGGCGGAAAACATCTTGCGTAAAGATTGAACCGAGCGATAGCAGAGCCGAGTCAATGGTGGACATAATCGCCGCTATTGCCGCCGCCATAAACAATGCGAGCAGGATTTTCAGCATCGGAAATTCATCTATCAGCAAAAACAGCAGGCGTGGAACGGTTTGGTCGGCTTCGCTATCTGACATGCCGGGAATTAATTGATGTGACGCCATGGCAGTCAGGATAATCGGCACGGTTGTGAGAAGCGGCGCCATAAACATAAATCGGAAACTGTTGCGGAGCGCCGNCCANTTTTTGGCGGCATAAATGCGTTGAATNGCGTGNGGATACATNGCGACGCCCGTTCCAAACAGTAACATCACCGATATGCCCCNCGTCCATTGCCTTTCGGAAAAGCCTTGTTCATTGGNAGGGTGGGTGGCAATAGCAGAGACNAGGGCATCTGTTCCGCCTAACGTGANAATGGTTGCCGNCAGCACACCAAGGCAGCCNATCAGCNGGAGACTGCCTTGAATAATATCTGTCATAACGACACTACGCATCCCACCTAGGCTTTCATAGAATGCCATCACAATCGCCAGTCCAAGCACGGCATAAAGCATGGGCAGTTCGCCATCTGTGAGGCGTTCGGCAAGCAGACCGACAGCTTTGAAATTGGTGAGAATATAGCTCGCCAGCGTTGCGACAAGCAGGATATTTACCAGCCGCACCAGCCATGCACTGTTATAGCGATGGCGCAGGAAGTCAGCCGGGGTCACGAAGCCGTGTTGGTGTGCGCGTTCCTGCAAAGAACGGGCAAACAGCCAGTAAGACGCTATCACCAGCGCCATGCCTAAGGCAGAGAAGAACATTACAGGCCCTTCCCGATAGGCATTGCCGGCAAAGCCGAACATTGTATTGCCGCTATATTGCGTGGCGTAAAGCGTGAAAAACAGCGGCACAACAGACACGCCACCACCTGCCAGATAGAAATCCTTTAAGGTCTTCTCCTTAGACATATGCCGCCCTAACAAGCCGATAACGGGAAGCATCAGAATATATATGCCAATGATGAGGAGAAGGGTGCTTTTCATGATATGTCCTTTTGGGACTCTTTGAATTTTTGGTTACAAGAGCATGCCAAAACCGCGAAAGCGATGCAAGGGGGGGCTAAAGCAAGTTTATGAATTAAAGTCACCTCAAATTCAATATCACTTCACGTTTGATATTCACCACCATAGCGGGAAGTTGTCTTGGAATTTTGCCAATTTGAGGTGTATCCAGACATAAATATAAACACTAAACCTTAATAAAAATACCGCATAATTCACTTTCTGTGATGTGAGTGGTATAGAAATAAGAAAATATGAATTGTTGAAAAAATAATAATGAATAATACTGTTAAAAATATTATAAAAACTAGCCCAGTATTTCGCCTTCGATGACGTCGTTATTTTGAGATGCGTTAATGGCGATCATGGCGTCGCGGAGTTTTTCAAAAGCGCGGGTTTCAATCTGGCGGATGCGCTCGCGGCTCACATCATGTTTCTGGCTGAGATCTTCCAGCGTGGCAGCTGGTTCGCTCAGGCGGCGCGCCGTCAAAATATCAATTTCGCGTTCATTCAAAACCGACATCGCCTGTTTCATCATCTCGCGGCGTACATCCATTTCATCACTGACAACAAGCGCCGCTTCGGGGTCTTCGCGGTCATCTTCCAGCCAGTCCTGCCATTCTCCGCTGTCATCTTCGCCATATGAAATCGGAGCATTGAGCGAGCGATCACTGCCGGACATGCGCCCGTCCATCTGCTCGACATCTTCGGGTGACACGTTCAGGCGGTCAGAAATCTCTGTCACTTGTTCGGGCGTTAACTGACCGCCATCAATGGCGTCAATCTGGCCTTTAATTTTACGCAGATTGAAAAAAAGCTTTTTCTGAGCCGCCGTCGTGCCTATTTTCACCAGCGACCAGCTTCGCAGAATATATTCTTGAATGGAGGCGCGTATCCACCACATCGCATAGGTTGCAAGCCTAAAACCGCGTTCGGCGTCAAATTTTTTGACCGCTTGCATCAACCCGACATTACCTTCCTGAATAACCTCGCCTAGGGGCAGGCCATAGCCGCGATACCCCATCGCGATTTTGGCAACAAGGCGCAAGTGGCTGGTAACAAGCTGGTGCGCGGCGTCCGTGTCTTGATGGTCGGCATAGCTCTTCGCCAGCATATATTCCTGCTGGGCTTCCAGCATCGGGAATTTGCGGATTTCACGTAAATAACGCGACAAACTGCCATCCGGCGACAGGCTGGCTGTCAGCGCGGTTGAACTTGCTTTTTTTGCCGTTTTAGCATTTTTTTTAACAATATCCGTCATAACCATTCATATATGTAGACTAAATCGCTGCAAAACAAGAGGCGCTAGTCGTCGGGGTGTGTTTCGCCTTCATTCAGAATGTGCAGCACGGCTTGCATATCGGCGGGCAGTGGTGCGGTGTAGGCCATGGATTCTTGTGTTTCAGGGTGCTCAAAACCCAGTAATTCCGCATGAAGCGCTTGTCGCCCAAGCGCGGCAATGGTGGCGGCGGTTTTTGGAGGTAAAATATTGAGGCGACTGCGCTGGCTGCTGCCATACATATCGTCGCCAATCACCGGATGCCCGATATGTGCCATATGCACCCTTATCTGATGTGTGCGGCCCGTCTCTAATATGCAGGTGAGGTTTGTGATGGGCACATGTGTCCAATTATGAAGCGCAGTGTAGTCCGTCGCGGCAAAACGAGCGGTTTCGTGGCGCGAAACAGCCATTTTCTTCCGGTTCCCTGGATGGCGTGCCAAAGCCGCCTCCACACGCCCGACAGGCGGCATGATTTGCCCCCAGACAAGAGCCTGATAGCGCCGCTGTAAACGCCCGTCGCGCCCATGGGCGGCAAACTGCTCGGCAAGCGCGTTATGGGCATTGTCAGTTTTTGCTGCAATCATCACGCCGCTGGTGTCTTTATCGAGGCGATGCACAATGCCCGGGCGCCTCTCGCCGCCAATACCGGACAGACTGTCCCCGCAATGCGCGAGGAGTGCATTCACTAACGTCCCGTCCGGACTTCCAGGTGCGGGATGTACCACCATTCCCGCAGCTTTGTTAATCACAATCACGCTGTCATCCTCAAACAGGATATCCAGCGCGATGTTTTCGGGCTTGATCGAAGTGTCTTTTAACGGCGGGAGTATGATGTTGATATTGTCTTCGGGTTTGACCCGCCATGAAGGGTCTTTTATGGTGTGGATCTGTTGCTGGCGTATGACATCAACCTGGCCTTCACGGATTAACCCTTGCAGGCGGGCGCGGGAAAACTCAAGCTGAGAAGCCAGTAAAGCATCTAGACGTTTGCCGTCATCTTCTTCTGTGGCGATGTAGGTAAAACAGGTATCAGACATGACTCAGAATAAACCAGAAAACGCCGGCTATGAAAATGCCGAAACTGAAATAGATTTTCCTAAATCTACAGGCTGTGTCAGGGTGTTGCTTGTCACAGTCATTGTGCTTGGCATTCTGCTGGTAGGCGGGCTAGCTGTGGTTGTGGGTACGATTATTAAACGTGTCACGGATGATTCACCACCTCAAACAGAATTGTCTAACCCTCAAACCAAAAACAGATCACTATCAATAACCGATAAAGGTTTTGAAAGCATCATCAGCGTACCCGAAGGTGCTGCACTCATGATGACTGAAGTCAATGACAAGAAAATAGTCCTGCATCTTCGCGATGCAGAAGGTGACTTTCTGTTATTGCTGAATGTGAAAACCGGTCAGGAAATCGGCCGCGTAAAGCTGAAGCCACAAAAAAACTAAAATGGTATCTTACCAGGTTTACGCGAATATTTGAGATAACCCAGATTTACCCCCAGACGCCCTCCAACACCCGCACGGATAGGGGCTAAAATAACATCGCCGCGTTCCTGAAAATTCACGGCAAGCCCTGCGATAAAAAACGCTGAGCCATCCACACCGGGATAACGGCGGAACAAATCATCAGGATTTTGCAAATTATAAATCAGGGTAAAGGTTTTGGCGGCATTGCCCCCATAATCGGGGCCAATGGTCGGACCGCGCCAATATACAGGCTCTGAGTGCCCGTCGGAGATAACCAATTCACCGCGCCCATAGCGTGCGCCAAAAATGAAAGCACCACCGACTTCTTCTCCCCGAATATAGGCGGAGGGGCCGCCATGTTTACTGAAAATAACATCCATAACTTCTGCGATAGATTCGGATGACATGCCGAACCACCGGCTGGCAATTTTAACAACTTCGCTTTCAGTCAGAGTTTCAACCTGATCAACCTGTTGGGCGTTAGATTTGTTAATGAAGCTAAGCAACAAAACAACAAGCAAGCCAACAATACTGGCAAAGTGAATAAGATTAATCCGTCCTCTGTCGTGCCGTTTTTCACGCATTTTGTTTGTTAGCATTTTTCTTCCCAATCTTAGTTTTGATTAGGTGACTAATATACCACTTTAGAAAACGATTCGGTTAACCCGCGCGTCAATTGACGACAAGAGTAGCAATCAAACTGTGAATAAATTTACTCTTTTTTGCATCGGAATTGAGCTTGGCAAAAGACCCTGTCATCAATTTTTATGACGACCTCACGTCCTCCGCTTTGGCGAGAATAGACACAGCTATTGCCTTCTTCATCTCTCAGAAGCTCTTTAAGTCTGCAGATTTCATATTCCGGCTTTTCCTCTTCTTTAGGAGATTTATAAGTTCTTCCTGCCGCTAAAACTTCCGTAATTGCTAAGCAAAGTGCCACAAAACACAATGCTACATAATAAGCTACTTTAACAATTGATGCCTTAGAGTAGCGGGTCCCCCATGTAACTAAACGCATTTATTATTCTTCCTCCGTAATGTCTCCTGACCCAGCAAGATAGCCTTTGCCTTGGATAGCGCGCGCACCAAGCTTGTCAAAAATGACAGGATTTTCGGCGACAACTTTATTAAGAGTTTCGTTGACGATAAGCTCGGCTTCTTCAAGTGAAGCGGCTTCCATTTCGGCAATACCGTCAATAATCCACTGAACTTTTACCTGCATTATTTACTCCTTAAACATAACAACAGTTTAGACTGCTTTGGTTACTCAGGAGAAGTAAGATTTTTAAAAATCTCAGTGGCTTCATCCTGCAGTTCGACTAATTTTTCAGGGTCAATTTCGTCAATGACGTCTTCACGCCCTCTGATGCCCCCTGGCATTTTTAATGCGGCGGCGACAGAATACCAACTGTAGGCCGTTTCATAATCAGGATCGACAAGGACATCTAAGTGAAATCTGGCAAATTGAGTTAAAGCAGTCAAATCACCGGACTCGATACGTGATGTCAAATTGTCAGAAACTTGATCGCGTGTTTTATCTTGACGCTTTTCAGGCACAAGATCCAACAGCATATCTGCCAATCCTTGCGCTTTCTTAACGCCACCAAGATGAGCAAGCCATGTCCATTTGAGGGCTTCTGGATAATTTTGCGGAATTCCAAGCCCCTGTTTCAGTAATAGGGCCAGATTATATTGGGCATCATATTGGGATTGCTTGGCCAGTATTTCAAAATGCTCAACTGCAATTGTGTATTTCTTATCTCTTACGGCTTCCACAGCGACGCGGTAAGCCTCAGCAGGATCAATGATTTTTTGAATTAACGCATCATTATGACCATCGCTCAATGCAGGAAAATTGACTGTTATTGCAAGTAAAAAGACTAAAATTAATGCGCGCATTATTTGCCGGCCATCATTACGAGTTGCAAATAAAACACTCGAACCTTATATTTTGAATTCGGTTTCTGCTCGTAAACGACAATGCGGGGGCGATCAGCATTAGGTTTTTGGAATTCCAGATACATATTTTCAGGCAGGTGAACACCATTTTTTTCGAGTGTGCCTTGAGGGTTGTCAGAAAATAAATCATGGAAATCCACATCAATCCAAATGCGGGCAAGAACTTTCCCAAGAATATCAGGGAGATAGCGACGTACCATGGCGCGGTCTCGCAAAAAGACATCTTTTTCCACAAGCGCAAAAGCATCACCTTTCTTATGTTTATTACGACGTAAGGCTGGTAATTTCTTTTCAACTGGGACTAAAGCACGAGAACTGTCTGACACGTTTCACCTAATGATCATACCTCAACTTTTTAAAGCAAAAATAAATTAAGAAATCAACTACGATTAAATTATTCAAAAAAGTTAGTTTGGCACAAAATTTGAACTTTATCTCTGATTCAGTAGGACAGAAACATGGTTGCTATATATAAAACAGGAATGGGCGCTGCGCTCCAGGATATCGCGGTAATTTCAAATAATATTGCCAATGCGGGAACTGTTTCCTTTAAACGCAGTGATACAATTTTTGAAGATATATACGCTACAGAAAAAAACCGGACATCTGAAATACGTCTCGGAAATGGTGTACAGAAGCTTGAGCCAAGGCGCGCACATCAACAAGGGTCTTTCATAATGACCAATGCGGCGCTTGATCTAGCGATTAATGGTGAAGGCTTTTTTGCCATTAAAAATCCAAATAACCCCGATGAACTTAAATATACACGTAACGGCTCTATCAATTTAACTGATAAGGGTGAGTTGGTTACGATGGAAGGCTTCAAATATCTGGACAAGGAAGGCAATGAAATCAAAATTCCGTTTACGGTTATTGATGATCAAGAAAATACCAGACGCCTGTCTGCTATTAATGTTGCAGCTAATGGTCAAATTCAAGTGGACTACGGCCAGGGTGTTTCCATAAATGTGGCAACTATTGGCCTTTCAACCTTCAAGGATGAGACAAAGCTGAGAAGTGACGGCAACACAAATTATATTGTGACCCCCGAGGCCGGCCAGCCGGTTACTTCTTCCCCTCAGGATACTTTAAATGCAACAGGAACAATACAAGCCGGAGCGCTTGAAGCTTCCAATGTTGATACAACAAACGAGCTTGCTCGTCTTTTAAGGGCACAGCAGGCCTTTTCTGGAACTTCAAGGCTTATGCAAGCTGATGTTGATATGATCCGTCGTTTGATTGACTGAACACTTCTATTTAAATCAGTTTAACAAATAGGGATGCGCCAGCTTAAATCGCACACTTCATGAATTTCTTTTTCTTGAATTAATAAGTCGCCATCAATAGTTACCTGCAAGACTTTGTCGAGTAAAATCATCAAGTCCACTGGGCGCGGTTGGTGAGAGGATAGGGCTTCTGTAAGCCTGTCGAACGGCGTTTGTTGGAGATTAAAGGCTAAATTCATAACCGGCCGTCGGACTTCGATTTCTAGTTTGCCGGACGGGGTTGCAAAATCGGCAACTGGATAGATGCTCACCATGCAATTTCCCCTTGCAATATTAACCAGTGTACAGCTCAAATTAAGTTCGGCTTCAGCCTTATAGCCAAGTAAACGCTTCTCGGCTGTTTGAACAGTCATGTGGATGGTTCGAATTTGCTGAAGGTCTGTGCTCATTTAAGCCCCCCAAGATTTACTCGATGGATCCAGATTGCGCTTCCGCGATAAGTGTGCGGAGTTTCTTGACCGCCTCGGACTTAATCTGAGATACACGTCCTATAGTTACTTCCAGAACTTCGGCGATTTCATAAACGTTGAGTTCTTCAACATAATAAAGTTGTATCACCAGGGCCATTTTCTCTGGGAGTTTTTTCAGCGCACCTAGAAGTAACTGTTTAAGGTCCTTATTTTGAAGCTCTTCCTCAGGGTCTTTGGTGGTGGATGCAAAAATTATAGAGAAATCATCATAAACTTGATCCATAGAGTCATGATGATTGGCGGCGAAACTTTTTACCCATTCCTGTAATTCAGAAAGTGATATCGCCATTTCATCTGCAATCTCTGTCTGTTCGGGCTGGCGTCCGTGAAGTTTGATAAGTTTTTGTTCCGCATGATTATACCTTTGCTGCATTTTAATAGTGGTACGACAGAGATTTGAATTTTTTCTCAGGTGGTCAACCATTGCGCCTCTAATACGCAAGCTGGCATAATTGGAAAAATTAACGCCCTCATGGGGAGTGTATTTCTGGGCGGCGGTAACAAGCCCGTAATAACCAATCTGAATAAGGTCATCAATTTCGATGACTTTGCTAACCCTTGCATGCAGGTGCCAGGCAATAGACTGCACTAACCGTAAATTATCGGTTATTAGTTCCTCAACTTCAGGTTTAGTTTGATATTTTACAGACATGAGAATCCATTTGTTACTTCAAACCGAGGAAACGCAATCCGGGCGTTTCGTTTTCAGGAGACTGCGCAACAGCAAGCGCCAGTTTCTTAAATGATTGTGTCTCAGCCGTTTCCCCATTGTCGGACATAATAGGACGACGTTTAACAATCGAGTCCCGCAAGGCGCCTGATAAGGGTAAATAGCCGGCAAACTTTAGGTCAATATCCAGAAATCTATCCGTAATATTTTTAAAGCGTTCAAAAGTATCTTTTGCATGGCTACTATTATTCGCCATATTTACGACAACTGAGAAATGATGTGTATTTTTTTCCAGCGAGCAGGCCTTGATAAGCGTATAGGCATCGGTGAAACTTGTTGGTTCACCTACGAGGACGACCAGCACTCTGTCAGCGGCAGCGATAATATCAATTGCGCTGTCATTGGCACCGGCAGGCACATCTACAATCAGAACATCTAAATCATCACGCAATGCTTCAGTTGATCGGATGATTTGATTGCGAATATTCTCATCAATTTTCAGTAAGTCTGTCAGACCAGATCCACCGGCAACCAATTTTAACCCGGAGGGGCCATTACAAGGTAATTCCGACATGGTGGCTCGGTCATTTAATAAATCGCTAATTGTTTTTTGAGGGTTTACGCCCAATAGAATATGAGCGTTTGCCAGACCAAAATCCGTATCGAGTAAGCAAACGCGCTGACCCTCACGAGATAGGGTCATGCCGAGGTTAATAGCGATGCTGGTTTTGCCAACACCACCTTTACCACTTGTTACTGCTACCGAATATGCCATAAGAACTCTTTACTTACTCTTTAGTTGCGCTTTGGTTAATAAGCTTACTCTTCAGAACAATAATCTTCCAAGTATTGCGCCAATGCTGGCATACTTGCAAATATTATTGAGTCTACCAAGCCACGTGACCCAGTGAATACGCCAATCTTCATGCCCATTTCAGCCAATACGGAAAACTCCTCTGGACCTGTTTCACATTCATCAAGACGCGTTAGCGCAATAATGGGATTGAAAGATTGATAAAGCGTGCATTGCTGTCTTATTAGACGCGCGCTCGCACCGCCAGGTAGGGCAATCAAAATAGTCATGTTTTCTTCGCCCAGTTTCTTTTCCAATTCGTCAAGCACTGCAGGAATATCATGCGGGTTGATGCAGATATCAGTAATTGTTGGAGCGGTACTGTCGAGATATTCTTCGGCAGCACTTTCCGGTGTGGTTTTGCTAATTTGCATATTCAGAAGACGCCCATGATATTTCAAACCGTCACATGGGGTCACACCAGCTTTGTCTATTTCGATCAGACGTACAGTGGCATCCATGCTCATTTCACGGCGCTTTACAGCTAACTTTGCTGTGAGAGATGATTTCCCACTACCCGCAGGGCCGACAACAAAAATATGTTTTTGCTCCATGAGGCTAGCTGGTTGGGCAACAATAAGTTGCTCCGACAGGGCTCTTAGGAATGATTTGCAACCAAGTTTCTCATCACGAGCGTTTAACGTGTTGCGAAGAGACGAGACAAGTTCAGCCGAGAAGCCAGCCTGTTGCATCGCAATATAAGAATTTCTGCCAATGCCTAATTCAGCTTCCTCGTGGCGTGTGAGGATCATGCCATCCAGCATATGCGTGATCTTATTCAATCTGGTTTCAAGCTTTTCCAATTCACCAATACGGGGGGAGTAATCGCCAGTAGCGTTATGCTTAACCCCTGAAGTCCGAGCGGTGTTTGATGTATTGTTTTTTACAGGAGTTGCACCTGACATGGACACAATATTTGGCTCAAGTGCGATATCTTTCTGAACCAAATCAACAGGCGCCAGATTATTGTCTGCAAGTATCATGGCATCTTGAAATGCCTTTTTACAGAAACTTTTGGTTTTAGTTTGTTTGT
>NYTN01000022.1 GCA_002683515.1 Rhodobiaceae bacterium
CGCATGTCGGGTGCAATCATTTAAAAGCGTCATCGTTTGATTGTGGGACTATCATAGTAAGATCTGCAAAACCTGTCCATAGCCTTTTGTGGTGACAAGGCCTACTTTTGCACCCTTCCCAGTCAAAATGGCGTTAGTTGCGACAGTTGTACCGTGTGTAATGACCTCAATATCTGCCATATCTACATTGGCTAATTCACAAGCTTTTTTAATACCGTTCAATACGCCTTTGGAGCTATCCTCAGGTGTTGATGGTACTTTGGATGTAAAAAAACTTGATGATTTTGTATCGACCAATAAGACGTCCGTGAAGGTTCCGCCTACATCTACACCTACCTTAAACATTTTTATTCCCCCATGTGTAATGGATATTTTCTACTAGTAATATTTTGAATGCTTGTTTAACTATAGTAGCATCAATGATGCAGACCAATAAATCAAGACAGATTGTTATTTAAATGCAAAAAAAAATATACAAAGCTAGATATTCGGAGATTGCCGAAACACTCATTAACCAGATAACAAGTGGTCACTATAAATTAGGACAACAGCTCCCCTCCGAACAGGCTATGTCGGAAAGTTTCATTGTCAGCCGCTTCACGATCAGAGCCGCGCTGAGAGAACTTGAAAAAATGGGTATGATTAGTCGCCATCGGCGTCGTGGAACTATCATTTTGTCCGACAAGCCTGTTGAACTTATCGTTCAAGAAATTAAGGGTTTTGAAGAGTTGTTTCAATATCCTCAAGATACTGTCCTGCACATGACCAAGTCTAGTTCGACTGAAGCTGACATTTCACTAGCAAATTTTTTAAAAACTACGCCTGGCACCAAATGGACAAGATTGGAAGGTCTGAGGGTCACACAGGATAAATCACCTTTCTGCATAACCGACATTTATGTACCTAAAGAATTTAATCTTTCACTAAAGGATGTTAATAAGCCCGACCGACCTGTCTTTAAAATTATAGAAGAAAACTTTGGGTTTCAGGCAGAAGAAATAAACGCTGAAATTATGGCTGGCAGTCTTGGCAAAGAGCGTGCTGCGCGATTGAATGTAGAAGCCGGGAGTTCATCAATCATTATTGTCAGGCGTTATCGTGATACGCAGGGGCGCCTTTTCGAGGTCTCTGTCAGTGAACATCCGGCAAGCAGATTTACCTATTCATTTAACATGAGTTATAGGAGATAAGTATGTCCCAAAAAGGTGTTCGTCCATTTTCAGGACTGCGGAGCTTTCTATTCGTGCCGGGCAACCATCCAGACAAGTTGGCCAAGGTTTTTTCTTATGGTGCGGATGCGGTCATTCTTGATCTTGAAGATGCATGTGCGGATGCCGATAAGGTCAACGCAAGACAAACTGTCATTGATGTTTTGAAAAAGCCGCGTACCGTTAAAAGTTATGTTCGGGTCAATGCGATAGATACGCCCTACTGCTTCCGTGACATTGATACAGTTATCGGCCCATGGCTTGATGGCATTGTGTTGCCAAAGTTGGAAAACCCCGAAGAACTTTTTGCCATGGACTGGGCAATAACGGAATATGAAAAAGAACGCAATTTGCCGCCCGGGAGCATTGACCTTATGCCCATTATTGAAACGGCAAAAGGGATGAAAAACCTTGATGCCCTCTGCAAAAAGCCTGGCAGAATGAAGCGCTTCTCTTTTGGTGCAGGTGACTTTACCCGTGATGTTGGCATTAAGTGGAGTGCGGATGAAGACGAGCTTTCCTATGTGCGCGGTCACATGATTTTAACATCGCGTGATGCGGGTTTAGAGCCACCAATTGACACTGTTCATATTGACCTCAAAGATGAAGACAGTTTTGAAGNGTCTGTNAAAANAGGNGTAAAATNNGGCTTNCAAGGGAAANTATGTATTCATCCAAAGCAAGTTCCNTCTGTTAATCAGGGNTACATGCCGGANGCGGCTGAGATTGATAGGGCGGAAAAAATCATCGCTGCNTTTGAGGCTGCTGAAGCATCCGGCTCAGCCTCTATTCAGGTCGATGGTTACTTTATTGACTATCCGATTGTCGAAAAAGCTTATGCTATTCGCCGACTCGCTGAAACTTACAGCTAGGATTTATGCATCCCTATTGATTAATGTTCGCCGAGCCAATCCTTTAATACATCTTCCGTATCTGCACCCAGAGCGCGACCTGCCCAGCTAATTTGACCTGGCGTCTCTGAGAGGCGGGGGCAGACATTAGGCAGGGTTATTGAGCCGAGGCGCGGGTCGTTAATTTCGACTAAATTCTCACGGGCTTTATATTGCGGGTCATTGAAAATTTCCTCAATCGAATAAACCGGTCCGCAGGGCACTTCAGCGGCTTCACAAGCTTTCAGAATTTCATCGCGCGTAAAGCCAGTCGTCCAATTTGTTACAAAAGCATCCACCTCTGCACGATTAGCTTCGCGCATCGCAATCGTGCCATAAATACCATCGCCTGTTACGTCATTTCGTTCCATCAGACCGGCAAGGCGATTAAAAATTTTATCATTCGTACAGGCAATTGCTACCCACAACCCGTCTTTGGACGGGTAATGGCTATGCGGCACGGCGTTAACTGTTCCTGCGCCCATGCGCTCACGAACAAAATCCTTATAGGCATAGGCCGGAGCCAACTCGTCCAGAATTCGAAAAACACTTTCGTACAGGCCGACATCTACTATCTGTCCGCTACCTGATTTAGTGCGGGACTGTAAGGCGACCAGAACGCCTAATGCCGCATAAACGCCGGACATATAATCTGACAATGTAGCCGTACCGGGGGACGCGGGTGGCGCGTCGGGTTCGCCGCACAAGTAAGAGATGCCGCTGAATGCATTTGCAATCCGTCCAAAACCGGGCCGATGACTATATGGCCCAGTTTGTCCGTATGCCGTAATGCGCGCAATTATGAGGGCAGGATTAATTTCCTGAAGGACATCCGCCCCAAGACCCCATTTTTCAAGTGTGCCGACCTGAAAGTTTTCACATAAAACATCAGCTTCAGCGACGAGTTTTTTAAGTGTTTTCGCTCCCTCTGGGGAACGTAAATCCAACTCAATCGATCTTTTATTTCTGCCCTCACTCATCCAGACCAGTGTATCCCCGCAATCGGTGGGTGTTCCGAATTTTCTGACCGGATCGCCGGAACCGGGGAGTTCAACTTTGACGACATCTGCGCCAAATTCTGCCAGAAACGTCGCACAATAAGGGCCAGCTATAAAAGTTGCCAAATCCAGCACTTTGAGACCGTTCAGTGCGCCGGGAGCCGGGCATATATCTTTTTCTGCATGAGCTTGCGTCATTATATCCTCCAATTGTCCAGACTATATGCTGGACTGTTTTCTATAACTGAACTATGTTAAAAATTCAAACTTAAAGGCGATGCTATGCTTATGACATCTGAAGAATACAGAGAATCCCTCCGACGCTTATCTCCAAAAGTCTATTTGGGTGGTAATTTGGTGGGTTCCGTAGCTGATGAACCCGGTTTTGCGCCGGGTGTGAACGCCACGGGTATCACCTATGATTTTGCTCTTGTCGATGACTATAAAGATATGATGACCGCTAAGGGCGTCAATGGCGAAACCACGAACCGTCTCCTTGCGATTAACCGCAGTCGGCAGGATCTGCTTGAAAAACTCGAAGCTGTTCGCCTGACCTGCCAGTTTGCCGGTTGTGCTCAGCGTTATTTGACACATGATGCGTTTAACGCACTTTATGAAGCAACTTGGCGGATTAGCGAACGCACGGGCGGCGAAAACCACGACCGCCTTCTGGCCTATATCCAACATGTCCAAGAAAATGACCTTTCTGTCGGTGTGGCGATGACCGACGGAAAAGGAGATCGTTCAAAACGCCCATCCCAGCAGGAAGTTCGTAACGCCTACGTGCATGTTACAGAGCGTCGCAAAGACGGTATTGTAATTTCCGGCGTGAAAGCCATTATTACCGGCGCTCCTTACATGCATGAGTTTCTCGTCATGCCCTGCCGTCGAATGCATGAAGATGACAAGGATTTCACTGTCGCTTGTGCCGTGCCTGTTGATGCGGAAGGTATTACTATTATCGCGCGCCCTGCGGGCCGTCCTGAAAATCCGGCAGCCAAAATGAGCGCTAAATTTGCTCAGGCAGTTGGTGTTGCGCATTTTGACAATGTATTTGTCCCATACGACAAAGTGTTTATTGATGGCGAAATTGAAGAAGCGCACATTATGACAACACATTATGCCACGCATCACCGACATAGTTGTATTGGTGCGCGCGCAGGTTTTGGTGATTTGCTTATTGGTGCGGGTGCTATGATGGCTGAGGCAAATGGGCTGGATGTAGAGAAAAAAGGCCATATGCGCGAGAAAATGGTCGATTTAATCAAAATTACCGAGGGTTTTTATGCCTGCGGAATCGCTGCCTCGACTATGGGCGTTCAAGATGAAGCAGGGAATTTCCGCCCTGACCAAATTTATTCCAATATTGGCAAGCTGTTATTGGCAAATCAGATTTATGACATGCATCGTCTGGCGCATGATCTTTCCGGTGGTTTGGTCGTGGCACTCCCTGGCCCTGATGAAGACCATAATCCGGCAACGGCGGCTGTCCTTCAAGATGTGTTGCGCGGTAGCCCTGATGTGACCTATGAGCATCGAGCAAATGTGGCGCGATTTGTTGAGGATTTGACTGCGTCCGAAACCGGTGGGTGGTACTCTGTAATCAGTCTACATGGTGGCGGGTCGCCAGAAGCTATGAAGCTTGAAATTTTGCGCAACTATAATGTCCAGGCAAGACGAGATCTTGTTCAGGCTTTGTTTGATCGCAATGCACTGGAGCTAGGCAAGGGCATGAAGATTGACCGCCAGCCGGGACGTTGCTGTGCCAAGGGCTGCCATGGTGACGAGTTGGTTTCCGGTAATACGGACAATCAAGCCGCAGAGTAAAGCGCCGAATAAAACGACATAAAATAAGGATAGGTCTGCTTTGGAGGGAATTTTCTGGGTCCTCGCCACTTTCACAGCGGCTTTTGGACAAGCATTAAGATCTGTCATTCAGAAACGCTACCGTCAGGAGCTTGGGCTTTATGGCAGTGCATATGTGCGTTTCCTTTATGGCTTTCCGGCGTCTCTTTTTTTGTTGCTATTTATTTTCCAAGATTATGATATTCGAACGCTTCATTTGCCTACCGAATTTTATTTATGGTTGGTGCCGGCGGCGATTATTCAAATTCTCTTTACGATTATTCTCGGTAAAGCCTTCGAGCAACGTAATTTTGCCACTTCCATTGCCTTGTCTAAAACCGATGCTATTCAGGCTGCTCTGTTTGAGCTGGTTCTGCTCTCGCTCGTGCCTGATATTAAAGTTGTGATTGCTATTTCAATCAGTTTTCTTGGCGTCTACATTATATCTCTCAGCCGGAATAAAGGGGAGGCTACCACGAATTGGCGACAAAAAGCCAATTCAGTCGCCCTTGGTCTACTTGCTGGTCTTGCGCTTGGCGGGTGCTCGGTTTTCTTTCGAATTGCCATGGATACTTTACCCTATCTCGATGTGCTTCATCGGGCCGTGCTCACGGCTTTTCTGTCGGTTGCCATTCAGACAGTGATTATGGGAGCCGCCCTAATGATATGGCGCCAAGATGAGTTTTTTGCTTGTGTTCGCAGCTGGCGCGTATCGACATTTGCCGGAACAGTGGCCGCAATTACAACCTTTATGTGGTTTGTAGCTTTCAGCCTTATTGGTGTTGCGCCGGTAAGAATGCTGGGTCAGGTGGAGATTATTTTCAGCATGGCTTTCAGTTTCTGGTTTTTCAAAGAACAAATCGGGCGCACTGAAATTGTAGGTATCGTACTTATTATAACTTCAGTGTGGATTTTGCTCAGCTAATCAACGTTAATATTTGCATCTCTTAAAAAAGTCGCATATCCTTTAGTCCATACTATTAATTTTACGTCAGGAAATTCATGTCATTAAAATCTCATGAGATTAATTTAGACATCACCCCGATAACCGAGACGTTTGGTGCTATCATAAGCGGTGTTAAGTTATCCAACCAGATGTCACAAGATGAATTGAACCAGATCAAATCATATTGGAACAGGTATCAAATCCTCCTTTTTAGAGATCAGGACTTATCAAAAGAAGATATAATTGGCTTTAGCCGTGAATTAGGGGATTTGGAAATCCATATCCGCAATGAATGGCTTAATGAATCGCATCCTGAAATTCTGCAAATTTCGAATATAAATGTTGACGGCAAGCCGATTGGCGCCCTCGCAGATGGTGAAGTTGGTTGGCATTATGACCAGATTTACCTTAAAAGACCCGCACTTGGGTCACTTCTATGCTCTGTAAAAATTCCACCTGAGGGTGGGTGTACTTATTTTGCTGACATGACAACAGCCTATGAACGCTTACCGCTTGAACTTAAAGCCACCATTGATGGCCGCCTAGGAATTCAATCTTATGAGAATTTCAATAATCTCTATTCAACTAAAACAGATGAAAATCAAACCAGTCTGACACAAAAAATCACGCAGCCACTCGTGCGAACACATCCCGTTACTGGTCGTCGCGCACTCTATCTGTGCCCGGGAATGACAGTTGGTATTACTGGCATACCTGATGATGAAAGTGATGCAATATTACAACAATTGTTCGATTGGTGCTTACAAGACGATTTTGTTTACAAGCATAATTGGCGTCTGGGAGATGCACTTTTATGGGATAATGCCTGCACAATGCACCGCAGAGAGCCATTTGACAGTGTTCATGAACGACTTATGTACAGAACTACAATCCTTCCACAAGCTGAAAGGGCTGTACCATTTTAGTTTACATACAATTATTATGTGCTTAGGGTAAAAATTACACAATAATTGTATACTATTTTGCTTATCCTTAGGGGAATGATTATGAGAAACTTTAAGACACTTGTTTTGTCTGGATGTGCAGCAGTAGTGCTAATGCCCATCCTTCCTGTTAGTGCTCAAAGCATTGACGAGATTGTTGTCACAGCGCGGCGACAATCAGAAAGCCTCAGAGATGTACCTGCATCTGTGAGTGTTTTAACTTCCGACGCTCTGGAAAAAACTGGCGCTCAACTTGCTGAAGATTTTGTTCAGTTAACACCTGGCGTCACCATTGTTACTGGCACAGCCGAGGTGGGTGACAGTCAGATCAACATTCGTGGTATGAATGGTGCCCGTGATGCTGAGAGCTCTGTTGCGCTCGTTGTTGACGGAATTTTGAAAACAAACACAGCTCAGTTGAACCAAAACCACGGAACAATGAGACAAGTTGAAATTCTTAAAGGTCCACAGGGCGCTATCTACGGCCGAAATGCCGCCGCCGGTGCTGTTGTCCTTTCAACCCTGAAGCCAACTGATGAGTACACAGGTAATCTTAAAGTCAGCCTTGCTGAGCATGGCACACAGTCCGCGTCAGGTTATCTGTCCGGCCCTGTTGGTTCAAACTCAGGTTTTGTGGTTTCATTTAATAGAAAAGAAACTGACGGATTTTACACAAACAGGTTCCTAAACCAGGATGTTGTAGATAACGCAGAGCTTTATGGAATTGATACCCGTTTGATGGTTGAGTTAGACTCTACTACTTGGGATTTAAAAGCACGATATGCAAAAGTTGATAGTGCTTCAATTAACTTCCGTGCAGCATTCCAGCTACCAGCATTCGGTCCTG
>NYTN01000023.1 GCA_002683515.1 Rhodobiaceae bacterium
GGTAAAAGTCTCACCTGAATATTTCAGATAGAAACTATAAAAACCAAGAACACCAAGGCCAGTCATCATACCGAATGTAGGCGGAATGTGGAAAAATTGGTGACCGGAAACTGTAAATGCAATCGTTCCCAAAAATAAGAATATGACAGGTATACCTCCAATTTTAATCGTGACGGTGTCTAACATTGCCTCGGGTTGTTCATCGGGAACAGCAAAATGCATTATGACCGCTGGGACAATATAGTTCACGACTGAAGGTATGAAAATCTGGAAGAAGCCGAAGAAATCAATAACCCCTTTTTGCCAGACCATAAGGGTCGTAATGTCACCAAATGGACTGAATGCCCCACCTGCGTTAGCCGCGACAACAATATTGATACACGCAAGTGCTACAAACTTCTTATGTCCAACGCCCACAGCCATAACTACCGCACACATCAGTAACGCTGTAGTCAAATTGTCCGCGATTGGCGAGATAAAGAAGGATAGGACACCAGTAATCCAGAAAACCTTTCGGAAACCAAAATTACGCGCAACAAGCCAGGCTCGAAGATATTCAAACACATTCCGTTCAGTCATTGTATTGATGAAGGTCATCGCTACCAAAAGGAAAAAAAAGAGTTCAGCAAACTCAAGGAATACATGCCTGAAAGCACCCTGTGTCACATGGGTATCGTATCCACTTTGACCGACCGCAAGTCCTACCAGAAACCAGATTATACCGGCTGCCAGCAATACAGGCTTTGATTTTCTCAGGTGGGTAACTTCCTCCACCATAACAAGCACATAAGCAGCAACAAATACGAAAATCGCTGAAATCGCATAGGCGGAAGTAGTCATTTCGAGATTAAGAATCCCGTTTTCAGCTGCCATAGCTGGAAACGATATTAAAGCCATAAGAACAATGGCCGGAAGTCCATAGAAGAATTTAGGCATCATACCCTCAGATAATTGGAAGAAAAATTTGATATAACCATAATACCAATACCGCAACTACAAATACAGCAAAATCGGGCCTTAAAATTCCTAATTTTTTTTTACTAAGGAACCAAAAACCTCATTAATTTCATTATTCAAAATTAAATCAGCGAACCCATCAAGATCGGTGGGTTCGCGATTAATTATAACAAATTTTGCGCCATTTTCCTTTGCAAGAAGGGGAAATCCAGCCGCAGGAAATACCTTTAAAGAAGTCCCTACCGCAATAAATAGGTCACTAGCGAGGCTTGCCTCTTCAGCGGCTTGCATCGCCTCAGTTGGCATGGATTGCCCGAAAGAGACCGTTGCAGATTTGATATACCCTCCGCAGGCGCATATAGGCGCAAGATTATCTTTTTGAAATTGCTCTTTAACGAGGTCGATTTGGTATTTTTTATCGCAACTTAAGCACTTGGCAAAAGTGCCATTACCGTGAAGTTCAATAACATGGTCTTCTGAGAGGCCCGAATGCTGGTGAAGATTATCAATATTTTGAGTAATGATTTTATTCACTTGCCCGATATTCACCAATTGAGAGATGGCATAGTGCGCGCCATTAGGTCGGGGTTTACCAATTTCCTGATCGAGAAGCACTTTTCGTCGCCAAGTTTCTACCCGCATTTCATCAGAAGCCATAAAATCCCGAAAATCTATAGGAGCTAGTCTGCTCCATAAGCCACCAGGGCTTCGAAAGTCCGGAATACCTGAGTCTGTGCTGATTCCTGCGCCCGTAAAGACGACTGTATAAGCCGAGTCTTCCACCCACTGTTTCAATTCTTCCATTAAAGCCCTTTAACCCACTTACTATTTGTCATAATGCACCACTATGAAAAGATTTAATAAAATGAGAGTATAAGTCCAGTTTAGTTCATTCTATTTCGTTGAAAATGCATGCAAAATTATAAAAAAAATATATTGCCGATTTTATCGCTTCGCGGTGCTTTATTTTTTAGCCTATTCTTCACTGCGCATATCCACCCGTTGCATGCGCAAATGCAGCAACCATCCAGCAACCAACCAAAGAAACCAGGATATTACAGCGCCCCTTATTGGGAAGGCTTTAAATTAAANCATGCTGATAAATGCGAAGAAGCATTAANAAAATTAGTTCCNCTAGCCCATCAAGGTCATGGATTTGAGGATGCTCAACTNGCNGCCGGTCTTTGTATNCTGCGGCTTGCCGGATTAANCTCCTCATCACTAACNAAGAANGAAAAGNAAGAGTTGGTTAAGGATGTTAATTTTAGAAAGGGCTTTGGCTGGATATTAAGAGCTGCAAATGCCGGGCATTTTAGAGCGCAAGCAAGCCTCGTATCTCTATATGCAGATAATTTAGCACCTCCTGATAGGGCTGTAGACGGTTCGAAAGACCAGTCAAGTCAAGGCATGCATGACACTCACGTAAAGGGCGCGATGTGGGCCCATTTATATCTTACCAATCCGTTAAGACTTCAAATTGGAGCACCAATAATTGATGAAGCTAAACTTAAGAAACTTGAGAATAGTATGTTAAAAAATAAATGGTTATTAGGAAAAGAATTGGCAAGAAACTGGATTCCAGTTTATAATAAGTAAATAATTCATATCTTGAGTTAGTAATAAGAATAACAGAAAATAACTCAATTAAATAACCTTGAGAAAATAATGAAAAACCTCCTCTATTTCACATTGCTATCTTTAGCAATTACACTGTTCCCTCAATTAACTTCAGCAACTGAAAGATCCGCCTATTTTGGTGGCGGCTGTTTTTGGTGTACCGAAGCTGATTTCGCAAAAATTGAGGGTGTGCGCGATGTCGTTTCCGGTTACATGGGCGGTCATGTTGTAAATCCTGCTTACAAAGATGTTAGTAAAGGCACGACCGGTCATTATGAAATCGTAAAAGTTGTTTTTGATGATGAGAAAGTTAATTTCCAGAATCTTTTGCATGCTTTTTGGCGCATGATTGACCCTACTGACCAAGACGGCTCGTTCTGTGACAGAGGTCAACAATATAGCAGTGTCGTTTTTTATGACTCTGATCGTCAAAAAATGGAAACTGAAAAATCAGTCGTTGCTTTGAATATGTCAGGAAAATTTTTAAGACCTGTTGCAACAAAAGTTTTAGCTGCTGAGACGTTTTATCCAGCAGAAGAGTATCATCAGGACTACTCAAAAAATAATCCCATTCGTTATAAGTTTTACCGCTCAAGGTGTGGACGTGACAATTTTATAAACCAGTACTGGGAAGGTGACACACAGGTTTACAAATAAATAAATTGGAAGAATGAGGGCTACCAAAGTCAAACGGATTAATTGGTAAGTTGAAAATTTTTTATTACAAAAATATTTTTTATTTCGAAAGTGATGGCACGCCCTAGGGGAATCGAACCCCTCTTTCCAGGTTGAAAACCTGGCGTCCTAACCGATAGACGAAGGGCGCATTACACTGAGTGAGAGGGATATAACTCAGTCATTGCATGATTTCAAGGCATGAATTTCTATATTGATGCGACGTCTTGAACCATGAACTGCACACCATTTCTCCCGCGCCAATTGTCAGCTTTCAATGTACCTGCCACATGAAGCACGCGCGCCCCTGATAAAATCATATTTCTGACAGGCTCATCTACAGAAGCAAATGCCATCGCAGATAGTTTACCGCCTTGGTCATCACCGAATCGGCAACGAACATGCCCCGCACCAACGATTTCAGCGTGTAACACATGAACAGCCGGTAACACCATTCGCGGCTCAGGATTGCCGGCTCCAAATGGGCCAATTCGAGATAAAAGATCATGAAACTCCCTTACCGCTCCGGAGGGGCTGACCGCACAGTCAAACATCATTTCTCGCGGACCTGAGAAACTCATTTCGCCAAGCTCTTTTGAAAGATAGTTCTCAAAATCTGCCAGTTGATCAATGTGAGTCGTCACCCCAGCTGCCATTGCATGACCACCACCGGCGTGAAGCACTTCTGCCTGAACAGCTCCCGATACCATCCGTCCAATATCAACCGACTTAATGGAGCGCGCTGATCCTTTCCCAGTCCCATCTGCGTCAAGAGCTATTACGAAAGTCGGGCGGTTATATTTATCTTTCAGTCTTCCTGCGACAATACCGATGACCCCAGCATGAAACTCACGATGAGATAATAGAATATAAGGAGGCAGTCCATTTCGGTGACTGATAATGTCTTCAATCATTCTTTCAGCAAGAGACAGGTTTTCGTCTCCTAAACTACGACGATGCGTATTTAACTCATCCATACGCAAAGCCAAACCCGCAGCTTCATCAGGGTTATCTGCAATCAGCAACCGCGTACCAAGATCACTTTCACCAACCCGTCCACCAGCATTAATTCGTGGACCAAGTTTAAAACCGCAATCTGAAGCCTCAGGAGCGTTTTCCAGTTTGCACAAATCAATCATGGCCTTAATGCCTGTATTTTCCCGTCGAGCCATAACGCGCAACCCCTGACTGACCAAAGCTCTGTTAAGCCCTTCCAATGGCACCACATCACAAACCGTTCCCAAAGCGACCAGATCCGTTAAGGTCATTAAATTCGGCTCATCTCTCAAAGAAAAATAGCCCCGATTTCTTAGTTCCCGCCGCAATCCAACCAACAACATGAATGTCACGCCAACTGCAGCCAAATTGCCCAATCCACTCATATCATCGCCACGCCTTGGATTAACTAAAGCAAAGCAATCAGGCAGAGATGTTCCCGTTTGATGATGATCAGCAACAATCACATCGACAGACTGCTCCTTGGCAAAAGCCAATGCCTCATGCGCCATTGTTCCGCAATCTACAGTAACAATCACACCGACCCCCTCATCTATGAGAGATTTGAACGCAGGCACACTCGGGCCATAACCCTCGGTCATTCGGTTCGGCACATAAAGCTCCGGGGTAATGCCGAGCTGACGCATAAACTTGATAAGACAAGCCGCAGAGGTCGCTCCATCAACGTCATAGTCCCCAAACACGGCTATTTTTTCATCATGGATTACTGCATCTGCAAGCCGTGAAGCAGCTTTTTCAAGATCGGCCAATACAAAGGGGTCAGGCATAATTTCAGCAAGATTTGGGTTTAGATAATCACCAACAACTTCAGTGGTAATACCGCGTTGAGAAAGTATCCGACTTACAGCATCCGGCAATCCATGCCTTTGAGCAATCGTCAGGGCTAGACGCTCATCATAAGGCCGCATGACCCATCGTCGTCCGGCAGCAGATTGTTCAACCCCTAATAGGGTTTCAACCACCGGCTCAGATGTCATTTTTCGTCCTGAGTAAACTTGTCTGTAATGTGGTGACGGGCGCGAATCCATCTTGTTGTAGAAGTAGGTGTTTCACCGAGTGAGCGCCGCATGACAAGACTATCTGTAATAATTGCATTCTGCTCATAAGAAACGCCCTGCACCAATGACCCGCTCGTGACACCCGTGAGAGAAAGAATAATATCCCCCTTCGCCATGTCATCAATAGTGTATTTTTTATCAAAATCAGAAACACCCATCTGCGCAGCGCGTTCTTTTTGATGCTCACTGTCTGTCACAAGCCGACCTTGCATTTGACCGCCTGTACAAGCGAGCGCTGCTGCCGCCAAAACTCCTTCAGGGGCGCCGCCTGTACCCATGTAGAGATCTATTCCAGTAGCCGGGTCAGTTGTGTGGATGATACCCGCAACATCGCCATCAGAGATTAAATTTACTTTCGCTCCCGCACTTCGAATGCCTTCCAAGATATCCTGATGACGCGGACGGTCTAATACACAAACAGTTATATGTTCTGGGCCAACGCCCTTGGCCTTAGCAAGTTCAATAATATTTTCCTGTGGCGTGGCATCGAGGTCAATCATTCCATCAGGCAACCCACCCCCTACTGCGATTTTCTGCATATAGGTATCCGGCGCATTGAGTAAGTTATTGTGCTCAGCAAGGGCGATCACCGCCAGCGCATTCGGCATGCCTTTGGCAGTCAGTGTAGTTCCCTCAAGAGGGTCAAGGGCAATATCAATTTTAGGGCCCTGACCTGTGCCAACTTCCTCACCAATATACAGCATAGGCGCTTCGTCTCTTTCACCTTCGCCGATAACAATTTTGCCGTCTATATCTAGACGATTTAGTTCTGTTCGTGTTGCATTAACGGCGGCCTGGTCGGCAGCTTTCTCATCTCCACGCCCGATAAGTGGGGCACAAGCAACTGCGGCAGCTTCTGTTACTCTTACGAGTTCAAGCGTAAGGGTACGATTAATTCCAGAGGTCATTCTTAATCCTTTATCGTTAGGCCCCAGACGAGTCTGCTTGAACCACGTACTTAAATTACAGGCATATAATTTACATCTTTGGCGATAACATCAATAGCCTCAAGGGCTTCCAAAGCATTTTTAATAGCCGATTTTTCACATTTATGGGTGATAAACACAACCGGTCGATGGTCTTCCCCATTTTGCGGGCCTCTTTGCACCGCCTCTTCAATTGATACTTCATGTTCAGCAAGAATTGATGTGACCCTTGCCATGCTTCCGGGAGCATCTTTAAGACTCAACCTAATATACCATTGTGACGGCATAACCTCGGTCTCGCCATGTGAGTCAACAAGTGCAGATATATTTCGGCCGAAAACATATGGAGCTGTTTGCATCCCGGATTTTATAAATTGGTTAAGATCAGCAATATCTGAAAGCACTGCAGAGGCAGTTGCCTCTCCGCCCGCACCCGGCCCTTGAAGCATAACATCAACCATATCCGTCTCAAACTGCACAGCATTAGTTACACCACTAATGCCTGACAGAACTGAAGATTTCCGAACCAGACACGGTTCAACCGCCTGCACGATACCTCCGTCTGAAGACGAGATAGAAGAAGCATCTTTAATTATCTTTTTTTCAGCCCGCGCAATAAGTCTGATAACCGCGCCAAACCCTTCTGCGAATTCAAAATCCAGGGCTGCTACATCGCTAATACCGCGCGTGGTGACATCGTTTTCATTAGGTTTTTGACCAAATGCAATAGCGGATAGCAAACTTAGCTTTTGAGCCGCGTCAATGCCTTCAACATCGAAAGTCGGGTCAGCTTCGGCATATCCGAGTTCCTGAGCAATACGTAACGTCTCTTCATAACCCGCCCCTTTTGTTTCCATTTCGGTAAGGATGAAATTACATGTTCCATTCAAAATACCATTAATACGATAAATATTATTTGCAGCCAGCCCCTCTGATAAAGCCTTTATCACAGGGATACCTCCTGCGACTGCAGCCTCATAACCCAGAACACAATTGTTTTTTTCTGCCAATTCAGCCAACTCAACACCATGCTTTGCCAAGAGGGCTTTATTGGCTGTTACAACATGCTTTTTATTCGTTAATGAAGTGCGCACCAAATCCAGAGCAATACCATCAGCGCCGCCAATTAGCTCAATAACAACATCAACATCATCTGCATCCGCTAATTCAAGCGTATTTTGGGTCCATTGCGCTTCAGGTAGAGAAAATCCACGGTCTTTTTTGAGATCACGAGCTGCTAACCGTGTAATGGTTACGCCCTGAACAGCTTCAGCTAGCAGTTTGACTGCTACACAGGCGCCAACTGTTCCAACACCGCCAATACCAATCTTCAAAGAATTCATTATCTTCTCCAGAGATTAAGCGGCTGAAATCTGATGTTTATCAAGAAACCTTTTCAAGTTTCGTGCAGCTTGACGAATACGTTGTTCATTTTCTACCAACGCAATTCTAACATGGGTATCGCCATATTCACCAAAACCAATACCTGGCGATACAGCAATATCAGCCTCCTGCAATAAAAGTTTTGAAAATTCAAGCGAACCAAGCTTGTTCAAAGGCTCTGGAATTGGCGCCCAAGCAAACATGGTTGCTTCAGGCGCGGGCACATGCCACCCGACCCTTTCAAAAGCGTCAATGAGAACATCTCTGCGATGCTTATAAACATCGCGAATTTCTTGAATAACGCTATCAGGGCTATCAAGCGCAGCAGACGCAGCCACCTGAATAGGGGTGAAAGCACCATAATCAAGATATGATTTAATTCGCGTCAGCGCTCCAATGAGGCGCTCATTGCCAACAGCAAAGCCCATACGCCACCCCGGCATGGAGTAAGTTTTGGAGAGAGATGTAAATTCTACAGCGATATCTTTCGCGCCCTCAACCTGCAAAATTGAGGGTGGCGGGTTATTGGAGTCATAATATATTTCAGCATAGGCAAGGTCTGAAAGAATCAAAATATCATATTTTTTACAATAACTTACAACCTCTTTGTAAAAATCCAAATCAACTACTTCAGCCGTTGGATTGCCCGGGAAATTCAAAACCAAAGCTTTAGGAGGCGGAACGGAATTACGAACATTCTGATCCAAAACTTCAAAGAAACCATCTGGAGTAGACATAGTGTCAGGAAGAATTGGCAAATGCTGGATGGTTGCACCAGAAATGATAAAACCAAATGCGTGAATTGGATATGTTGGATTCGGCACCAAAATAACATCGCCAGGATTAACCATAGCTTGTGCCATATTGGCGAACCCTTCTTTGGAACCGAGAGTGGCGATAATCTCAGTATCAGGGTTCAATTTTACCCCAAAGCGGCGTTCATAATAACGAGCTTGCGACTGACGTAAGCCAGGTATGCCTTTAGAGGCAGAATATCTATGGGTTTTAGGGTTATTAACTGTCTCTACCAGCTTATCGACAATATGCTTAGGGGTTGGTAAGTCCGGATTTCCCATACCAAAATCTATAATATCGGCCCCATCTGAGCGCGCATGAAATTTGAGCTTATTTACCTGCTCAAAAACATAGGGTGGGAGTCTTTTTATTCTTTGAAAATCTTGATCCATGTGAATTTCTTAATTATCGATAATAAAACGTTTATTATACTCTTAAATGCGGCAAGCTTATGGCAATTCTACTGAACCACCCCAGATAAACCTGGAAAGGCCGGATTTTTATCCTGTTTTTGAGTTTGATCGTCTATTTGAGGCTTTTCCTCAATATTAGAAGTTGGCTCAGCAAGAGGTTTGGTCTCAACCGGCTCGGATGGCTGCGGGGTGATCCCATCATCAGTTTGTAATGATGGTAATCGGGAGAGTGATCCACCGCGTAATATAAAATCTGAATGGGCGCGATTTTCAACATCAGCTTTTAGAACATCCGAACGGGATGACTTATTTTGGAAAATATCACTGTAAATATTCCCGGGGTTTAAGGCGCTCGTTAAAGACGAACACCCTGCCAGCCCGAACGAAATAACAAGGGTTAATATTAGAGGTTTTAGAGAACGAGCAAAACCATCAATTAAAAATATCTTCATAGAGCGTATGTCCATTTCTAAATTATGGGTAAAGTGGCAATTGTGTTAAGCCACTTTTTTCCTCAAACCCGCACATTAAGTTCATATTTTGTATAGCCTGACCGCTAGACCCTTTAACCAAATTATCTAGCGTTGCCACCAATATAACCCTATTAGGCACGCGGTCATCATAAACACCGACATGGCAATAATTTGAACCTCTTACGTGACGAGAAGCTGGTGTTTCATCCGCGCCAACAATCCGCACAAAAGGTTTATCGTCATAAAATCTATCCAAAGTAGACCTGATTTCATCTGCATTTTCACCATTCGTCTTTGCGTAAATGGTTACCAACTCACCCCGGTTCATTGGCACTAAATGCGGCGTAAAGTTTATCGTTACATTATCCAAACCTGCCGCAAATCCTAGCTCTTGTTCAATCTCAGGTGCGTGACGATGATGCGCTATACCATAAGGTGCAATTCCTTCAGCGATTTCGCTAAACAAATTAGTTTCCTTTAAACTCCGTCCAGCCCCGGTTACACCTGACTTGGCATCAATTATTAAATCCTCACAGATAACCTGCCCAGCCTTTATGACGGGCAATAAAGCCGTCAAAACTGCAGTTGGATAACATCCCGGACATGCCACAAGGCGCGCAGAAGAT
>NYTN01000024.1 GCA_002683515.1 Rhodobiaceae bacterium
GGTCTACATATGCGCGTGTTAAAACCATCATATTTATTTAAAGAAACGGATATGACACCCTTGCCGGCATCTGCCTCAATTAATTCTGCGGGGTTTCCATACTCATCTGTTAATCCGGCGTCCGACCCAACGTAAATAGCAGCATGAGACCACGTAGATTGAGTGAGGTATTTAATGGCCAGCGAGATCCGCAAATTTCCATCGACTAACAAAACATCTCCCGGCTGGATGCAGGGCATTAAGTCGGCGGCTGTCGTGGTTGAGTAAGACTGATATCCAAGAATAGGTTCATCAAGATATTGCACAAGTCGCTGTCCCAACCAGTGAAATAATTTACTGAACATATATATTTTAACTCAATGTATGTTGTTAGTGAGAACCTGATACTGACCTTGGTCATAGGCGCCAAAGATTTCGTCAATTTGCGGATGATTAACGGGAAGGTCAAGATCTTCTAATAATAAATTTTGCTCGGAGACATATGCGATGTATTCGGTCAACTCATTCTCTGCAAGAAGGTGATAAAAAGGCTGATTTTTATGGGGTCGAATATCCTCAGGAATTGCTTCCCACCACTCATCCGTATTGTCGAAAACCGGGTCAACATCAAAGATGACGCCTCTAAACGGGAAAAGCCTGTGTTTAACGACTTGCCCGATTGTAAATTTGGCTTTTTTGAGTGTGAATGAATTATCCATTTTATATATTTAGCATGACTATTAAATTTGTCGATATCGTGAAATGCTAATTGTTTAAATATATCGAACAGACTAACCTCAAGTTTAAGATTAGTTTTAAATTTTTTCCATCTGAAAAATAGGTAATTTCGCTATGAAACTCTTCACCGCTGACGGTATTCCCAACCCCCGAATTGTAAATATTGCCATGTATGAAAAGGATCTCAAACTGGAACGGGTTATCGTTGACTTTCTTGAGGGCGAGAACCGCGCAAGTTCTTTTCTTGTGAAAAACCCTGCCGGGCAGATACCTGTCCTTGAATTAGATGACGGCACAATAATTTCAGAGGTTACGGCAATTATCGAGTATTTTGAAGAAGTCTGCCCCGATCCGTTTCTCGTGGGAACCACAGCAAAAGAGAGGGCGGAAGCTCGCATGTGGGCGCGACGTGTAGATCTTGCTGTTATGGAACCAATGTCTATGGCTTTTAAATACGGCATAGGAAAGAATTATTTTGAAAAGCGCATCACTGTTTACCCTGAAGCAGCTGAAAGTATGAAAAACAAAGCTCAGGATGGACTTGTTTGGCTTGATAATGTTTTGGCTGGTAAGCAGTTTCTATGTGGTGATCGCATGACTTATGGTGACATAATGCTTTATTGTTATACAGATTATTTTAAAAAAACTGGTCAAAAAGTTGAAAGTGGATTGGTTCATCTGACACATGTGCTTGACTCAATTGCTGAGCGTCCTTCAGTTCAAAAAACTGCGTAAACTTCAGGACTATAATTAAAAAGAGATAAAAAATGGCTGACTTTCCACCGATTGCTGACTCCCCTTTGAATAGGCTACTCGGCGTTGAGATTGTCGCCTGTGATACTGATACAGGGTATGTCAAATGTTCCTTCAATATTTCTGAAGATTTGAATAATTTGCAGGGCATCATCCATGGCGGCATCGTTGCAACTATGCTGGACCAACTCTGCGGTGTAGCTTTGGCATACAAACGCGGGAAATTCACCACCCCGGATCAATTAACGCTGGATTTAAATGTGCGTTTCATGCGTCCTGTTGCGGCTGGATCACTATGGGGTGTAGGTCAAGTGGAACGCATGGGGCGAACCGTTGGCTTTGTTGAAAGCATGCTCTATGGCGAGCAAGACCGGTTGCTCGCTAAAGCTACTACTAGTTTTAAAATTTTGTCTTAAGGCTAGATTGAGCGACCAATAAGCTCTTTCATAATCTCGGATGTGCCACCATAAATGCGCATAACACGCGCATCCCGCCACATTCTGGCAATTGGATATTCATTCATATATCCTGCGCCACCATGGAGTTGCAAGGCTGCGTCAATTACTTCACAGGCCATTTCCGTGTGCCATAATTTGCAAACTGATGCTTCGCTATTAGTGAGCTTGCCATCGACATGGCGTTCAATACACCAATCCAAATGAGCCCATCCAACTTGAAGTTTGGATTGTAAATCCGCCAGAGTGAAGCGCGTGTTCTGGAAATCAAAAACTGTTTTGCCAAAAGCAGGGCGCTCTTTCACGAATTTAACGGCTTCGTCGAAGCCACGTTGAGCCATTCCCATGGCAGATACGGCAATAGAGAGACGTTCTTGTGGCAACTGGGTCATCAAATAAACAAAACCCATGCCTTCTTCACCGAGAATATTTGTCATTGGGACGCGAACATCATTGAAAAACAGTTCGGATGTATCGGCGCTGTGCTGCCCAACCTTGTCGAGGTTGCGTCCACGCTCAAATCCCTCTGTATCAGCGTCCACCAGGATAAGCGAAATCCCTTTAGCGCCAAGCGATGGGTCTGTCTTAGCTACGACAATAATAACATCTGCATTTTGTCCATTCGTAATGTATGTTTTGGAGCCGTTGAGAACATATTCGTTGCCATCTTTAATAGCAGTCGTCCTAACACCTTGTAGGTCGGAGCCTGTCCCCGGTTCGGTCATAGCAATTGCTGTGATGACATCTCCTGAAATGATACCCGGCACATATTTTTCAATCTGGTCTTGCGTACCATAATGAACAAAATAATCAGTGGTGATGTCATTTTGAAGTGTGAAGCCCGCCGAGGAGCCCATGTAGGCAAGTTCTTCGGAAAATACTGCATTAAAAGCAAAATCCAGACCTAGGCCGCCCATTTCTTCCGGAACAGTCATGCCAAGTAGCCCGGCATCGCCCATGGCTTTCCACGCTTCGCGCCCGACAACGCCTTCTTCCTCATGTTTATTCAGATGCGGTATCATCTCCTTATCGAAGACTTTACGAACCGTGTCGCGGAACAAATTGTGTTCTTCTTGGTAAAACTTTCGTGCATGCGTGGATAACAAACTCAACTCCTTTTTGTTGGTATTTAAAATCGACTACAGACTACAAAAGAGTATGTGCTTATTCAAACACTAAACGTTCGACTAATTGTTGATTATGAGTTGATTGATAATCCCGCGGACGATCAGTTTTATTACGGGTGGTTCAAAAGATAGTTCCCTTGCAACGTCTGATGAACGGACTTCAAACAAATCTGTTTCAGTCTTGGCAACTAATTTAGCTGTGCGGGGCATGCCTGTCAGGGCAGCTATTTCACCAAAAGATTGGCCTGATATGAGATTAGCAAGCACTTTACCATTTTCATCGACCACATTCATTGAGCCATCTGTGATATAGAAAAATGTGTCACTTTTATCGCCGGCATCAAACAACACTTCACCTTCTTTTATATTTAAAAGATTGTAGCGATCGAGTTGAGTAATAAATTGTTCATCCACAAGGTGGTGAGATGATCGTTCTTTTTGCCCCATAACTCGGTCATGGGTATATTTGATAATGCAACGGGTAAGAGGGCGTATTTTATTTATGGCAGATTTAATTATGCTAAAATCAATAATAGCGACTTTGACATAGCCCTCTGTTCGATAGTCAAAATGAATTTTATTCGGGGCAAGCACTTCCGCTGCACCAATCAAACTTCCTTCACCAAGCAAATATTCATTTGTTAGGGCGTCGTAATATCGAACGCTCCCTTCAAGAATACAGTAACAGGCATTCAGGGGGGTGCCTTTACTGATCATACCGTTATTGAGTTTGCCAATTTCAATTTCTCGCCCCATTTCGTTGAGAATTTTTAAGGTCGCTTTGGATTTGAATATCTTATGCCCTTTTTCGTCAAAATTAGTGGTTTTGGGCATTTCAGTTGGCAATATAGACGCAGTGTTTTCGCTATCAGCAATTACTTTAGCTATTTTTTCAAAACGACCAGATGGATTGTTTTCTCCGATTTTTTTAATATTAGCAGGGGTATCGCCACCATCGTTTCTGCTTGGGACATCAGCTAGAATATTGGATAGATGTTTATCAAAGCCCTCTGATTTCAGATTATCGCCTTTGTTTTCGTTCTCATTGTCGGATGTAGAGTCGGCGTCATCTTCCTGATAACTCATAATTAACGGGTGAGTTGAAGAAGCTGGCGCAGTTTCAGGCTTAACTTCTGTTTCAATATTTTGGGGGAGAGGTTCGACTTCTTTGATGGCTTCTGGAGCAGGTTCATCTGAGAAGTAGTCCATATCATCTTCATTATCTAACCATACGGTCTCATCGTCGGCATATTCAGCCAACATATCACGAAGATACTTTGCCATTTCTTTGATGTCGTCTGCTTTACTTTGCATCTCAATCTACCCGCAACAACCATTTTTACTGACAAAAATACTTTATTGCAAATTCCAGACCTACTGGCCTGTTTTTGTAAAAATAACAATATGATATATTTATTAACTAAAGGTTAAGTCTCTTAATCGAGGATATGCGCGACTGTTGACATTTTACGAGCAAGAATAANGTNGTCTTCCTCAGTNAGNTTAAACTGGTTTNTTAAAATGTCTTTGTGTTTAACAAAGAAAATNAATTTNGCTGTTTTGATATAGTGATCGATGATTTTTTCNATTTCNTTGGATGCTTTNGCTGCATCAGGACCNNNAATANNCTCATGGGTTTGTAAACCGGCTCTGATTTGCTGCATAGATTGGTTTTTAACCATCATGACGTTTTTTTGGTAATTTTTGAACTTACTTTCGATAAAATCAGCCAACTCGAACCTTTTTTCCAAGTCCATTTTGGGAAGTTTAACGATAATGAGACCATCTTCGGGATTTTCGTTGACCTGTTTAAAATTCTTTTCTTCCATTAAAATTTTAATAACAGCAGTCCGCGCTTCAGCATCGGTTGAACGCAATTCAATCCGGTCAAGATAGGCTTGAACATTCACCAAATCCATAGCACGGCGTGATTTCTTTTTTACAATGATTTTAGTGTTTCGGAGGATTTGATTGTTTTCCTCTGATGTTCCGGCTTCACGAATTTCTTTCACATAGGTGATAAAGCGATCACGCATACGCGACTCAAATGAATCGCTATAACTCATTAGCTCTGTGTTTTTTTTGAAGAAGAATTTCTCGAGAAGTATCTCAAGTTCTTCTTCACCCATTGACGCACTATCACTCATAACTATCCCTCGCAATATACATACCATAATTGGAATATTTACGTATAGGTATTGCTTAAACTTTTCTGAGACAATTGATAATTTTAGCTAGCGTTGATTGAGGTCAATATGTACAGGACTTGATGTACATGGCGCAGTCGTTTAAGACGGAACAGTCGGGTATCGGGACAAATAAGAGCCGAATAAAAATATTTGTTTGAAGATGTGAGGGTACAAGAATGTCATTAGATCAAAAGCAGGTTATGTCCGCAGCTGCTTCTATTCGGGAGGCTTATGAGGCTAAATCACCGATTGCCGCATTGCGTAATAGCTATAACATGGAAATCGATGATGCTTATGCCGTTCAGGAAGAAAATACGAAGCACTGGCTAAATCAAGGCCGTCTGCTTAGTGGTCGAAAAATAGGTGTTACTTCTCATGCAGTTCAAAGCCAGCTTGGTGTCGATCAGCCGGATTTTGGTATGTTGTTTTCTGATATGGCATTTGCTGACGGGCAGGAGATATCCATGTCTCATTTGCTTCAGCCGCGTATTGAAGGCGAAATTGCCTTTTATCTTGGCAAAGATTTGGATAGCCCCGGCATCACGCTTGCGGAAGTTTTATCGGCAATTGAATATGCCGTTGCTGCAATTGAAGTTGTTGATAGTCGTATCGCTAATTGGGATATTCAAATAACTGATACAATTGCTGATAATGCCTCATCAGGCCTATATGTATTAGGCTCTCGTCCGGTTAAGCTAGATGCGTTCGACCACTTAAATTGTGGAATGGTCATTGAAAATAACGGCGAGACTATATGCTCGGGACAAGGTTCTGCCTGTCTTAGGAATCCTTTAAATGCCTGTCTTTGGCTTGCCCAAATGATGATTAAATATGGTCGCCCTTTGAAGACGGGCGATTTAATCTTATCCGGTGCGCTCGGGCCGTTGACGCAAGTCGAAAGTGGGAAGCTATACGAAATGAAAATTGAAGGGCTTGGGTCGGTTCGTGCTGATTTTACTACTTAAGAATTAAATACTTTTCCAAAATTAAATGAAAAGAAAGAAATATGTCCAAAATTAAATGCGCCCTTATCGGTTCGGGAAATATCGGAACCGACCTGTTAATCAAAATTCAGGAAACTTCGCAAATTCTTGAGGCAGCTCTGGTGATTGGTATTGATCCCGACTCAGATGGTCTTCGCATTGCTCGTGAGCGCGGTGTTGCAACTACCCATGAGGGTATTGAAGGTGCGGTAGCGTCAAATATTTGGTCAGAGATTGCGATTTGTTTTGATGCAACATCTGCGGGAGCCCACAAAATACATAACGAAATTTGTGTGCGCGATGGCAAGTTGATGGTGGATTTAACAAATCGCAATCTCTGACCAAATATTTGACGCTACCGCACCTTCAATACCCTCATGGGTAGTTGC
>NYTN01000001.1 GCA_002683515.1 Rhodobiaceae bacterium
TGCTAAATCTCAAAGTGCTGTCAGTGACCCAATAGGAACTTTCAAACCGTTTATTTCACGAAATCGCCTTCCTGATCCTATTATTATAGAATCGCTTGAATTGTATAATAGAGGTTCTCAGTGGTTTATTCGTGCTCGTTCAAAGGATGGTGCTGAAGGCTGGTCCGTTGGACACCCAAAAAAGACTGAGCTAAGTCAGCAAGTTTTTACCAAGGTCATTGCTCCTTATATGTTGGGTAAAGATGCGCGTGATCTTGATCGATTAATCGATGGTGTCTTTCTTAGTGGAAGTAATTACAAAATGCAGGGGCAATTATTCTGGGTACAGCTCGCGGCTGCTGAATTTGCAATTCTTGATCTTCTTGGGAAAGTTGCCAAGTGTTCAGTAGCAGATTTATTGGGTGGAAGTTTACGTAATCAGATTGATCTTTATATAGCTAATAATCATCGTTCCAAAGACCCGAAGGAATCACTGAAGCACATTATTGAGTCCGTAGAGAGTATTGATGCGAAAGCACTTAAAATTAAAATTGGTGGGCGAATGAAGGTGACTGATGTGGTTTCTAATCGTACTGAGAAGATCATCCCCATGGTTGCGGAATCATTAGGTGATAAGTGCACGCTTTACGCTGATGCAAATAGTTCTTACCTCTCGGTTAAAAAAGCTATTGAGGTGGGCAAGATGTTAGAGGAAAACAATTTTGCATTTTACGAAGAGCCCGTTCCCTTCGATTACCTTGAAGAAACAAAACGAGTTGCTGAAGCTTTAGAAATCCCTGTCGCCTGGGGCGAGCAAGAGAGTAGTCAGTGGCGTTTCAAGTGGATGGTTGAAAATAGTGGAGTCCGAATCTTCCAGCCTGATATCTTTTACTATGGTGGACTCATTCGATCATTGCGTGTTGCTCGTATGGCAGCAGCAAAAGGCTATGATTGTACCCCACACATTTCAGGTGGAGGCCTTGGGTTTATTTACATGGGAATTTTTGCAGCATGCTGCCCTAATCCTGGGCCATTTCAAGAGTACAAAGGGCTAACCAATAGTTTTCCATGGAAATCATCAGGTGATAAGATCATTGTCAGAAATGGATCCATGACTGCACCTAATGGNCATGGGATCGGTGTGGATATTGACCCTGATTATTTAGCNAAGGCNNAAAGAGTGGAATAANTAATNTNTANTNANTNNNNCGNACTNAGANNNNTTTTANTNTGNTTANAAAAGCTCTTTAATTGGCTCTGTTCCAAGAATTAACTTGGTAATATCAGGTGGTAATAGCTCAGGCGAAACGCGAAGTTTATTCGCATCAAACATGGTGTGCATAACCGTAGAAAGTAGATTCTCTGGACCGTATGGATCTGAAGCGGGTCGGCTCCCAGTCTTATCAGATTTGCCGATGGCTTGTCCCATATTTAAGCCGCCTCCTGCTAACATGAGAGGAGTCAAGTCACCGTGATGATCGGTGCCGGCGTCTTTATTGCGTTTGATTGGTGATCGACCCATCTCTCCGGTCACAATGAGTAAGATTTGATCACTGAGTCCACGATCCTCTACGTCATCAAGAAAAGCTGAAACAGCATGATCCATTTGGGCTCCAAGGGTATTCATGCCTACGAGAGTTCCTGGATTATTGGCACCGTTTCCATGAAAATCCCAGCTCGAATCNACTACGGTCACGAAACCNCAGCCNGCTTCGCATAANCGCCTTGCAAGTAGCATTTCTTTACCTAGTAAATTCGTCCAACGTTCTTGATCGACTAGCTTTTTTTTCCCATTGAATAAAAAATGTTTACCCCCGTTATGATATTCAGACATGTTGAAGAGGTGACTCGTATCGTATTTAGCGATAGTCCTTGGATCTTCCTTGGATAAGTCGAATGCATCAGCCACACCGCGTAGTAGTAGATCATATGTTTGGCGTTCGATTTGGCTCATGCCATTGACCTCACCACTTTGATCTAGATGACGCTTCAAATCATCAAGTTCACCAAGAAGTTGGTAACGATCTTCAAACCGATCTCGAGGTAATTTTAGATCGAAGTTACCTAATTGCTCTGGGCTGCCGTTTCTAATAAATCCTCTATAAGCATTTCCAAGACTTCCTGGAGAGGCGACTGAGGTCTTAATTCGGGGTAGGCTGAAAGTTGACGTTGGATTTCCAAGTTTTATGTCTGGCTGAACAGCTTCCGGAACAATAATCGTATTCATTGGCAAACCACTTTCCGGATGGAATGCTCCTGTCGCTTTGGCGCACAAGGCGCTCATCGCAGCGCCTGAAGGATGTCTTCCCGTCAGGATAGGCATTGGNTTGTGNCTNCCATCATTAGTAGCAAATGAGCGAACGACNGCTAAACGGTCNGCTCTTTGAGCAAGNTTNGGTAGGGTNCCGCCGAACCAGACACCNGGNANATTAGTNCGAACCTCTCCAGTNCANCTCCGATTATCAGANGCGACATTGATNTTAGGATCAAAGGTTTCNATTTGNGGTGGGCCGCCTTGNAGAAANAAGAAGACGATTGATTTGTTNTTNAATATATTATTATCNAGNGCCGACTGAGACTNGGCTGCTTNGAGCCCAGGCATNGTCAANCCNCCTAAGCTACCGATNCGAAGNAANTCNCGCCTNCCAAAGGTTGATGAACCTTGAGNNAATCGGCGGTCAGTGATGGTTAACATCAACTAGACATTTAGATTGCTCAGNCCCATGACTTTGANGAGACCTTCTTAATTATTCGATTTAAGAAAATTTTTATCCGAATAGTTCAGTAATAGCCTCCGCTTTAACCAGTTCGCGTGGCTGGTTCANGTGGTTGTAAACGATCGAAGTCGGTTCGATGCCGAAAGCATGATAAATCGTAGCAAGTAATTGTGTTGGATGCACTGGATCTTCTAAAGGAGCTGATCCGGTCTTATCTGATTTTCCNTGNACATTACCTCTCTTGATTCCAGCACCTGCAATGANTCCNGTNTAGCAATAAGGCCANTGGTCACGACCGTCTGCACTGTTTCCGTTACCAGAAGTGCTGACTCCTTTTTGAGGGCTACGACCAAATTCACCAACGGCTACAACAAGCGTATCTTCAAGCATTCCGCGCTCATCAAGATCTGAAATTAGCCCTGATAGTCCTTTATCAAGCATAGGCCCTGACTGATCCTTCATCCTCTTAGTGAGGTCNTTNTGATGGTCCCANGAATGGTTGTCTGAGTTTGCGACCTTAGGCCAAATNACTTCGACGACACTTGTGCCAGCTTCAACNAACCTTCTTGCNAGTAGGCANCTGTCTCCAAATGANGTGTTGCCATACTTTTCTCTGGTTGAGANNTTTTCTTGATCCAAGGCAAANGCTTCACGTGCTTTTCCTGAAATGATTAGATTAAGAGCCTGNTCGTAGTACTCATTNAGNTTGTANTCCTTAACAGCTTCTTCGACCTTATTCATTTTCTTTGAGATTGTCTCTCTTAATGAAGCGCGTCTCTCGAGTCGAGTTGCAAAAACGTCTGGCCTGAGTTGAAGATCGTCAATTTTGATCCTNGTCATTTTCTGCATGTCCATATCTCCTCCACTTGGATACAAGGTGTAAGGATCNTAGGCTCTTCCNAGGAANCCNCCGGTTCCNCCTTTACCGACCACATTAGACTCTTGAAGTGGTCNAGGNAGCATNACGAATGGTAGCATNGGTTCGGAGGGTGGCTTGANNCGGACAATNTTNGAACCAAAGTTAGGNAAGTCCTTAGGTGAAGGAGGNTCGAGTTGGCCTGATGGAGATACTTTATCAGTTGTGTATCCAGTCATCATTTGATAGATGGCCGCGGTGTGGTTGAAGAGGCCATTTGGCTCATAGCTCACTGCTCGCATCATAGTGAACTTGTCATTGATCTTTGCAAGCTCAGGTAATATTTCAGTGAAATGCACTCCNGGGATCTTGGTAGGNATTGTNTTGAAGGCAGATCTTACNTTATCAGGNACATCTTTCTTTGGATCCCAAAGATCNAGATGACTTGGNCCTCCTTGAAGGTAAACCATTATAANAGACTTGGCTTTGCCCCAACCAGGAGNTTTGCTTTGATTTGCTTTTGCTTTTAGCTCAAGCATCGAACTTAGAGTAAGGCCAATCATTCCNCCTCCACCAACTCTGAGGAAATCTCTACGAGATGGTTTGAGGTGTTTGTCGCAAAGGTCTTTTCCTGGGTCACCTAGTATTCTAAACATNGTCTCTATTTNTTAACGGTTATGANTTCTTAATTATAATTATATGACTGCTAGTNTTTTTGTAAATCATTGATTTTNATNTANAAANCAATGNGNGGTAATTTTNTTTATTTTTNCTGTATTTTTAGCGNTTAAACAAGAANGNCGGTGTATTAATAATNGCCCANGCAATGTCTTGAGCNGCGGTTAAGCGTTTCTGATTTTTTTGTTGTTCNCTCAAACCTGCGTCTTTTCTTAGTTGAGCNAGNTTATAATCTTGAGGTATCGGTTTTTCTGCNTCTTTGATNTTNGCNTGGAGTTCAGCGATTTTTGGGTCAGCCGGNCTTGGTTTNTTNGCATTNGCNAGNNNCTCCTGAAGNTTTTTAAGGTCNCCATTATTNTCNCGATAGTATTTGGTGATTTCAGCTACCTCCTCTTTGGTCCTTTCATTTTCTGCTTTTGCTATAATTGAGTCAATGTTTCCTGGAAGTCCAAAGTTGATTGGTTTCGGAGATGAGGTGATTGATATTCTAAATCTTCCGATAGAGAAGTTTTTACCCTGGTATCTTTGATCAAGATCAAACCTGAGGAGGCGACGACCTTCTGCCTTGGGTTGTTCTTTTACTTCAAAGGTAGCCATAAGTTCTGTGTTTGATTTTGGATGAATGGCCCAACCGTTCTTATCGCTGTCTTTTTTCCCATCAATGGCAGTGGTCACATTATAATCAGCTTGGCTGTGATTTGCTTTAGCATTTTCAAGGGCGAACTTTTCAAGCTTAGGTGTCTCCGCTCTGTTAACGCGCATCGCATCAACATAAACGATATTCTTATCATCGATTGGATCGAACCTTAATGATGTGAGTTCACTATCAGTTTGGAAAAAGAAGCGGTAGTTCTGCCAGCCTTCTTTGCCTCTTGGTAAGGTGAGTCTTGTGGATCGTTCTTCTGAAATGTTAGGATCTTTCTTTGTTGTCCAGAAAAGCTGGGCGTGTGCTTTTCCTTGGCCAGGAAATTCAGCCTTCAGGTCAATCATATAGGATCCTGCAGGCGAGTCTAATGAAGCAGTGACTGAGGGGTCATCACCTTTACTGTCAATTTTAAGGACTCCCTCATTAACACTTATTTCAGCTTGGTTGGGTTTTTCCCAGCCGTCAGTGCCATTATCAAATTTCCATAATTTAACAACGTTCCAATCTTCTTTTTTCTGGACGTGAGAGCCATGAACTTCGAATTCAGTTAGGACAAAGTTTCCGTCTTCTGCTCTTCCAGGGCCGCCTTTGGTTAGCCTTTGGTCAGGAATAGTTTCAATTCTTACGCCGGTAACATTATCAATGGCTGTTGTGGCGTATACTCTATAATTACCAATTCCATTTTTCCCAGACGCAAAAAGGGAACTATCGTTTTCAAGCTCAAGCTTAGAGCCATTCGTTGAATTAAAGCCTATTGGATTGATGACTTCCCACTTTGACTCTGTTGAGTTTGCTTTGGCCCACTCAGAGACTTTTTGTGGAATACTTGCTTCAAATTCCTTAACTGCTTTATCAGCATTTGATATGCGATCGGCTTGTTCCTTATTAAGCTTTGCTTCGCGCTCGGCGATACCGGCTTGGTAGTCAGTGAGTGATTTTTTTGCCTCAGCAATCTTTGTTTCTCTTTGTTTCTCGGCTTTTAGAGTCTCTTCTTTGAGTAGGGACTCTCTTTCCTGAACTTTTTGAACGATATTAGCATGATCTTTTTCTACTGCATCAAGCATGGATAGAGTCGCTGTGAGTTCGTCTTCGCTTGCTGGCCGTGAGAGAAGCCTTAGGAATATTTCATTGATGACCTTTTTATCGTCTTCTGAAGATTCAATGAGCTTAGGTAGAACGTTCTTAGGGTCACTGATAGCATTGCCGACAGTTGGACCTGAAACAAGAGCCATAATGGGTCCGAGTTGAAGCCCACTACTTCTTTCGCACTCACAGGCACTTTCCCTAACTGGTCTTCCGGCATTGTCTAGGAATCCATCAGGTAGCTTGATGCCGACGTCTGGTAGTTGAGCTGCTCTAGTTCCTGCAGGGACGCCAGGAAAATTAGGTTGAGCTCCGAGAGATGTATGAATTGCATCGTAAAGTACTTCTGCTGGCAGCCTACGCGCCTTGCCATGAGAGAAGTTGATAGTGTCATCGCTGTTCCATTTGTTGGTTGCTATGGAAAGTTGGTAGGTCCTTGATTTACAGATAATGCGAAGGATGTGTTGAATGTTAAAATTGCTTTTAATGAATTCACCTTCAAGGAACTTGAGTAGTTCAGGATTACTAGGAGGGTTGCCGGCCCTGATATCATCAAGAGGTTCAATGATTCCTGTTCCCATCATGTAACCCCAAAGACGATTCACGTAACTTGAGGCAAAGTACGGATTGCCTGGGGCAGTGATCCAGTCTGCTAATTCAGCTCTACGGGTATCGAGCTTTGGCTTGGATTGGTCTCTCCCTGATGAATAAGGAAAACTTGGAGGGCTAATTTCTTTGGTTCGATCATGAATGACTTCACCTTCCTTCTTATCTGAAATGAGTTCGTACAGTGGTTTGGCTCCTTCAACAGCCGTTCCTCCAATATTGTTCTTCCCTGAAGCGGGGTCCCTTTTCAGTTCTACCTGAGCAAAATAAGCGGCTAGTTCGTAGTACTGGTCTTGGGTCCACTTTTCGAAAGGGTGGTCGTGACACTTATTGCAGTTGAATCTTGTAGCAAGAAATAGGTGAGTTGTATTTTCCATGAGCTCTGCGGGCTCTCTTAAGACTTTGTAATACGAGGCCGGAGGATTGG
>NYTN01000025.1 GCA_002683515.1 Rhodobiaceae bacterium
GCCCGGTTCTGATTGACGGATATTTGCGCAATGCATCTGAAGTCGATGTTGATGTGCTTTGCGATGGAAAAGACGTCTATGTTGCAGGTATACTGGAACATATTGAAGAAGCGGGCGTTCACTCTGGGGATAGTGCCTGCTCCATGCCACCACATTCTCTCCCGCCGGAAATCATTGAAGAATTGGGACGACAGGCATCAGAAATGGCTTTAGCGCTGAATGTTATTGGTTTGATGAATGTTCAATTTGCCGTCAAAGATTCTATGATTTATGTGATTGAAGTCAATCCTCGCGCCAGTCGGACGGTGCCTTTCGTAGCTAAAGTTTTAGGACAACCAATTGCCCGCATCGCAGCAAAAGTTATGGCCGGCAAAAAGCTCTCGGACTTCAATCTGGCGATACCTAAGTTTGAGCATATTGCTGTAAAAGAAGCCGTTTTCCCATTTGGGCGATTCCCTAGCGTAGACACAATACTTGGCCCAGAAATGCGCTCTACCGGCGAAGTGATGGGGCTGGATAAGAATTTTGCGACCGCCTTTGCCAAAAGCCAAATTGGTAGTGGTACGGTTTTACCTATTGAGGGGACAGCTTTTATCTCCGTCAGAAATGACGATAAAAGTAAAATTGTGCCATTGGCAGCAGAACTTCTTGAGCTTGGTTTTAAGATTTTGGCAACCTCCGGAACCTGCAGATTACTGGAGGATAATGGTCTCTTCGTTAAGCAAGTGAATAAAGTGCTTGAAGGTAGACCCCATATTGTTGACGCCATGAAAGACGCCACAGTTGAACTGGTCATAAACACGACTGAAGGTGAGCAATCATTGGCTGACAGTAAATCCATCAGACGAACTGCACTTGAAATGAAAATTCCTTATTTCACAACTATTGCGGCAGCAGAGGCTGCAATTTCAGGAATTAAAGCTGTTCGCGCTGGCCCACTTGATGTCCGAAGTCTGCAGGATTACACCGCTAATATTACATAAAGAGTTGACCTGAATGGGCTTTATGTCCGAACATTATATCTTGAAAATTCTCGGAGAGGTTTTTTGACTTTCCGTTTCGATAAAAAGGATCTGAGTCATGGAAAAAGCCCCAATGACAGAAGGTAGCTATCAAAAACTTGATGAAGAAATCAAGCTTCTCAAGGGCCCTGAGCGCCAGCGAATCATCAAGGCTATTGCCGAAGCGCGCGAGCATGGTGATTTATCTGAAAATGCAGAATATCATGCAGCAAAAGAACAGCAAAGCCACAATGAAGGACGTATTCTTGAACTAGAGGATATGTTGAATCGTGCTGAAATTATCGATATTGGTTCCCTGTCAGGTGACAGCGTCAAATTTGGTGCTACAGTAAGCCTTGTTGATGAGGATACTGATGAAGAAATGACTTATCAGATTGTAGGGGATTATGAGGCAAATGTTGAAGAAGGCCGAATTTCAATATCCTCCCCTATCGCCCGCGGACTAATTGGAAAAGAAACCGGTGACAGCGTTGAAGTCAGAACCCCCGGTGGAAGCAAATTTTACGAAATTCTTGACGTTAAATTTATCTAGCTATTCATAAATAAGCATAAAACGCAAAAGTGACATACCTAAGTCTTAGAGAGGTACACCGGGCTGTTTTTTTGTCTGGCGTATAGTCAAAGATGTTTTGACATTCGCAACATTTGGCGCCGGTGTAAGTTTTTGGGTTAGAAACATTTGGAATGATGACAAATCTTCAGAGACACATTTAAGTATAAAGTCAATATCTCCATTTAACATATGGCATTCGCGAACTTCTGGCCAACTCCTCACAAGTTCTTCAAAAGCTTGCAAGTCTTTGTCTGCCTGACTATGGAGCCCCACCATGGCAAAAACTGTAACAGTAAAGCCCAATTTAGCGGAGTCAACATCTGCGTGATACCCTTTCAGATAACCGGCTTTTTCAAGTGCCCGCACTCTTCGTAAACAAGGTGGGGCTGAAATCCCAACTTTTTCAGCCAAATCGACATTGGTTATTCGACCATCAGACTGTAAAGCGGAGATAATTTTAATATCTATTCTATCGAGTTCTTTTTTCATAATGCCGAGAGGTTAAAAGGTGAAAATACTATTGTAATTTTATTACCTTTGAGCGCAAGATTTATTCTTAGTTAAGTTTTAACCATCTAATTTGCCCAAAAACTTTTTGTGTCAATTTTTTATCTTGACCATATGTTTGGATTCTAAGCATAAGAAGACATGTCAGATTCTATACACTCAAAAGTCTTAATAATTGGTTCCGGCCCTGCCGGTTACACGGCTGCTGTTTATGCAGCCAGAGCTATGCTATCACCTGTTTTAGTGCGTGGCCTTCAACCAGGTGGTCAGCTCACAATTACAACAGATGTCGAAAACTACCCCGGATTTGCCGAGGCTATTCAGGGCCCTTGGCTAATGGAACAAATGGAAGCGCAGGCCGCGCATGTAGGAACCGAGATTATCTCCGATATTATTACTGATGCGGATTTGAAATCCTCGCCCTTCTCTTTTAAAGGCGATAGTGGGACAACCTATTCAGCTGATACAGTAATTATCGCCACTGGCGCTCAAGCAAAATGGCTCGGGCTGGACTCAGAAGACAAGTTTCAGGGCTTTGGCGTATCCGCATGCGCCACATGTGACGGATTTTTCTATAGAGACAAAAAAGTAGTCGTTGTTGGGGGTGGTAATACCGCCGTAGAAGAGGCACTATTTCTGACAAATTTTGCCTCCGAGGTAACCTTGATACATAGACGGGATGCCTTGCGCTGTGAAAAAATCCTTGAACAACGTTTGCTGAATCACGAAAAAATTAAGGTGTTATGGGATACGGAAATTGACGAGATCACTGGCACGGAAAAACCATTAGGCGTCACGGGTGCGCGCTTAAAAAACACCAAGACGGGCGCACTATCGGATATTGAAGCTGACGGAGTTTTTGTTGCCATTGGTCATGCCCCGGCAACGGAGCTGTTTACTGAACAACTTGAGACCAAACAAGGTGGCTATCTCATCACCTCTCCTGACAGCACAGCAACATCTATCCCAGGCATTTATGCAGCGGGCGATGTTACTGATGATATTTACCGTCAGGCTGTTACCGCTGCTGGTATGGGATGTATGGCAGCTCTTGAAGCAGAGAAATATTTGGCAGAAAAAGAAGCTGTCTAGAATTTTAGACGATTAGCTTATTTCAAGTTCATCAAAAACTTCTGTCATGATCCGACGCGCTTCAAGCGCTTTAGGCCAACCAACATATATCGAAATATGCATCATCATTTCTTCGGCTTCGATACGGCTTACGCCCTGATGTGCGAGACCTCTGAGATGAACTTTAAGCTCCGTTTCATGCCGCTGAACAGCCAGCACAATACAAGTTATCACCGAACGATCGCGAAGACCGAGGCCCGGTCTTGACCAGATATCGGCATACGCAGTGGCCATAACCATATCGGACAATACGCCGTTCTTTTGCCCTTCAGCGGGCCTTTCTCCGAATACACGCTTGGCGACCTGCCAACCTTTTTCGACACGATCTTTAAAATCTTCTTCACTCATATTATGAGCCCATTTAATTATTAATTTAAGGACGCACAAAAACGCTGAATACGCGAACAGGCCTCTTTCAAATTCTCATCAGAGGTGGCGTAGCTGATGCGAAAATGAGGTGACAAACCAAATGCTGCCCCATGAACAACCGCCACGCCTTCAGCTTCCAACAAGGCGGTGGCAAAGTCTTCGTCATTTTCGATTACCCTTCCTTCTGGTGTTGATTTCCCAACACATCCCGAACAAGAGGGATAAACATAAAAAGCGCCTTCAGGCGTCAGGCAATTAATACCATCTGCCTGATTAAGCATATCTACCACCATATCACGGCGTGTTTTGAAAGCGGCATTACGTTCGGCAATATAACCCTGCGGCCCGTTTAACGCTTCAACAGCAGCCCACTGGCTAATTGAGGTTGGGTTGGAGGTAGACTGGGACTGAATTTTAGTCATGGCCTTAATCAATTGTACCGGTCCGGCGCAATAACCAATCCGCCAGCCTGTCATAGCATAAGCTTTTGAGACACCATTCATGGTTAAAGTTCTGTCATATAAAGAGGGCTCGACCTGAGCGGGTGTCGCAAAGGTGAAATCATCATAAACAAGATGTTCATACATATCATCGGTAAGAATCCAGACATCGGGATAACGAACTAAAACATCTGTTATTTTTTTCAATTCATCTGCCGTATAGGCAGCTCCTGAGGGGTTGGAAGGTGAATTAAAAATAAACCATTTGGTTTTGCCGTTAATCGCGGCCTCAAGAATCTCGGGCTGGAGTTTAAAGCTATCCTCGGCTTTAGCTTCAATAATTACAGATGTCCCACCTGCAAGGCTGACCATATCTGGATAACTCACCCAATAGGGTGCCGGAATAATAACCTCGTCACCAGGGTTTAATGTCGCCATAAGCGCGTCATAAATGACAGGCTTCCCCCCTGGCGCCACAAAACATTGATCCTGAGTATAACTAAGGTCATTATCCCGCTTAAACTTTTCACATATAGCTTCCTTCAACTCAGCAATGCCATTTACGGCAGTGTATTTAGTTTCACCGCGATTAATCGCCTCTACTGCCGCCTGTTTAATATTATCGGGCGTATCGAAGTCAGGTTCACCTGCACTCAGTCCAATAACATCCACACCAGTAGCCTGTAATTCCCTTGCCTTGTCAGATATGGCAATGGTAGCCGAAGGCTTAACGCGTGACAGAGTTTCAGAAAGAAAAGATGAGCCGGACATAAATTACTCCCAGAGGAAAGCGTGAAGGAAACACCACAGGAAGACAAATTACGCCCACAGCCTTCAAATTACAAGCAAGCTTTAGTAAACCTAAAAAAACATTGTTAGACCCTAATTGCTAGGCCGTGTATTCATCAGAAAGCAAGCGGGGCAAGTGCCGGAAGAGCAACAGACCGAATATAAACATTCGAATAACATCACTTATGATTTCAGAATTTAGAGGGCGAACATCACGACGCTAAAAAAGCATTTGCGCCCTCTTCCTCTGAAAGAAGCTCATCCAAACGCGAGATATCGGAAACAATTAAGTCAGGGAATACAGTCGTAATAGCAAAATTTAAAAGATCTATTGCTGTTACACCCACAACAATCATGCTGACTGTCGAGATAATCGCAAAATATATTTTTATTAAAATTAAGAAGCATGTTCATTCCTTTTTCTTTTTTTTATTTAGAACCTTGCAATACTAGTAAATTGAGTGGCGATGTCTATATTATTTCTATGTCTGAAGAGCAGCAAAGTCTTACCGGCCGCAAACCCCTGCCGCCAATCCCTGAGCCGGGACTCAACGAAGCTTCGTTAGAAAGTTTTGTTCCGCATCGCCCTATCCGTCCCAGGAAAACTGAGGGAGGAAAGGTGTTTAATTTAAAATCTGAGTTTGAACCAGCAGGTGACCAACCCAAAGCCATTAATGAACTTTTGAAGGGGATAAATAATGGCGAAATTGATCAGGTATTGCTCGGTGTCACGGGATCAGGAAAAACCTTTTCTATGGCGCAAATTATCGCCCATACAGGCCGCCCCGCTTTAATACTCGCCCCAAACAAAACTCTTGCTGCACAACTTTACGGCGAGTTTAAAAGCTTTTTTCCAAATAATGCTGTCGAATATTTTGTATCATATTATGATTATTACCAGCCCGAGGCCTATGTTGCCCGAACGGACACATATATAGAAAAAGAAAGTAATATTAACGAGCAGATTGATCGAATGCGACATGCCGCTACACGGGGGCTTCTTGAGCGCGATGACATCATTATCGTCGCCTCTGTTTCTTGTATTTACGGTATCGGTTCAGTCGAAACTTACACGGAAATGAGTTTCGATTTAGAAGTCGGTAAAAATATACCTCGAAATCAATTACTGGCGGATTTGGTAACTCTTCAATATACCCGAAACGAGCTAGGTTTTGCACGCGGTGACTTCAGGGTTCGTGGGGATACAATCGAGTTATTTCCAGCACACTGTGAAGACCGCGCGTGGCGAATAGAAATGTTCGGAGACGAAATTGAGGCCTTAACTGAGTTCGACCCTCTTACCGGTAATAAGATGGGGTCTCTCGATTTTGTGCGGGTCTATGCCAATAGCCACTATGTTACACCGCGCCCGACACTCAATCAGGCTGTGCAACGCATTAAAAAGGATTTACAAATTCGGCTAAAGGAATTTGAAGCTGCCGGGCGTTTACTAGAGGCCCAGCGTCTTGAGCAACGCACTGAATTTGATATCGAAATGCTAGAAGCCACAGGTTCTTGTGCCGGAATTGAAAACTACTCACGCTATCTCACAGGCCGAAAAGCCGGAGAGCCGCCCCCAACGCTTTATGAATATCTGCCTGATAATGCAATTCTATTTACCGATGAAAGCCATGTGACCGTGCCACAAATTGGCGGTATGTTTAAAGGCGACTTTAGGCGAAAATCAACACTTGCAGAATTCGGTTTCCGCCTGCCTAGTTGTGTTGATAATCGTCCTATGAAATTTGAAGAATGGGATTTGATGCGCCCGCAAAGTATTCATGTTTCAGCAACTCCCGGTCCTTGGGAAATGAACCAGACCGGCGGGGTTTTCGTCGAACAGGTTATCCGACCAACAGGGTTGATTGATCCGGTATGCGATATAAGACCAGCAAAATCTCAAGTCGATGATTTAATTTCGGAATGTCATGAGGCTGTAAAGAAAAATCACCGCGTCCTTGTCACGACACTCACAAAGCGCATGGCTGAGGATTTAACCGAATATATGCATGAGCAAGGACTTCGTGTCCGGTATATGCATTCCGATATTGATACACTTGAACGAATTGAAATTGTTCGAGATTTGCGTATGGGCGCATATGATATTTTGATTGGGATTAACTTGCTGAGAGAGGGGCTTGATATTCCTGAATGTGCATTGGTCGCTATTCTTGATGCTGATAAGGAAGGTTTTTTAAGGTCAGAGACTTCACTCATTCAGACCATAGGCCGCGCCGCGCGGAACATTGACGGACGCGTCTTGCTGTATGCCGATAAAATGACAGGCTCAATGGAACGCGCATTAGCGGAGACTAAAAGACGACGCGAAAAACAAAACTCCCATAATGAGGCTAATAATATCACCCCTGCATCTGTGCAAAAGAATATCGGTGATCTTCTTGAGGGCATGACTGATGCTCAGGATAATATGGCGCCAGGACCTTATCGTGTAAAAGAAGGCATGGCGGAAGCACAAGCACCTCTGCTTGGCGATAATCTACGCACGCATATTGAGCAGCTTGTAAAGAAAATGCAAACAGCTGCATCAGACCTTGAGTTTGAAGAGGCGGCTCGTTTACGCGATGAGATTAAGCGATTACAACAAACTGAATTAGTCGTAGCTAATGATCCACTCGCCCGGCCCGCTGAAGTTGAAAAAAGAGTTTCAGAAGCAACTGGCTCCAAGATGGGTAAAAAATGGACACCCAAAAAACACCGTCGTTCTCGCTAGCATATAAATCATTAAGGAATTCTTATGACCAAAACAGTTTTGATAACAGGCGCCGCTCACAGAATTGGTCGCGCTGTTGCGTTGGGTTTGGCTGAGGATGGCTGGAATATAGCCATACATTATAGTAACTCCGCGAACGCCGCCAATAAACTGGCTCAAATTATTACTGATAAAGGAGGAAATGCTGAGACGCTACAAGCTAATCTCGGTGATGCTTGTGAAGCAAGCAATCTTATTTCTCGTGCAGTTGAAACTTTAGGCCCTTTATCTGCTTTAATTAATAATGCTTCGGTTTTTGAACATGACGAAGTAACAACCTTGACGGATGATAGCTGGGATATGCATTTAAATGTTAATTTAAAAGCTCCTGCTATACTGATGCGCGACTTCGCTAATCAAGCAAAGGCGGGGGGTAATATTATTAATATTATCGA
>NYTN01000026.1 GCA_002683515.1 Rhodobiaceae bacterium
TCAACAATTTTAAATGAAATGTCTTTAGAAAAGCCAATAAAAGGAGTTGATGGCTTGATAAACAGCCGACCATTCAACGGGCCTTCCGGCCCTAAAAGTGAACCGACAATGCGCGTCATGATCAAACCTCCCGATAAGTGACCATTACGGTGTAATCACCGCCCGCGGAAACAACTGCGTTCAATTTCTCTCCAGACAACGTCTCGAACAGTCCAAGCTCGTTTGAGATGGTCAGATTGCCGTCTGCAGGCAAGCGAAATTCTGGGGTGAGATTGGTTGCAGTGGTTGTGCTGAGGTTGGTGCTCTGCAGTTGTAAAGTGCAAGCTGCTGTTGCAGTGATGATCAAGCTCATCACTCTCACTTTTTTATTTGTAACGGCGGCTACGACATCAGCGCTAGCGGTGCCGCTAGCAAAAGCCGATTTCATCTGCTTGGTTAGCAGGTCATGCTGCATTAAATAAGGCGTAGCCTGCGTGCCTTGCCCGTCCGCTTGGACGTAAGCAGAATTGCCTGCAGCATCAAGTCCAAAAAGGGCCATGAGTCAAATAATCAAAAACAAAAGACGTTGAGATTTCAGCTTTTGGCCTTCAGGCAAAGTGACGCTCCTCAAAGAGGAAAAGTCAAACCTCAAAGGGGAAGCGACAAGCGTATCACTTTCAACGAATGATGACTGCTTGCCATCAGTCCCAATTGTAGCAATGCGAATTTTATACGAAGTTGTTAACGAATAGTCGTCAGAAGGGATCGCCATGTACGTTTCTTCCGTGGCTCCAAGGTCTAATGTCCTTGCATCCTCTTTGAAGTAAACCTGTACGCGAAACTTTTTTATTAAAGGGTTATTCCTTGGTTCTTGCCAACAAATGGCAGGATTAAGCAAATTTAAAATTGAATACCCTGTGAATTGCGGAAAGGACCAATTCGCTTCGATCCTTGGCATCAGGAGGTCTCCAGTTTGATTGTGCCTTTGTCCACTGTAGGTGTGACCCTAACGCTGGCGACAGAAGCAATGCCTGCGTCAAAGAAGGTGTTCAGGTCGACAACGTCGTATTTATCCGCATTATGGAATGTTGCGGTGACAGTCACTGATCCATCATCGCTTTCCATGATTCCAATCACTCGGTAAGTTCTAGGTTTTGCTCCATTTATCTCTCGGAGCATAAAAGCATCCCCTGCAGATGGCGTTTGATTAAATGCGCTGGACGGAAAAATCTTAGGTCGATTTTGAGTGGACTTGTTGATAGTTTCACCTTCCTTCACACCTAAAGTTTGACTTCCAACAGTAACTTCATAGGCAACATTACTGGTAAGCGTTGAATACGTGTCAACAAGGAGTTGGGACGCCGTCGATCCTTCTAAAACACGCCCAGCCACAATTCTTGCCGACTTAGCTTCGTCTCGAATTTCAATTAGTTCGCCAGGCATCATGAAAAAGCCTTCAGCAGGCACTCGGAAGGTCACTGTTTCCTTTTCTGTCAAATTTGTGACCAAAGCCCATCGGCCCATACGTTGAGCTTGACCCTTGGAAGTGCAACCAAAAGCTCGCACTTCTAATTCTTTGTAGCCAAAATTTTCGATAGCTTGCGAATCTTCTACATATTCCAACTTGGTTTTGTACCTATCCTCTGGGTCATTCCATGAAACCATTGCAACTGTTTTACGAGCCTTTCGGCTCGTTCCTTCGTAATTAAAAGCAGGAGTTTTCACCGCTCCGTTGTCGTCCACCTCTTCGATTACATTGGATCGGCTAAATACTTTTACGACCCTCCCTGGCTTGTCCTGTGTCGCCACAATTCCTCCAGCAGCAAAATACAACATGCCCCTAAAGCAAGCAGCAATTGAATTTAAAACTTGATAAGCCTCTCCTCTGTTGTTGATGTAGCCATTAAAAGTGAATCGACGTTCTTGTCCTCCACGGCCATCTGGGACAAGTTCATCGCAATACTTGCCGATTTCATACAATGCATATTTATCAATATCTTCTTCTCTAATGCCTGGCCCAATCTCTTTTCCCTGGTCAACAGTCAAAACTCCGCAACCGTAACGATTGGTCGTCAGTAAGTCATAAAAAATCCAAGCAGGGTTTGTGCAAAATTTTGGGTCACTATCGAAAACGCCGTTCCAAGTTCCTGAATAACTTACGTCGCCATTATTGTCCTCTGTCCTGTTACTAGGAACTTTGATCTTTATCCCCTTAAGCTCCACCGAGACCGATGGGATCGAACTGAAGGTTTCGGAAGGAAACGTCAGTCCCATTAACGCCGTCGCTGGATATTTAAAAGTCTCCTCAAGAATGCCGACGATTGCCTTGAAGAATAAATCGTTGGCGTCGGTAACGCTGTCGGGACTTTCTGTTGTACGAGTAACGCTAACTGTGAAAGGTCCGGTAAAAATGTCTTTAATGTTAAACGGATATTCTTCGTCGTAAGACCCTCTCGTCTTGCCCTCAATCTTTAAATCTTTGTCATGAATTTTAGCTCCAAAGTTGTCCGTAATTCTGACATTAAACTCGACTTTAGTGCCACTAACGTCGCCATTATCATCATCGACTTTATACAAAGCGCTAACGCCAACTCGGACAATTATCTTTTGCAAATTGTTTGACGTTGTTGTAATAGGAACTGAGACATCCTGAACACACAGAATGCCAACTGACTGCTCCATTTGAACTTCGTCAAAGCCATCAATTGAAAATTGGCCAACTTCGCCAGCCCTGAATTTAACATCAATGGTGCCATTAAAGTTATCCTCTGCTCTTTCGTCCTCCATAGGAGTGTTGTCTAAGAAAATACTTTGCTTGCTGCTTCTTGCAAAACCTTCAATAGGCCCTTCCGAAAGAGCAAGCAAAATTTTTGCGTTAGCGTTGCTAAATAAATTATCATCTTCTTCTTTAGGTTTGCGGTCTCCACCGGCCTTACCGCCACCGCCAGATCCTGACAGTTGCACCAACTTTTCTTCTTCGGCAAAATCAGACATTGTCAAACAGAAGTTGTTTCGATGGCAGAAGAAATGACCAATGGTGACTGACAAAGGAACCTGCCGTACACCAAAGGCATGGGATAGCCCTGAGTCGTTAGTTCTGCTGCCCTGTCAAACATAAAGCTTTCTTTTTTGTCACTATCTCCATCTGGCGTTTTGACTTCAGGGGCAAGTAATTGTGAAATGCCACCAAGAATTAAACTGGCGCCCAATCCAAACATCAAGGAGCCCATGGTCGTGAATGCCATAGTGCCGCCCAAAATGCCTGAGCCGGCAGCTACTGTCGAGAAAGCACCAATTCCTGGGATAAACATCATGCCAATCAAGGCTGCCCCTAGTAAAATTCTTCCTGCACCGCCTCCAGAACCTGCAATCACTGGGGCGATGATGAGCCGGTCGCAACTGACCATCAACCCCTCGTAGGTCATTCCTTCAGGATCATCGCTAATCACCTTGAATCCCATGTTGTTTTCATGAGCTGTATACATGTACTCAGAAAAACCTTCAAGCTGGTGTGTCAAAGCACTAAACACGTCTCTTGGGTTTCGAGCGGAAAATTCATACTCGCGCCCAAAACGACGCCCCATGTCGCCAATCAACTTTACCTTGACAAGTCTTTCTTCCGTCATTGCATCAAGCTCTCATGGCGTAAAACTTTGTGAGTCATGCGGGACCAAGAAGTTCCCCAGACAGTCCTTTCAGACTGTCTGTTCATTAAATGATGATAGAAGCAATTCCTCTCAGGCAGGAACACTGCCGCATGATTTGGCGTTGGCGCAACAATGTTCATCAGAATAAAATCGCCGTACTTTTCCGGCCTCTTTACTTCTACAAATCCTTGGCCTTTGTAATTGTTGACAAACATCATCCAAGTGCCGTTCTCCCATTCGCCTTCCTCTCCTCTAGGGAAATCGTCTAAAACGATTTTCAATTCGCGCCTATAGAAATCTCGCATCAGGCTATAGCAATCGTGTATGCCATACACCCAATCGCGACCCTCGTAGGGCACGTTTTTACGTGGATCTGCGTAGCGGAAACCTCCAGTCTTTGTGCTGTATAGCAACCAAGGCAAATTGCTTTGCTTGCACACTCCTACATCATGAGCAGAAAATTTCTCATTGGAGTTGATATGAGAGTGATACACGCATTCAATGGTGCCCATCTCCTCAACGCTGGCATAGTCCTCTGGTGCGATGACAAAGCCAGTTTCAGGATTAGCGGAAACGTTTTCACATGGGACCACTATTCCGTCAACAATAAAACCACAGGCTTCAATATTTCCACGATTAAAGCAGTCCTTGGCAATTTCTTGTTTTAGTTGAGTGTTAATCATCGGGATAAATTAGCTCCTGGGAAACCCCCAAATGGCAGCTCTCCCCTAAATCGAAGCTTGCAGCTAGAAAGTTTTTTGCCGCAAACGTCTTGGCCATTAATGACACTTCCTTCAGGTAAATTGCTCAAAGCTGTATTCAAAGCTTGCTGTTTACTGTTTAGAACGGTTTCCGCTGAATTAACCGCGCCACTAGCCGTTATGTAACCCGACTCCGCGACGGCACATGAGTTCGTGCTAATTACCTGTACGTTCCTAACTGGATCAATTTGAGAATCCTTGTCATTAGCTTGCTTGGGGCCTAGCCCATATTCTCCATTGGTCGTTAGTGTTACTGGAGAGCCGCTCCACACTGCAAAAATGTTTTGCAAATGATTAGCATTGTCTTCGTCGGCATCAGTCCCTCTCTGGTCATGCCCTGGATCAACAGCAAATGTCGCTTCTGACGCTGTTGCTCGCAGTACAGGCCCTATAAACTCTGAACCACGTATGCTTTGGCCGGCAAAGGTAAGCATTGTGTACTTGACAACTGAGTGCAAAGGCCCTGTTCCATAATTGTCGTAGGGCGTTGTAATTCTTCTACTGGTATCCATTTTGTATACAGCCGCGCTTCCTGCGTGAGGCTCTGATTGGTCAGTGACATTTACTCCACTAAAGACGACCATGACCACTTCACTGTTGTCGTCGTTGTTGGAGTTCATTCCAGGCAAGGCAAAGGTTATGTTGTCCTTGTTGCTTTCATTGAAACCGCCAAAGCTGTCGCCGCCGCCTATCGCAGAGCATTCAATACTCTTTCTGCTTTCAGCGGCTGACCTTTCTGCCAGCGCGGTTCGGTATGCTCGTCTCGCATCTTCAAATTCATCAAGCGCAGTTACATAGTTCCGTTCTGCTTGCGTGCTTCCACTAGCTACTGTGATTGGGTTATTGAACTCGTCTGCAACAGGACCGCCTGCATATCCACACTCATCCCCCCTGTAGCGCCAAACGCAATGGTTCTGAGTGATAACTCTTTTAGGGATTTGAATACCCTCAAGGTCCAGAGGACTGGCCAATGCAAACCTAAGAGAGAGACTGGTTTCTGAGACTTTCCGTTCAATATAAAAGTAATCAGTGGGAAAATAGCTCTGGAGGTTCTCGCTTGATTGTCCTTTTAAGTACTTAAATAGAGTTCTTCGGCGGACTAATTTTGCTCCAATTAGATCATCTAAATCTTCAAGAGTTTCAGAAAAAGTGCCAAAGATGTTTGATACTGTCAGTTCTGGTGTCGGAATTTGCCCTTTGGTCGTGCGTTCAAACCCTGTGGCTGCAATAGGCAACGGCTCGTAAAGGGTGGTTAACGTGCTGTCTAATTTGTCATCTATGCGCCATTGAATCTTTGAGCCATCAGGCATCACCTGATTGGTAAAATAATAGCGCTCAGTGCTAACGCTGTTAATGTTTAGCGGACGTAAATCCAGCTCAAACAATTCAATAACAGCATCCTGATAACCTTGCTGCGTCTCTCTTTCAAGCTGCTCTTTACCGGCCAATCTTGCGTCGTATTCCGCAGTAGAGATGTCACCAGCGTCTAGCTGATACAAAAGGTTGGCCTTGAAAGTTCCTTCTTCCGCGTATCTGTTGTTTACGGACATCTGATTTAGCTCCGCGAGTCGTAAATACGTCGCACTGAGAACGAAAGTATATTATTGTTCGGTCCAATTGATTCAATAGTCCATTGATTGGGCTCAAGCCTGTATTTATACAGCTCGTTGTCATGAATGAATTGAGCGTAAAAAA
>NYTN01000027.1 GCA_002683515.1 Rhodobiaceae bacterium
ACCCGTCATCAACATATAAACGGCAGGGCCCATTATAACACCCACAAGAAATGCAACACGCCAAGATAAGCCCTCACGTTGCGCGGGATGAATTACGCCTTCCAGCGCAGACGCCGTAATGCCGCTGACACCCAATACACGCCCATTAAAGGCATATAAAATAGCTGCTGCTAGACCAATCAACCCACCACCAACTAAAGCCGTTAGGGGGGTAAAATTATCAATATCAATCATCTCTCATGCCCACACCAGATAAACCTAAGCCGACATTGGGGGCTTGTCCCCAATCCAAGGCATATCACTTTCTAACTGGTAAGCAATATCAAGAAGCAGAGCTTCTTGACCTGTATTGGCAGCAATTTGAACCCCGATAGGAATTCCAGACCTGCTAAACCCGCCCGGCACCGACATCGCGGGACGCCCGAGCGCGTTATTAATCGGCGTATAAGCAGTGAAGCCAGCCATTCGATCAAACAGCATTTGCATGATTTCATCCTCTTGAGTCCCCTTTGCGAGACCTTCCTCTAAACCTTGAGTAAAATATCCGAGGGGCGGCGAAGGTATAGGCGACATGGGTGAAATCCACCCATCATAAGAACGATAAAATGTCTCCATTTGATGTTCCAAATCACCAAGAATTTCCTTGATGCGCACATCTTCTATTATTGGCTTATCGACATAAAACTCTATCATTTTTAATGTCGCAAACTCCAACAGACCACTTTGCGCGGCAGGCACACCTGTTACCCGTTCAGCAACATCAAGCAGTCTAGCAGCGCCTTTCGCCCATAGACCTGCGAAAAGGTCTTGAAATAATTGGCTGTCATGTGGGGTGCTGTTCACCACCTCGACTTCATGCCCCAGGCCTTCCAAACGCTGCGCAACTTTTTGCACTGTGCGCCGAGTATCGTAATCAGGTGAAATATTTCCAGCATTCATAGAGAGCGCAAATTTTCTTTTCTTATTGGTTGGACCTTCAACATAGCCAACAGGCGGCAATGTCGCCCCTGGCCCATTTTCAGTCAGCGCAAGCATAAAGGCGCTATCCCGTACTGTCCGACTAATCGCATGCTTAATTGACAAACTAACCAGTTGGTTTTCATAACCCTGATCACCAAACCGACCCCGGGATGGCTTTAAGCCATATAGATTACATGCAGCTGCCGGAAACCTAATCGACCCACCGCCATCACTTGCTTGAGCAGCAGCAATCATACGAGAAGCCACCGCGGCGGCCGCGCCCCCCGAAGATCCACCACATGAATAGTCAAGATTCCATGGGTTACGGGTCGCGCCATTTGCAACAGGTTCAGTAGTCGGCATTAAGCCAAATTCAGGTGTGTTGGTTTTACCAAGGATAATTACGCCTGAAGACAAAATATTATCCGTATAAGGAGATTGGCGCGATGATGTATGACTAGTAAAAAGACGGGAACCACGCGTGGTTCTCACACCATTAAGCGAGTTTAAATCCTTGAGCATATAAGGCACACCAGCGAGGGGGCCTTTCGGATTCTTAGCTATTTGCCGGACACCATAATCGTAGGTTTTAGTGACCAATGCGTTAATGTGAGGATTTAGCGCATCAATTCTATCCATCGCCGCTTTATTGATCTCAAACATCGAAACCCGCCCTGATGAAACCTCGGCAGCAGTGTCAATCATATCGAGATTGGCAAGGTCCTTCTGGGTGGCGGCTCGCGCGGTCGGGATTGAGAGGTAGAAACTACCTGCGGCTAAGGCTTTAAAAAAATTTCTTCTTTCCAAAACGAACTCCTGTCGAACTGGCTAATTAATTATTTGAAAAAAATTATAGTAAATAAACGTAAACGATAAACTGCGTTTAAGTTTTAGTTATTCTATACTTTTTCCAAAAACATTAAGGCAAGTTTCGCGCATCTTCAACAAGTCGCAGAACACGCAGTAAGTTTTTGCTCCACATCGCACTAATATCCTGATCAGTCAAACCTGCCTCACGCATAGCTAGTGTAATTTTGGGCAACCCGGTTATATCCTGTAATCCGTCAACACCACCGCCACCATCCCAATCGAGACCGATGCCAATATGAGCAGCACCCACTAGCTCATGAGCATAAAAAATATGTGCCATTACATCATCAAAGCTAGCAAAATTTGGAGGGTATTTTTTATCAATGGCACGTCGTGATTCTAAGAATGCTTTCGTGTCAGCCTCACTTTTAAGAGGGTTCTCCTGTAACTGTTTATAAAGCGCAGATAAAGCAGACCACCTTGCCGGATCCAGATTTAGATCTTTTAGATAAGCAGAGAGCGAATTGATATGAATGACACCGCCCGACTCAGCGAGACTCAACAATAATGCGTCATTAACATTGCGCGGGTGCTCATATAGATGCCCTGCCCCTGAATGGGATAAAATGACGGGAGTTGTAGACAAATTTATGGCTTGTGCCAGAGCCTCATCGTGCGCATGGGACATATCAACAATCATACCCAGTGCATTGGCGCGTTGGATAAGCTCCTTTCCCAAAGGTGACAATCCGTTCCATTTAGGTCCGTCCGGGTCAGTAGAACTGTCGGCAAACTGATTATTTGTCATATGCACAAGCCCGACCATACGCACACCTGCATCATAAAAAGCATCAAGCCGAGTAATGTCCATACCAAGTGGATAGGCATTTTCAATACTCTTATAAACAACATGCTTACCCTGTGCGACGATAGTAAAGGCATCATCTGCTTTCGTAGCGGGCATAAAATGATCGGCATGATCAGATATCATCTTATCTATAACACTGTTACGATGCCAAGCGTGAGCCAGCGCATCCTCATAAGCCTGTATTGTCAAATCGCCCTGCGGGGTATAAATCACCCAAAAGCCACCATCTAGGCCTCCCTCCCGCATACGCGGCAAGTCGATCTGTGCATAATCATGCATAGGGTCATGACGCAAGGAAATGTCAAAGCCTGGGCGATCCAATATTAGCGGTGTGTCCAGGTGGGCATCCAGCACCAGAAAATCTTCATGTAATATATGAGGTGATGACTCTTGATTGTTTTCTTGTGAACAGGCTTGCAAAACAAAAAGGGCAGTCAGAACTAGGAACAAACCCTTTAATCGCAAAATTGAGCAATAAACTTGCCCTGTCTTCAAAACAAATGATGCAAAACTTAACATCATACAATTGTGTGCGTGAAATCTCAGCCTGACAAGTCTCTTCAGTAATTTTTTATGATTTGAAATGAAAACAGTGAAATATGCAGCAAAAGAAACTAAACTGAACTAGTTTTAAAATACTGAAGACATAAGGGCAATAAAGAGGAGATAAAAATGAAATTTTTTGTTGATACAGCCGATATCGGAGAAATAAACGAATTAAATACAGCCGGCCTTATTGATGGTGTCACAACCAATCCCTCTTTGATTAAAAAAGCCGGACGGGATTTCAAAGAAATTATCGCTGAAATTAGTAAGGTCACTGATGGTGATGTTAGTGCTGAGGTTATTGCTCTTGATCAGCAAAGTATGATTGAGCAAGGAAAAGTCCTCGCCAAAATCGCCAATAACGTCGTCGTAAAATTACCTCTGACCGGCGACGGCTTAAAAGCCTGCCGTGCATTAACTTCAGAGGGTATTAAAACTAATGTCACTCTATGTTTCTCTGCTAATCAGGGTCTGCTGGCTGCCAAAGCAGGCGCAACCTATATCTCGCCTTTTATCGGGCGAATTGACGATATCCATACGGATGGTATAGAACTGATTAACCATCTGCGTGTCATTTATGATAATTACGATTTTGACACTCAAATCCTTGCTGCCTCCATCCGTACCCCGCTTCATGTCAGGGATTCCGCGCTTTATGGTGCTGATGTTGCAACAGTTCCACCTGCCGTGTTATGGGGACTCCTCAACCACCCGCTCACTGCAAAAGGGCTGGATCAATTTGTCGAAGACGCTAAGGCTGCCGATATAAAAATATAAAAACCGAGTTTCTGCTTCCCTCACAGGGCAAGAAGCGATAGAAGCCGGATAGCTCCAATTATTGAGGTTCCCTTATGACCGCCACTCCGGCGCAAAATCTGCGCAATATTGCCATTATTGCCCATGTTGACCATGGCAAGACCACACTCATAGACACGATTATGAAACAATCCGGCCTATTCCGTGATAACCAGGCGGTCGATGAACGAGTCATGGACTCCGGAGATTTGGAAAAAGAACGCGGCATTACCATTCTTGCCAAACCTACCTCCGTCTCCTGGCAAGACACACGTATTAATATTATTGATACACCTGGTCACGCCGATTTCGGTGGTGAGGTTGAGCGCGTTCTGGATATGGCAGATGGCGTGATATTGCTCACCGATGCCGCAGAGGGACCCATGCCGCAAACCAAGTTCGTTCTCGGTAAAGCACTCGCGCAAGGGCTTCGCCCTATCGTCGTCATCAATAAGGTTGATCGACCTGACGGACGCCCTGATAAGGTTGTCGATGAAGTCTTTGATTTATTCGTCTCGCTGGATGCCAGCCCAGAGCAACTTGATTTCCCCATTCTGTATGCCTCCGGTCGTGATGGCTGGTGCGTCACTGAACTTCATGATGCGCGTGACAACCTGCACCCGCTCCTGGATGTTATCCTCGCCCATGTGCCGCCACCCTTAGTTGAACCTGATAAGCCCTTTGCCATGCTCGCAACATTGCTCGATAGCGACCCTTATATTGGTCGTTGCCTGACAGGTCGCGTCTTGCAAGGCAAAGCAACACTCAATGCTGCGGTGAAGGCCATAAACCTTAATGGCGACCAAATTGAAACGGGTCGCCTGACAAAATTATTGCGCTTTGAAGGCACCAAGCGTGTGCCTGTTGACGAGGTTCAAGCCGGCGATTTGATATGTATTGCAGGTCTGACCAAAGCTTCTGTAGCTGACACAATCGGTGATCCGAGCATCACCGATGCGCTTGCCTCGACCCCGATTGACCCACCAACAATGTCTGTCACCATCACGGTAAATGATAGCCCCTTTGCAGGGCAGGATGGCAAAAAGATAACCTCCACGGTTATCCGTGAGAGGCTGCTTAATGAAGTTGAAACCAATGTTGCCATCACATTTGCCGAAAGCGACAATAAAGATGCGTTTGAAATTGGTGGGCGTGGCGAATTACAACTGGGCGTATTGATTGAAACCATGCGCCGCGAAGGATTTGAGATGAATGTTTCGCGCCCAAAAGTTCTGCTTCGTAACGAGAATGGGCAGAAACTTGAACCGGTTGAGGAAGTCACGATTGACGTGGATGAAGAATTTTCGTCCACCGTGGTCGACAGCATGAACCGCCGCAAAGCTCAAATGATGGATATGCGTTCAGCAGGTGCAGGAAAATCACGGATTGTGTTTCATGCGCCGTCTCGTGGCTTGATTGGTTATCAGAGCCGCTTTCTGACCCAAACGCGAGGTACAGGGGTTTTGAATCGTATATTCCACGAATACGCGCCCTATAGCGGTGATATTCCCGGTCGCCGAAATGGCGCACTGATTGCCAGCGACACCGGTACGGCGGTTGCCTATGCACTTTTCAATCTGCAAGACCGTGGCGTCATGTTTATTGACCCGCAAACGCCCGTTTATCACGGCATGATTGTCGGCGAGCATAGCCGAGATAATGATTTGGAAATTAATGTACTTAAGGGCAAGAAACTGACTAATATGCGCGCCTCAGGTAGTGATGAAGCTGTAACTCTGACACCACCACGCCGTATGTCACTGGAAGACATGATGGCCTATGTCGAATTTGACGAATTGCTGGAAGTCACCCCAACCAGCCTGCGGCTGCGCAAGCGTTATTTGTTGGAACATGAACGCAAGAAATTCAGCCGCCAGATGGAAGAAGCCAAATAGAAGAAAAAATACAGATGCATAAAGCCGGATAAAGATTGGCCCTAAACTTTACCGCAACAGTCTACTTCATCATAATGGCAGTTTGGAAAGCTGGACGAGCTTCTATGCGGTCGATATAGGCTTTGATATTCACCATATCATCCGTGATACACCCAAAACGATTACTCATATAAACAGAGTGACCTAACATAATATCTGCCGCCGAGAAGTCACCGATAAGGTAATCTTTGTCAGCCAAAGTTTCATTGACAGGCACAAGTGATTTGGTGAGGAGACGCTGCGCTTGGCCGAGAACGGTCGCATCTCTGCGCTCCTCAGGGAGTATGAGTGTATGCACGACAATCGTATTAATTGGGGGCATGGTCATGCCTTCACAATAATGGAACCACTGCAAATATGCCGGAAACTCAGATGCCTCAACAGCAGGCTTAAGACCACCATTTTTATGACGCTCGAGAATATACTCAACAATCGCACCGGACTCATAAATCGAGACATCCTCGTCATCCAGCACAGGTACGCGCCCAAGCGGATGACGCTGACGGTGCTCATCAGATTTTAACGCATCTGGGTGAAACGCCATCTTGTTAATCTCATAGGACAAGCCAAGCTCTTCAAGCAGCCAGACAATTCGTCCGGCCCGCGAGTTTGGTGCAAAATGTAATGTCAGCATTCGTAAATCTCCTGTTTCACAAATTTGATTTTAATCACTAAATCCATGTCGCCGTATGGGCGCCATCCACGGGCAAGGTTACACCATTTACAAATACCCCTGCATCAGACGCAAGCATGATAATCGGGCCGATAAGGTCTTTAACTTCACCTGGCCGACCCGCAGGGGTTTGTTGAAGAAAATTCTGCCCATCTTCTGTCTGGAAATAATCATGGGTGATTTCAGTATCAAACCAGCCCGGCGCGATTGCATTCACACGAATATTTTTACTTTGCAAATCCAGCGCCATAGACCGGGTCATATTCACAACAGCAGCTTTTGATGCGCAGTAAATTGTATGCGCTTTCTTACCGCCCATACCCAGAATTGATGCGATATTAATTATGCTTCCAGCAGCTTGCGCTGCAACCAGGCGACGCGCACCTTCCTGAGCAACATAAAAAACACCCGTAAAATTTGTATTCATGACGTGGTCGATATCTTCTTTTTCAACATTAAGAATAGATTTTGCCATCCCAACACCCGCATTGTTCACGATGACATTCACAGGCTGACCAAATTTTTCTTCTGCCTTGTCAAAAGCATGCGTAATTGAGTCTCGTTGGGTCACATCAAGGGCAACAGCAAGAGCTTCGCCCCCTTGCTGTTCTATTTTTTCCACAAGACTGACAAGTCTGTCCTCTCTGCGGGCAGCGGCAATGACCTTAGCACCTGTCCGCGACAGTCCAATGGCAACTTCATGACCGATTCCGCTAGATGCGCCGGTCACGAGTGCAACAGATCCTTCGAGTGAAAAAAGAGATAAATCGTGCATATTAAATTACCTTTTGTTCGCCATATTCGTTGACCATTCCAGCAAGGCAAACAATGCGTTTCATAAAAACACAACTCAATTAATTAATTCATCTGAGTTGTTCTAATTTATATAGTAAATATTTGGTAAACGTTTATTAGAATTTGAAAGAAACCTTGGTTGCAACAAATTCTGATTTCACGTTCCAGTCTTCGTCATGGTTCTGCTCAAGATAAACACCAACCGTTAACTTGTCTGAGACTTTGTAATCAACACCATATTTGTTCTGAGCCTCGTAATACTCACCATCATTATACCCGTCTCTGTCAATTGCAAATTTAGGTTGAATTGTGGCATAGGCCTTAAAGGCACCAAATTTTTTCGCATATTGAAACCTAAGCCACACATTAGCGAAATCATCCTTGCTTTCTTTATTAAATGCCCGGTACTCAAAACGTGGCGCCACTGAGAAACCGTTATATTTCAGTGCCTTTGGTAAACTAACTCGAAAACGATGCTCAACATTACCTTTGCTTTCTTGATAACGATAAGCATAACCAATACCTGAAAGCTTAATATCGAATTGTGTCATCCACTTATCAAGACGTGAATGATCATGGTAGTTCAGACTCATGTTACCCGACTTTATAGTGTAGATGTGTTGAGAGTATTCGAAAGAGTCAGTCGCAAATGAGGGTGTTAACAATAACGAAAAAAATAATAAAGAAAGTGTTGAAACGAAAACTAACTGTTTCGTTAAGAATTTACGAAAATTAAAAAAATAGGACATTTGCCCTCCAAGTAATGTAGACCAGTAATTTATGGGCATTTAATAGCCTGCAAATATTACAGAAACTTTACGTGCGTGTAACAATTTGACTTAATCAGTTAATAAAATGCGATTTAAAAGAGACCCATAATTTGTCACGTTTACTCCATCGCAATAGCGGAGAGAGAGTATTGCCATCTTGAGGGCATACTTAATATAACAATTAATTTGAGAGTGTATGAGAAGTAATGGTGCCCGGGGGCGGATTTGAACCACCGACACGCGGATTTTCAGTCCGCTGCTCTACCCCTGAGCTACCCGGGCACTCTGACAAGTGATGAGTTCCAGCTACATAGCCGTAACTACCGCGTGGTTATAGATAATTGGGCAGGTTCTGTCCACCATCAAAATAAGACTCGCCTTGTGACTTTAGGATACTAATAAATCTCACCAAAGGTGTCTTCATCTTCGGAATAATGATCAGGCGGCTCAACAGCCGGAACGGTGTAATACCCCCCTAACCAGCGATGCAGGTCAACATTTGCACATCTGGATGAACAAAACGGCTTGTAAGGCTGGGAGCTATCATTCTCCTTACAAATGGGGCAAGGCACGAGCTTATTGGCTCTCTTGGTCATCTTCACTGTCTGGGTCATTTTTACCATCTGAGTCATCAAAATAACCTGTCGGTAATGATTTCAACAAAGACAGACGGTCACGCTTTCGGGTCATTTCAATCACACCGAAATTAGACATCTGACCGATACGCACCGGCACTCGGTCATCTTTAAAGGCTGCCAGCAGACTATCTTCAATTTTCTTTCCATCAGCTTCATCGGACATATCAATGAAATCTATTGCGATAAGACCGCCAACAGCCCGCAACGGAATCTGATTAGCGATCTCAGCGGCGGCTTCCAGATTAATCGCAAGTGTCGGGTCACTGTGACTGCCTGAATTGACATCGATCGTTGTCATGGCCTCAGTGGTTTCAATAGTTATCCAGCCACCCGACGGCAAATCCACTCGCGGGTTCAGCGCCTTGTCGATTGTACTGTTAATGTCATAACGATCAAACAGGATTTCACCGGGCTCACTTTGCTTAATCAGCGCTTCAGCCTGCGGCATAACTTTTTGACAATAGCTGCGCGCCATACGGAAAGCTGCCTCACCTTGAATAGTCACAGATGCAGTGTCAGGGCGAATAAAGTCACGCAGGCCGCGCTCAATCCCACCCAGATCTTGATGCAACAAACAGGGTGGGTCATTATCATCGCCCTTATCCAGAATATCAGTCCAGATACCAGCAATCATCTCCATGTCTTTTTCAAGAAGTTCATTATCAACGCCTTCTGCCGCTGTCCGAAGCACCCAACCGGCAAGCCCATCCATACCTTCAATGCCCAACCTGTCGCGCACCGTTTCGGCAAGTTCGATCAGTCTTTGTCGCTCCTTATCATCTTCTATGGAACGCGACACGGAAACTTTCGTTCGGCAGGGCGTCAGGACTGCATAGCGCCCCGGCAGGCTAATATCTGCTGTGAGTTGCGGCCCCTTATCGCCATCCGCGGGGCGATTTACCTGAACCAGAACAGTGTCACCATCATGCACACAATCCTCTACCGGTGTATCGCGGTCAGCATCGATGAGAAGCGTACGGGCTTCGCGCGCGCCAAGAAAACCGTCAGAGTTCTCACCAATATTGACAAATGCCGCCTGCAATCTTGGAACAACACGGGCAACTTTTGCCAAATAAATCCGCCCGACATCTTGATTATCAGAGCCAACTGGCTCAATACGCAAATCAATCAGCTTTCCGTCATTCACATTGGCAACAAATACATGTCCCAACTCCACCGACATTAAAACTTCACGCCCCATGCGTTCCTCCTCAAAAACCCTCAATCATTATTTACACTATGTACGCCCTTAAAACCGACACCGGTCAACAGCGAAGATGTTTCATATAAAGGTAATCCGACAACATTTGAATATGACCCATTTAAGGATTTCACAAATGCATCCGCCTGTCCCTGAATGGCGTAGCCACCTGCCTTACCTTGCCACTCCATACTATCAAGATAAGTCTTAATTTCGTCATCTGACAGCTTTTTCATGACCACGCGAGTATCCGCAACTCTGAGCATGCTTTTGCCCTTATATAAAAGGCAGACACCGCTATAAACCCGGTGCGCACGACCCGATAAAAGCTGAAGACACGCTTTGGCCGTTTCCTCTTTATCTGCTTTCGGGAGAATCCTGCGGCCCTGCGCCACGACTGTATCTGCAGCTAGGATAATCCAATCTTCATTTTTAGGGATATTCGTCAAGACGGAGGCAGCTTTTTCTGAAGCAAGGCGGCGAGCCAATTCTCTCGGGGTTTCGCCAGATTGAGGTGTTTCGTCAATATCAGCCGGACCCACATTATCAGGCTTGATATCAATCTGGGTAAGCAGATCAAGACGACGGGGCGATGCGCTGGCAAGCCATAGTTTTTGCCTATTTGTATCTATAGGTAATGCGCCCTTTAGTGAGGTCATATGGAGTCATTTCTACAAGAACCTGGTCGCCTGCCAAAACGCGAATACGATTTTTTCGCATTTTTCCCGCAGTATGGGCAATGATCTCGTGATCATTTTCCAATTTCACGCGAAAGGTTGCGTTCGGCAAAAGCTCGACAACAATTCCCGGAAATTCAAGCAATTCTTCTTTAGCCATATATTTTTCCTGTATAATGGCCGGAGAATGAACATAAAATGAGTTAAAATCAACCCCTCATTTGCAATACACAAATCAGGGTAAAAAGTCGTCGAGCCGTATCAAAATCCATTGTGATAACATCGGACAACTTCTCTTGAAGCAAGGTCGAACCTTCATTGTGTAAAGCCCTGCGCCCCATATCTATTGTTTCAATTTTATCGGGAGATGCTGAGCGGATAGCTTGGTAATAATTTTCACAAATCAAGAAGTAATCCTTCACAAGCCGCCGAAAACTCATCAAGGAAAGTTCAATATCTTTTAAGGGGTTATCCTGAAGGTCGCACAGGCGAAAATTTAGCCCCTTTTCAGTCAGGGAAAGGGTTACCCGATAGGGCCCTTGAGTGCAATCTTTTGGTGAAAAGCTGTTTTCTTCAAGCAAATCAAAAATCGCAACACGGCGTTCATGTTCAACATCAGGGTTACGAGCAATCAGCGCCGGATCATCCAGAGACAGGTGAACGATTCTATTCGGGCTATCTTCAGGCGTGTCATTCATCAGTTTTTGTTCAATCTTATTGCAACAGATCTCGCATGCGCGGATAGCCCCTCGGACTCAGCCAAACGAATAGCATCCATGCCAATTTCTTTTAAACTATCCGCTGAACAAGAAACTAGGGACGTGCGTTTCATAAAATTCAAAACAGAAAGGCCCGACGCATAACGTGAAGCACGTGCCGTCGGTAGAACATGATTTGGACCGGCAATGTAATCACCAATAGCTTCAGGTGTATAACGCCCCAGAAAAATAGCCCCTGCATTCCTGATATTATCAGAAAGACTTTCAGGGTCTTTGACCGCCAGTTCAAGATGCTCGGGAGCCAGCCGGTCAATCAGCGCCGGTCCGTACTGAGTTAAATCTGGCACAAGAACAATCGCCCCAAAATTTTCCCAGCTTTGACGGGCAATTTCTTCCCGAGGAAGGTCACTCAGTTGCCGTTCCACCTCGTTACAGACGGCTTCAGCAAAAGCCACATCATCGGTCATCAAAATTGATTGCGCCACGCTGTCATGCTCTGCTTGAGACAGCAAATCAGCCGCAATCCAAGCCGGATCATTTTCAGCATCAGCAACAACCAAAATTTCCGACGGCCCCGCAACCATATCAATGCCAACATATCCAAAGACTTGTTTCTTGGCCGCTGCCACATAAGCATTACCCGGGCCGACAATCACATCAACTGGCTCGATTGTTTCAGTACCATAAGCAAGTGCTGCAATGGCTTGCGCCCCGCCGACTTTATATATTTCATTCACCCCGGCGCGTTTTGCCGCCGCCAGCACAAGCGGGTTAACCTTGCCCTCAGGCATGGGAACAACCATGACGAGGCGGTCAACCCCAGCAACTTTAGCAGGTAACGCATTCATCAGTACAGATGAGGGGTAATTTGCTAATCCGCCGGGCACATAAATTCCAGCCGCGCTTACTGCCGTCCAACGATGACCCAATTCAACCCCCTGGGCATCAGTAAAGCGCTCATCCTGAGGCTTTTGGCGGGCATGAAAATCAGCAATTCTCTTCGCTGCAACATCCAGTGCTTGCAGCGTTTCATGGGGGCAATCCGCTTCAGCGCGGTCAATCTCTTCGGGAGAAACGCGCAACATATCCCGTGTTATATCATTACGGTCAAAACGCTTCGTATAATTACACAAAGCTGCGTCACCCCGTTCGCGAACTTCGTTAATGATGTCAGCCACAGCGAGATTAACGTTCACATCCTGCTCCCGCTTCATAGTGAGAAGTCGGGCAAAGGCTACATCAAAATCTATATCTGTTTTATTCAGTCGCAAGACCATATTAGTTCTCGTTCAACGGCTCATTATCTTTATGTTGCGGTCGGCTTGAAGCTGACCATCCGGGCGTAACATCCTGCATTACCATATTCAATGCGTCTATGGTGAGACGAATCTCAGATCGCCCAGAAAAGATTATACGCAAAATCCCCCCGGGAGGTTCTTGAGACACAAATTCTATCGCAAGTAAGGATAAAATCTGATCGCTACCAAACTCAACATCGCGGTAGGCAACCTTTCGTACATCCGTAAAATGCACACCTACCCGCACTCTTTGTTGGGTCTTTTCCTCCTCAACCTCCCAGCAAAAACGGTTGCCCATTATCGCAAAAAGCCGCATTGATTTATCAAACACCATATCGGAGGCTGTGATAATGCAATCCTGCATCATGGCTGAGATGACTTTTAAATCTTCTCCGTCGCAAGCCACTAAATTAAGCGGTTGATATGTAGTCATTTTATTATCTCAAGACCTTTCCGCCATCTTTAAGAAACCCTGCTGATGTTTGCGCCACAGCCGGAGAGTTTTTTCTCAAGGTTTTCATAGCCACGATCAAGGTGATATACCCTCTGAATGGTCGTCTGGCCCTCTGCAATCAGCCCGGCGATTATTAATGTAACGGATGCCCGCAAATCAGTCGCCATGACCGGCGCGCCTTTTAGTGTCTTCACACCAGTGACACGTGCCGTGTCTCCCTGAAGCTCAATATCAGCCCCCAGCCGGGCAAGTTCTTGTACATGCATAAACCTATTTTCAAAAATCGTTTCTCTGACATGGCTCACTCCATTCGCAACGCACATCAGACCCATAAAAGGTGCTTGAAGGTCAGTCGCAAAACCCGGATAAGGTTCTGTCACCACGTTCACCGGGCGTATATCCGATGTGCCTTTGACCAATAACCCATCAGGTTTTGTTTCAAACGTAGCCCCTGCCTGTTGTAAAACAAGCGCTAAAGAACCAAGCAATGCTTCATCTGCTCCTGTCAGGGTTACCTCGCCATTTGAAGCAACAACCGCACAGGCATAAGCACCTGCTTCAATTCTATCTCGAATAACCGTATGGGTTGTTCCATTCAGATTCTCAACGCCATCAATAATTAACGTGCGTGTCCCCAGCCCTTCAATCTGCGCACCCATAGCCTGTAAGCATCGCCCAACATCCATAATCTCAGGTTCGCTCGCCGCATTATTGATGATAGTTTGCCCGTCTGCCAGACTTGCTGCCATCATCATCACATGGGTTGCACCAACTGAAACGAAGGGGAAATTAATCTGAGCGCCGGCTAAACGACCAGAAGGTGAAAGAGCTTTGGCATTCACATAGCCATCAGCAACATCAATTGCCGCGCCCATTTTCTTTAGGCCCTGCAAATAGAGATTCACCGGACGCGTACCAATCGCACACCCCCCGGGTAGGGAAACACGTGCCTGTCCACAACGCGCGAGAAGTGGGCCTATCACCCAGAAACTTGCCCGCATTTTGGACACCAGTTCATATGAAGCTGTTGTTTGTGCAATATCAGAGGTATGGATTGTAACCCCCTCGCCTTTACCCTGTCCAAAAACGTCAACCTTGGCGCCTAATTCTTCTAAAACATTACCCAGTGTTGTTGTATCAGCTAGCCGCGGGGTACCCACGAGCTTTAGCGTTTCATCGGTCAAAAGTCCTAATATCATAAGTGGCAAAACGGCATTTTTTGAGCCGCTAATTGGCAAATCACCCATCAGCCTATTACCGCCATTTATGACAATTTTATCCATTTTTCTTATTCCTTACCGGTATCTTCAGGATTTGCTGCTAAGTTTGCTGACAGTTTTCCTGATAAGGATGAAGAACGCGACTTTACTTGTTTTTGAGCCTGTTTACGACCCACTTTCCGACGTTGCAAATTAGCCCGCAATGCCGCACCTAGCCGTTCGTTGCGGTCAGATTTTGACCCTGATGAATTGTTAGATGGTGACATTTGAAACCGTTAAGAGTGATTTGATTGAGACTTGCCTAATTGGTCGTGCTGTGGCACTTAATGGCCTCGATAACAGGCTGCCGTAGCTCAGGGGTAGAGCACTCCCTTGGTAAGGGAGAGGCCGAGAGTTCAATTCTCTCCGGCAGCACCATTTCCAAAACTTTCTCTCATACACCATGCCCAGTTCTCCGGTTACTTCTGCACCAGCTTTTCAGCTTCTTTAGCGAACTGCTCCGCATCCTTACCTTCAGCCTTTAAGAGTTCTGTAATATCGAAAGGTACCTTCGTGCCGGCCACACTTTTAGGCCGCGCTTCCATAGCATTTTGCCAACGCTGCATATGCTCTAAATCATGATTTTCGACACCTGACCAACTCGCTGTCCGTGTCCAACACCAATTCGCTATATCAGCAATAGAGAATTCTTTTGCCAACCATTCACTTTCAGCCAGATGAGTATCAAGCACCTCAAACAGGCGTCGAACCTCATTTTGATAGCGGTTAATAGCTGGCTGTATTTTTTCTGGGAAATACCTGAAGAACACATTCGCCTGCCCCATCATAGGGCCAATGCCGCCCATCTGAAACATCAACCACGACATTACCTCGGCTCTGTCCTCTGCTTTGGCGGGCAGAAGCTTGCCGGTTTTCTCTGCAAGGTGAATCATAATCGCAGCGCTTTCAAACACTCTCAGGTCGTTCAAATCACGGTCAATAAGAGCAGGAATCCTGCCATTCGGATTAATCGCAAGATACTCAGGTTTTTTTTGATCGCCGGCCTGAATATCAACCACATGAACCCTATAATCCAGCTCAAGTTCTTCAAGCGTGACAGAGGCCTTGTATCCATTCGGAGTAGGTGATGTGTACAGATCAATCATTCTTTACCTCATAATTTGAGCCAATGATGACCTGAATTTCAGAGACTGACAAGAGGCTAAAATCAGCGGTTATAATGATGAGAAATAAATTTTAAAGGAAAGAATTACAGCGAATTTAGCAGACAAATATTTATCATTGCAAATCCACGCAAAGTCTAATCATCAACATATCTAATTCATCGTCTTCTATATTTCGTTGTGTTAGATCAAACCTCATATACTGACCATCAGACAGCGTATAATCCATACCAATGTCAGGCAGCCTGAAAAGACGAACCCAGACTTGCTGTTCTTGTCTGTATTATGTGCTTATCCGAAGGCCTCATCCCACGTGCCAGAAGTGGAGGCTTTTGAATATTCCGTTGCACGATTCTCAAAGAAATTGGTGTGTTCAATACCGTTCAACATCTCATCCATCCAGGGAAGAGGGTTCTTTTCAATATCGTAAATCGGGTTCAAATTAAGCTGGGTCAGACGACGATTGCCGATATAGCGGATATAATTTTTGACTTCGCTTGGCTCAAGACCTTCAACACCGCCCATTTCAAAAGCAAGATCAATAAAAGCATCTTCATGTGTGACAACTGTCTCACAGGCCTTATACAAATCTTTTTTAGTTTCTTCAGTCCAGATTTCCGGATTCTCATTTACGAAAGTGTTAAACAAGCGAACAATCGAATTGGTATGCAAGGTCTCGTCGCGCGCGGACCAAGTTACAATCTGACCCATGCCTTTCATTTTATTGAAACGCGGGAAATTCATCAGAATTGCAAAGCTAGCAAAAAGCTGTAAGCCTTCCGTGAAAGCGCCAAAGACTGCAAGCGTTTTGGCAATGTCGGTTTTTGTTTCAACACCCCATTCTTGCATATAGTCATATTTGTCTTTCATTTCGCCATATTTTAGGAATGCTTCATATTCAACTTCTGGCATGCCGATTGTATCAAGCAAATGCGAATAGGCAGCAATATGAATGGTTTCCATATTTGAAAACGCAGAAAGCATCATCTGAATTTCTGTGGGTTTAAAAACCTGAGAATAATGCTTCATATAGCAATTATTCACTTCCACATCAGCTTGGACGAAAAAGCGGAAAATCTGTGTCAGGAGGTTCTTTTCACCTACTGTCATATTCTTGTGCCAATCTTTAACATCCTCTGCGAGTGGCACTTCCTCAGGCAACCAATGAATGCGCTGTTGAGTGAGCCAAGAGTCATACGCCCAGGGATAAAGGAAAGGTTTATAAACAATGCGGTCTTCTAGAAGTGACATGACACACGTCCTCTTAGTTAAGTTGTAATTTATTCTGCATCCAAAAGAGCAAACCTAATGAGCGGTCTACTGACAGGAAGCACATTCTTCATAATCGATAGTCGATACAGCAACAGTTTTTGCTGTATCCGGTTCTGTGTGCGCTTCACCATCATTCTTTTCAGCTCGCTGAATAGAAAGTGAACGACAATAATACAAACTCTTCACGCCGCGCTTCCATGCCTGATAATGAATTTGGTGTAGATCGCGTTTATGAATATCGGCGGGTAAGAATACGTTTAGAGACTGCGCCTGATCGATAAGCGGTGCACGATCACCGGCAAATTCAATCAACCATCTCTGATCAATCTCGAAAGCAGTCTTAAAGACGGCCTTTTCTTCATCTGTGAGGAAATCAAGATGCATTACGGAGCCACCACTAGTCACGATAGATGACCAAGTATCATCATCATTGCGACCTTTTTCATCCAGCAATTTAGCTAGATGGCGGTTACGGACATTAAATGAGCCTGACAGCGTCTTATGCGTAAAGCTGTTACCGGCAATAGGTTCAATGCCAGGGCTGGTCCCACCACAGATGATTGAAATGGAAGCGGTTGGTGCAATTGCTGTCTTATTGGAGAATCGCTCCTGCATGCCGCATTCCGCAGCATCGGGACATGCGCCACGCTCTTCAGCCATCTGGCGGGAAGCAAGATCAACCTGCTCTTTAATGTGGGAGAAAATACGGTTATTCCAAACTTTCGCCATGACAGATTCCCATGGAATCATGTTGGATTGCAAATACGAATGGAAGCCCATCACGCCAAGACCAACACTGCGCTCACGCATCGCGGCATATTTTGCTTTTGACATGCTATCAGGCGCTCGTTGGATGAAATCCTCCAGAACATTATCAAGGAAGCGCATCACATCAGTTAGAAAGTTCGGGTCATCCTGCCAGTCTTCATATTTTTCGACATTTACGGATGACAAGCAACAAACGGCTGTTCTGTCCTCGCCCAAATGGTCTTGGCCTGTTGGGAGGGTAATTTCAGCACATAGATTTGAGGTTTTAATTTCAAGGTTCAAAAGCTTTTGATGCTCAGGACGCTGATTATTCACTGTGTCTCGGAAAATCATATAAGGTTCGCCCGTCTCAATGCGTGCGGTGAGCATACGAATCCACAAATCACGCGCTTTTACCGAAGCTTGGACAGAATTGTCTTTAGGGCTGCGAAGTGCCCAGTCTTCGTCATTTTCAACGGCGCGCATAAAGGCATCAGAAATCAGAATACCGTGATGCAAATTCAAGGCTTTACGGTTTGGGTCTCCACCAGTCGGGCGACGAATCTCAATAAATTCCTCAATCTCTGGATGATCAACCGGCAAATAAACTGCCGCAGAACCCCGACGCAGAGAACCTTGAGAAATAGCAAGGGTCAGGCTATCCATGACGCGAATGAAGGGCACAATGCCTGAAGTCTTACCGTTTTGACCTACTTTCTCACCAATAGAACGCAGATTCCCCCAATAAGATCCAATACCGCCACCCCGTGCGGCAAGCCAGACATTCTCATTCCATAGATCCACAATGTCAGAGAGGCTGTCATTGGCCTCATTCAAGAAGCAGGAAATAGGAAGGCCTCTGGTGGTGCCGCCATTGGAAAGAATCGGCGTTGAAGGCATGAACCACAACTTTGATATGTAATCATAAAGTCTTTGAGCATGCGCTTCATCATCACCATAGAAAGAAGCAACACGCGCAAATAAACTTTGATAAGTCTCACCGGGCATCAAATACCGGTCTGTCAGCGTGGCTTTGCCAAATTCAGTCAATAAAGCGTCGCGTGAGGAGTCAATTTTAACACTCGGACGATCTTCAAACTGGACAATTTGGTTGCCCCGTTCAAAATCCATCTGAGGTTGTGCGGTCACATCATGACCTTCAGCCTTACGGCTGCCCCTTAATTCCTGCGATGCTGTTTTCAACACATCCTGAACCCGCTGCTCAGCAGCCTCTGTATGACCATCTTTCCTGTCAGTATTATTAAACATTCGCCCGTCCTCAGTGCCAAAGATAAATTTCGATTAGACTGAAATTCATCTTAATAAGCTGTGTATTGCCGTCTTTTGAGCCTAAATTTGGGGGCAATTTACCGGCAGGTGCGTATAAACACACCATGAAAAATGTCGATCATGGCCGAGAATTAGTCCCCAAATCTGACCCGTCATAAAATCCGACAAATCAGCAAAAACTACAATATATAGTGTCTCAAACCATTTGATGCGTCAACAGGTAGTATATGTTTTTTTTTATATTTTTTAAGACTTGCGCTCTAGTCATTGAAATTACAGGCAAATATTATAAAAAAAAATTTCATTTGAAAGCATTCATTGTTACGAAACAATTGCAGTCACTTATCCACAGGTCATTTTGAATCAGTGATTTGGTCTAAACGAGTCAGAATCCATATAGCTGTGATAATATTTCCGAAAAAATAGATCGGCAGAGACCACATGGCAGCTCTTTTCCAGTCACTTTCAACGGTAAAAATAACGGCGGTCATACATACAACCCCAAGTACCAGGTCCAGTATAGTGACCAGCCCCCAGGGCTCAGCAAGCACTTTGTCAAAGCCACTCAACCCGACTGCCAGATAAGCCATCACACAAGCGACCAAAAAAACAGATAATGCAAAACCAACAATAAGTTTTAATTTTTGAGACATGAGATCCTCCCCTTTTTTTCAGATGGTATGCAGCATTTCATCACTGCACAATTTCGTCACAATCAGGGACATAAAAAAACCGCATCCCTCAACTAGATAATCATACATCTAAGAACCGTGAACCCAAAACCGTTCTCATTAAATAAGGAGACTCACATGATAAAAAATGAAAAAATGAACCAATCAATGCTCACAACTAAAACACGCGTGATATTAGTTCTTTTTATTTTAACTGGCGCCGTTCAACCCTCGTTTGCATGGGACGAAAATGTCTATGTCAAACCTGATGAAACAACCCTAGAAAAACAACTCACCCCACTTCAGTATTATGTGACGCAAGAAGACGGCACAGAAAAGCCATTCGACAATTTATACTGGAACGAACAACGTGATGGGATATATGTCGATGTCATTTCCGGAGAACCTCTTTTTTCTTCAAGAGATAAATATAAGAGTGGAACCGGCTGGCCGTCTTTTATCCGTCCCCTGACACCTATTAATATTATTGAGAAGCCTGATAACTTTCTTTTCATAGAGCGTACGGAATTACGTTCCAAATATGCCGATAGCCATTTGGGGCATGTATTTAATGATGGCCCCGCTCCTACAGGATTGCGTTATTGTGTAAACTCAGCCGCATTGAAATTTGTCCCGTTAGAGGACATGGCGGCTAAAGGCTATGAAAATTATCTCGCGCCCTTTGAGGTATCCCAGCAATAGAGGCTCAACCCACCAAGAACTCAGGCAGGCTCACCTGAAATCATTGCGGCAATGTGTGAGGCGACAGCATCGGGCTTTTCAAATGGTAGAAAATGGGTTGTATCCTCGATTGTTCTAAACGTCACAGGTTTACGGGTTTTCAAAAACGGCTTGTTGGAATAAACCGTTGAGCCTTTCTCAGCTTGCACCAGCACCACATTACATGTGAGAGCTTTGATAGCACGCGCCGAATTATGCCGTTGAGCAATGTAATTCTGTGCCTCCCATTCAGGCTGACAGCAGAGACCTACACCTCCCTCTTTGGGCTCAATTGCCGATTCAAGATATGCATTGAGAAAACCTTCATCATCTTTTGTAAAAGCCCCACGCCCGTAATAGGACTGAGCAATCTCTAAACGAGATTTAAAAACTCTGCGGCGTCGGCTGGACCGACGAATAAGATGACCGACAGGATGCGGTAATTTGAGTTGATGTAAAAAGCCGGATAGCCAACCGAGATGATAAGGAATAATGACCGGATCGACGAGCACAAGCCCTTCGACAAGGTCAGGCCGTTCAGCAGCAGTAAGAATAGACGTTGTTGCGCCAAGACTGTGACCAGTGAGATAGATTTTTTGTCCGTGGCGGTCTGTGAGTTTTTCTACGAAACGAATCATATCGTCCTTGTAAGGACTCCAGCTTTTCAGTTCTTCCGGATTTGCAGAGAGTTTGGTTGCACCATGACCGCGGGCATCCCAAGCATAAATATGAGCTAGGTCAGCAAGTCTTGTAAGTAATGGGGCATAGGTGCCGCCGCTAAAACCATTCGCATGAGCCCAATGAATTATAGGCGCGCTCTTGGGAGCATCCCAATGCAAGTAATTTATGCTGTCTTCAAAATAAGCGTTTGGTTGACCGTGAAATGGCATCTGTATTTTTGGGTTGCAAGAGGTGACATGATCTTCTCCACCTTTGTATATAAAAATTAAAATCTATTGTTTTAGTTAGATTAATTTCCAATCATGGCGAGCTTTTAAAGTGAAAATTTATCCAATAATAGAACGCCCGTTATTTAGACATCTCTTAGTAAGAAACTAAAAATACTGCTCACTAAGCTCACTATGCAAATCGAGCCTTGCGTGATAAATCATAATTTTGATCCACAACACAATAAAACCAAATGCAAATTTACTTACCCATTGCAGAGACCAGCGTAAGCATTTATTTGCTGCTTGGTATTGGTGGCCTTGTAGGCTTTTTGTCCGGCATGTTTGGGGTTGGCGGGGGATTTCTTATGACCCCGCTACTGATTTTTATTGGAATTCCCCCAACTGTAGCCGTAGCGAGTGAAGCCAATCAAATTTTAGCCTCCTCCATCTCCGGCGGAATGGCTCATTTCCAAAAACGCGGTGTTGATATTCGCATGGGGTCCGTTTTGTTGGTTGGCGGATTGTTGGGCTCGGCAGTCGGAGTTCAACTTTACGCTGTGATGCGCGAAATGGGGCAGATAAATCTTTTAATCTCTCTTTGCTATGTGGTTTTTCTTGGCGTCATAGGGCTGCTAATGATGATAGAGAGTATTCGCGCTATCCGTGCCAGACAAATCGGACGCCCCATCCCTGCAAGACGGCCGGGGCAACATAATTGGATACACGGCCTGCCTTTTAAAATGCGGTTTAAAGTATCTCATCTTTACACCAGCATTATCCCGCCAATTCTGATTGGGTTTTTTGTCGGTGTGCTGGCAGCAATTATGGGAGTCGGAGGCGGCTTCATAATGGTTCCGGCGATGATTTATCTGCTCCGTATGCCGACAAATGTGGTGATTGGTACATCCCTTTTTCAAATTATTTTCGTCTCTGCATCCGTGACAGTCATGCATGCTGTTATAAACCAGACTGTCGATGTTGTGCTGGCCACCATCTTGATTATTGGAGGTGTCGTTGGTGCACAAATCGGCGCACGTCTTGGACAAAAGCTCAGAGGCGAACAATTGAGAGCATTACTCGCACTAATTGTACTGGGCGTCGGCCTTAAAATGCTTAATGATTTACTTTCTATGCCAACCGAAATTTACTCCCTATCATCTTCAGGAGTCATGCAGTAATGCGCATAGCTCTCAACATAAAAGGCTTTAACACATGCCTAATACTATTCATTTTGCTTACAATTCCTTTATCAGACGCCAAGGCAAATGAGCTTGTAACCGATCTATCAACACATGAAGTTGCCATTCAGGCAAATTTCGACGGAGAAACAGTTTTACTGTTTGGCGCTTTTGATACCTCCCGGAAAAATGCCTCACCGGATATCGTTGTGATACTGCGCGGGCCGGATGAAGCATTAAAAGTAAGACGCAAAGACAAAACCTTCGGACTATGGGTGAACACAGAATCACTATCAGTTTCTTCAACACCATCCTATTACGCGGTTGCCGCATCACGTGCGTTAGCTGATATAGCTTCTCCTGAAATTCGTCAGGAAATGGGCATCGGTCTAGATTACGTTCCCACAAAACTTGCTTCAACCCACGAAGATACTGATTTATTTCTAGAAGGCCTTATCCGCAACAAACAAAGCCGCAAATTATATTCCGAAAGTCCGTCCGGCGTGAAAATAATTGGCAACCAACTTTTTAGAACTGAAATCGCCCTTCCCCCAGGTGTTCCAATGGGAGTCTATGAAGCAAAAATAATTTTATTTGATGCCGGAAATGTTCTGAGCATGCAAAATAACACAATAATTGTCGGCATTGCTGGCTTCGAACAATTCCTTCATCGCTTGGCACATCAACTTCCCATCCTATATGGTATAACGGGTGTATTAATTGCTGTCTTTTTTGGATGGATAGCAACAGTCCTTTTCCGCCGCAGAAGTTAAAGCAGAAGCTAATAATAAGCGGAGTATAATATGAGGTTTAATAATGGTGTTGAATGGATGAATTCGGGTTCTCCCTCGGAGCGGCTTTTATTGGAGGCTTGCTGAGTTTTCTCTCACCTTGCGTCCTTCCACTGGTGCCGGGGTATCTATGCTTTGCTGCCGGTATCGGCTTTGAAGAGCTGTCTGATGCGGATGAAAACGTCATTTGGGGGCGTATACTCCCGGGCGCATTAGCTTTTGTTGCCGGCTTTTCGGTCGTCTTTATTTCGCTCGGCGCAGGCGCGGCGGCAATTAATCCGTTTATTCTGGGTCATAAGGACTTACTTGCCCAAATTGCCGGTATTTTTATCGTTATACTCGGTCTGCATATGGCGGGTATTTTTAGAATTTCTTTCTTGCAGCGCGAACTTCGCGTCACCAAACCTGTCAATAGTGATGAGACTAAAGACGAAAAACAGCTTTTAACCGCTTTTGGTCTTGGCTTGGCCTTTGCATTTGGGTGGACGCCTTGTATAGGTCCTATTTTGGCAACCATACTGACCCTCGCAGCATCCAGCGACAGTCTTCAACAAGGCGTTGGACTGTTGGCTACTTATGCTGCAGGGCTGGGGGTTCCTTTTGTTTTGTCAGCTATTGGCGTGGGGTATTTTCTGAAAAGCTCACCTAAAATCAAACAGAGATTAGGCCTGTTGGAAAAAATCACCGGTGGCTTACTGATTACAACCGGTATGCTGATTTTTTCCGGCTCACTTCAAAACCTCGCCACATATCTTCTGGATTGGTTTCCTGCGCTCTCAACTCTTGGTTAATTCAAAAGATGATGGACGACGCCCAGAGTGACACCCTGAATGAAATCGAGACCATTCCACCTGTGGCTTTATGGCTTGGTGTGGGGGGGCTGATCCCATTCTTGGTGCCTGCTTTGTTTATCTGGATGCCCCCCTCACAGGGATGGCAGGGTATTGCCGGAACTTTTGGCATGGTTTACGGGGCAATTATTTTATCATTTCTGGGCGGAGTAAGATGGGGCGGAGCCTTGCATCATTTGGACACCCAAACGTTAATATTGAGCGTTCTACCTGCTTTGTTGGCATATGGTGTTTTAGTATTTCCGGCTACACCATTGGGGCCACTACTCCTTGCCGCATGCCATAGTGTTCAGGGGCTATCAGATATCAGTGCTGCGCGAAATGGTATGTTGCCAGTCTGGTATGCTCGGTTGCGCGCGGGTCTTACGCTGGGCGCGGTATCGTCATTATTGTCAATTATGTTGAATTTTTATCTCGCGGCTAAAGTGTAAAACGATAACCTCAGGCTTATTTGGTCACAAAAGAACGAACGCCACCAAGATATAGTTGGGATGCAAAACGAGCTGTCTGAACAGGGTCAGGCGGAGTACGAGTCATCATTTCATCAAGTATTGAAAAGGCCGAGCCACTAATGGCGGACGTCATAAAATCCACATCCAAATCCGGAACAATGCCAGCCTGAATAGCTTGCAATAAATCCACGCGCAACTCCTCAAGACCTGCGCGAGTTTGGGGGCCTGATAAATACCCTCCTTCGCGTCCACGATTTGAACGAAGCAGACCGTAATCCCCAGGGTTGTTGGCGAAATAAGAAAAATAAGCGAGAAAACTCGTTTCAATAAAGTCTTCAAAGTTTTTCGCATTGGCGCGGACTGATCGCAGGCGCGGGCGCAGTCTTTCACCAATATCGTCAATCAGTGCTTCAAAAACTTCTTCTTTACCAGTGAAGTAATTGTAAAACGTTCCGCTAGCCAAGCCCGTACGTCGGATAATATCGCGCACAGTTGTTCCACCGAAACCAATTTCGGTAAAAACCTCGCGCGCAGCAATCAAGATAGAATCTTTATTGTTCGCACGCGTGGCAGCTCTTTTTCCGGCTATAATAGCTTCGGTTTTAGACATATCCCCTCCGAAATGTCTTTTTACTATACTCTTAATAGGCTTGTCTTACCCTGAATTTCACACTGACAAAAGGGGCAGTACATTCTCTGGCGGTCGGCCGATTGCCGCATCATTGGGCGTTTCAACAATTGGCCGCTCTATCAAAATCGGGTTTTCCGACATTGCTTTTATCAAAACGGCTTCATCATCAACCTCAGCAAGGCTCAACTCTTTATACAATTTCTCGTTTGTACGCATAGCTTCACGCGCTGTAAGATCAAGTTTTTTCAAAAGCGCTTTAATCTGCTTTTCAGTTAATGGAGTTTTGAGATATTCAACAATTTCAGGGCTGGTTCCTTTTTCTTCTAAAAGAGCAAGTGTCTGCCGAGATTTTGTACATCTCGGATTATGTAAGATTTTTACTTTCATTTGCACCCCCTTTTCTTTTGGCTCGGTAAGGTTGTCAAATGAAACATCAACCCCTATAGCATCTTCAAGCGATGCAAAACCCTCTTCGCGTAATAAGTCTGCCAGTTCTCGTTTCAGTTTAGCTATGAGCCCAGGCCCTTGATACACAAGAGCCGTATAAAGCTGAATAAGTGACGCACCTGATTTGATTTTTTCCAATGCACCGGCAGCATCACTTACCCCGCCGACACCTATGAGCGTCAGTTCACCTTTTGTATGTCTGTAAAATTGTCGCAAAACCTCTGTGGATTTTTGCATTAAGGGTCGTCCAGACAACCCGCCCTCTTCCCATTTATAAGGAGAGCTTTTCATCCTATCGCGATCTATCGTGGTATTTGACACAATAAGAGCCGCAGGTTTCATCTTAAGGGCTACTTTAGCAATCTCGGCAATATCGTCATGTTTTAAATCAGGAGCCACTTTCAAAAAAACGGGTGTATCTCCGGCGACTTTTTTCACTTGTGTGATGATTTGTGTCAACGCTCCAGCAGTTTGCAAATCTCTCAATCCTGGCGTGTTGGGCGAGGAAACATTAATCGTCAGATAATCGGCGAGCTCTGAGAAGACCTCTGCGCCAATGCGATAATCATCTATGCGATCTGGTGAGTCCTTATTCGCACCAATATTTACCCCCACCGGAAAACCATGCGGCAGAAGAGCTTTATAAGAAGCCAATCTCGCTCGAACAATCTGGTGACCCTCATTATTAAATCCAAGACGATTAATAATACCCTCATCTCTAGTCAGACGAAAAATACGAGGCGGCGGATTACCCTCCTGAGGTTGCGGGGTAACAGTTCCAATTTCAGTAAAACCAAAACCCAACCGACTAACAGCTTCAGGTAACTCACCGTTTTTATCAAACCCTGCCGCCATACCAAACGGGTTGGAAAACTTAAGCCCCATTGCCGAAACGTGAATGATGTAGTCATCGCGTACGGAAGTAGGGATAAATTTACCGATTGTCGACAATACTCGTACAGTCAGGCGATGAGCTAACTCGGCGGGTAAACAAAAAATTAACGGGCGTATTATTTTATATAGTCGCATTAATGCTCCTGATGGGGCGTGTCTCTTGTCATATCTTCAGGAAAAATATGTTTACGACCGTTCAGGCGTAAAGGCCAGACTCTATCTGCAAGTCGAGGATCTAATGGTGCATAAAAATGTGGAAACAAGGCATCTCCGCGCGAGGCTTCCCATTTTAATGCCGCGCTCAAGCTGGCTACCGGAAAGCGCACCAGCACCAGCCCGTCTTGACAAGCGAAATATTTTGCAGCTGTCGCCTTAACATCTTCCGGCGGTGAGAAATGGATAAACCCATCTTCAATATCAAGCTGTGTGCCAGTGAAAATACCTTTATCGGCGGCTGAAAGCCAATCCTGCTCAGGACATATTTTATAAACAAAAGTCGCTTTAGGCGTCACGTATCCATCTCATTCTTATTATTATGCTGTCCCTACTTATCACCGGTTAAATCACCATTCAAAGCTTGGTTAATCAACTCAACAGTGCGGTCCAACCCATATACAGCGATAAATGAACCAAAGCGTGGACCTTGAGACTGTCCCAACAAAACTTCATAAAGCGCCTTGAACCAATCCCTCAGATTATTTTCAAAATAGGTCTTACCGATCGCATAAACTTCTGTCTGAATCGTTTCCGCATCCAAGTCACCGGATAAATCATTAAGCTTATCCCTTAGAGATATCATTGCTTGTTTTTCAGTTTCATCTGGGGCGCGATAGCTTTTCGTTGGCTTTACAAAATCATGATAATAGGCCACGGCATACTCTGCCATTGCATCCAAAATGGGCAAATCTTCAGGTGATGCCTGAGGAGCATAATTCTTGATAAAACCCCAGAGTACATTTTTATCATCAGCATTGCTCACACTGACAAGGTTTAATAACAGCGCAAAACTTACCGGCAAACCACCTGACGGTGGCTTACCGCCGTGAATATGCCAGACAGGGTTAGTAAGCTGTTCTTCTGGCGTTTGCGTGGAATACTTATTCAAAAATGTTAGATAATCATCAACATTTTTTGGGATGACATCAAAGTGTAACCGTTTGGCTTTACGAGGACTTTGAAACATATAAAGCGACAGGCTTTCTGGTGCGGCATAGGTCAGCCACTGTTCAATGGTTAAACCATTACCTCGAGATTTTGAAATTTTCTCGCCGTTTTCATCTAGAAACAATTCGTAATTAAACCCCTCGGGTGGTGTCCCCCCTATCGCTCGACAAATTTTTGAGGAGAGCGTGACGCTTTCAATCAAATCTTTACCGGCCATTTCATAATCCACACCCAGCGCGACCCAGCGCATCGCCCAGTCAGCTTTCCATTGTAATTTACATGCTCCACCGGTCACCGGCGTTGTAATGTCTTCGCCACTTTCAGGATGGGAATAGCTTATCGTCCCTGCCGACTCATCTCGTGCTGTTAATGGCACCATCAAAACTTTGCCACTCGTTGGACAAATCGGCAAAAACGGGCTGTATGTTTTACGTCGATCTTCGCCAAGTGTGGGCAGTATAATACCTGTTACGGCCTCATAATTTGCGAGAATTTTAAGCAGTGTCTCATTCATGCGACCTGACGCATAATAATCAGTGGCACTGGCGAATTCGTAATCAAATTCAAATCTATCCAGAAATGTCTGCAGACGGGCATTATTATGAGCGCCAAAACTGTCATGTGTTTCAAATGGGTCAGGCACACGGGTCAGGGGCTTTTCAAGATGCGCCGAAAGCATGTCAGCATTAGGCACATTATCAGGTACTTTTCGCAGGCCATCCATATCATCAGAAAAACAAATCAGTCGCGTTTTGATATCCGGCGAAAGCGCCTCAAGAGCCTGGCGCACCATGCTGGTCCGCGCCACCTCCCCAAATGTACCAATATGAGGCAAGCCACTTGGCCCATAGCCTGTTTCAAACAGTACATTGTCCCTGCCTGATGCCTCTAATCGCTTCAGGATTTTTCTAGCCTCTTCAAAAGGCCAAGCCTTGCTATCAGCGGCTAAAGTTTTCCAGTTTTCCAAGTCTGATGTCCTATAAAAGTTTTATTATATTTCAATCGGTAGTATTTCAAATATATGCGAGAAACTAGCGATTGAGAAAAGCTTGTCAAACAACATTATGTTCGCCAACATTAATTAAAGGAAGGGATATGACTATTTACAACCCTATGACAGAACAGCAGGTTCTTATTCACCTCATGCTAGCTATGGCTGCAGCTGATGAAGCGATTAGTGATGCCGAGCTTTCGCGTGTCGAAAGATTGATTGATTTCCTGCCGGTATTTG
>NYTN01000028.1 GCA_002683515.1 Rhodobiaceae bacterium
CTAATAAAATTTTTGAAAATTTTTCACCGGTTTCAGAAGAGGTTATTGGCCAAACCACAGACTGTTCAACTGAAGATTTGGATTTGGCAATTACGGCTGCACGACATGCTTTTGATACAACAGACTGGGCAGTCAATCATGCATTTCGTTTGGATTGTCTGATTCAATTACGTGATGCTCTTCTAAATGATATTGAGAATATTCGAAGCCAAGTCCAGGCAGAAACAGGTTCACCTAATGGTATTTGCGGATTACAAGGCCCTCAATGTGATGTCCCAATCAGTTTTATGGATACAAGCCTAGAGCTTCTCAAAAACTATAAGTGGGCAAGAGATCAGGGCATGGCGAATTTCAGTGGCCTAGAGTCTCAACGTCTCATTGAAAAGGAGGCAATAGGTGTTGTGGGCTGCATTACACCTTGGAATGTGCCGTTACAAATTAACCTTGCAAAAATTATCCCAGCTTTGGCAGCCGGTTGTTCCGTGGTTCTCAAACCGGCTCCTGACACCCCATGGTCGGCAACTTTGATTGGTGCTGCAGCAAATAAAACAAACATACCAAACGGTATCCTCAATATTGTGCCTTCATCCGACCCTCAAAATATTGGGAAACAGCTTGTCTGCGACCCTCGTGTGGACATGATTTCCTTCACTGGCTCAACCGCTACCGGGCGCACTATCATGTCTCACGCAGCTACGAATGTTAAGAAAGTATTCCTCGAACTCGGCGGAAAATCTGCAAATATTATTCTTGATGATGCGGACTTTAGCCAAGCTTTATTATCAGCATTAGCCGTTTGTTTCCATGCCGGCCAAGGGTGTGCCATTCAAACTCGCCTTCTCATTCCGCGACATCGCCAACAAGAGGTGGAGGAAATACTGACTAATTACTTCAAGATGATTGAATATGGTGGCGAAAATACAGATGCCCACATTATGGGACCTTTGATCAGTTCAACTCAAAGAAACAGAGTTCTAGACTACATTGAAAAGGGGAAAGCCGAAGGTGCACGAATTCTTTTAGGCGGCGGCACACCTAGTCATTTGGAAAAGGGGTTTTATGTTGAACCCACAGTTTTTGTAGATGTTACGAATGACATGACCATTGCCCAAGAAGAAATATTTGGTCCAGTTTTGTGCGTGATTGCCTATGAAGATGAAAAAGAGGCTGTCCAAATTTCCAATGACACCATATTTGGTTTGTCAGGCGGGGTGTGGTCCGCTGATGAAGCGCGCGCAATAAGAGTGGCCCGGCAGATTCGAGCAGGAACCGTAAATGTAAATGGCGGTAACTTCTACTCCGCTGATGCGCCATTCGGGGGATATAAACAAAGCGGCATTGGTAGAGAAATGGGCCTGGAAGGCTTTGAGGAATATCTTGAGACTAAAACGATAGCTATCGCACGATAAAACGGAGAAATGTAATGAGCCAAGAGAAACACGATTTAGGACGCGAATATTATAAGAAAGTATATGCAGATACTCTGCCTGAAATGCCTGAAAGAGGTCAATTTGCTTTTTTCGATCATATGCTCGAGAATCTTTTCGGCACTTTATGGGCTGACGAGGAAAGTCTTTCCATCCGTGATAGAAGACTAGTGATTTTAGGCGTTATAATGTCTGTTGGCTCATATGATTTATTTTCAATTCAAGCTAGAGCCGCTCTGATGAATAAAGAATTGGGCATTAAAGAACTTGAACAGATTATCATTACAGGCACGCAATATTGCGGATATCCAAAAGTAGCCGCCTTTAATGCTATTCTTAAAGACCTTATGGACGAATATTCCGAAGATGAATAACAAGGATTTGTAAATATTGAAATTTATGTAGATAAATATTAAAATCTTATTGTTGCTTTTGGAGTTTTTTGATGCCTGAGATATTCAGCGAATATAATTTTCTTGTTTCTATTTACAGCCTATTAGGACTAATTGCGCTCAGCCTTCTGGTGTTTTTTGTTGCGCAACAATTTCCTACATTCAAAGAAGCTCATAAAGCCAATCAAATAGCAAATAAAAAAATGAAGGAGAAAAGCTTTTATTCTCCAACAGTTAGGAACGGCATTATGGGATCTGGCATAGGGTATATGGTTAATTATTCTTTAATCTTACCATTAACCATAACCGTTGAATTTGCATCAATTTGGAATGTCCTATTTTCTGTTATTATCATTCTAATGGTTTACGACTTTTTTTATTATTTGATGCATCGCTTTCTTTTTCACGGTGATATCCATTTCTTTAAAACTGTCCATGCAGTTCATCACCAGATGAAAAATCCAAGCCGCGGAGACTCCTCATATCTTCACTGGCTTGAAGGCACAATGGGTGTTTTATTGTTTGGCCTTACTGTGGGTGGCCTCAGTTTAATTTTTGGGAAGTTTGATCTTGTGTCGATTGTCATTACTATGTGGCTCTACCAAGAAGTAAACCTCCATAATCACGCTATATTCGAAACAAAGACTTTCCCATTTAAAACTCTGCACAAAATATCTGCGGACCATCACAGGCACCATGTGAGTTTTAACAAAGGGAATTATTCTTCGATTACTTTGCTTTATGACTGGGTTTTTGGCACTTATGAAACCGAAGAGACGGCTCCTTTAAATCGCGCTTAGTTTTGCAAGATAAGTTCTGCAGCACGGTAAGCCAACATCATCGTTGGTGCATTCGTAGCTGATACCGGAACAACTGGGATAGTGGAAGCATCCCCAATCCTGATGTTCTCAGTTCCCTTCAAACGCAAATCTGTATCAACTGGATAGTCATCTCCATCACCCATGCTGCATGTCCCAACATAGTGATAGCAGGTCATTGTGTTTTTAAAAATATACTCATGAAGCTTTTCTAAGTCTTCAGCGTCAGCACCGGATGACATAATGGTATTGCCCCAATCCATTAATTGAGGTTGCTTGCTAATTTCCATCATACGCAAGACACCATTGGTCATAGTTTGCAGATCTCTTGGGTCACTATAATAAGCAGGGTCAATTATAGCGGAGTCCTCGGGGCTATTTGAGGCCAGTGAAACTGTGCCTCGGGAAAAAGGTTTGCCGAAAATAACCACCAGTCCGTATGCCTTATCTAAAGGCGCACTGATAAGAGGCAATCTAAAGACAAATTTAATTACCCCACGAAGAAGGCTCCTTGCCAAACCACCAAACCTCGCTTTGCCGCTCAATATTTCAAATGGTGCGAGCCTAAGAGCAGCAGCTTTCATTGTAGTTTTTGACGCGACAGAGGTAAAACACACATCTGCTTGGCCCTCAGGTAAATCTGTCTCTCTATTCATGCGGTCAAATCCATAAATTTGCGGATGAAAGAAGTCTGCTTTTTTCTTTCCTTTAAATAGGATGTTTACACAAGTATGATCCTGCAGATTTCGACCAATAGAGGGAATGTCTTGGACTATGGGTATACCAAGCTTAGTAAGTTGATCTGCCGGCCCGAGGCCTGAAAGCATTAGAAGCTTTGGGGTTTCTAAAGTTCCAGCACAAAAAATAACCTCTTTATTACATTTGGCGGCATGGCTACTGCCATTTTGTTTGTAGTAGATGCTTACAGCCCGCTTACCCTCAAAATTAACTTTTTCAAGCTTAGCCTCAGTTTCCACTCTGATATTCTGAGAATTGCTCTCTTTCAAAAAAGCTACATAGGAACTTCGTCGACCGTTCACATTATTAAGCGTGTTGTAACCAAAATAACCGCATAATTCTCCATCATTTAACTCATTTTTGCGAGTAAACCCGGTCATTTTAGCTGCATCAAGAATTTTCTCCGTGAGGACTGTTGGTTCTTTGGTCTGAATCCCTAATCTAACTTCAAGTTTCTTAAAAAAGGGCAGATTATCATCCCATTGCCAGCCCTGTGGCCACTGAGCGTAATCATGCTTATCACCGCGTGTGTAAACCATCCCATTAATGGAACCGCTACCACCCATGCCGCGCCCGGACCCTACGAATATCTCTTGATCCCCACATGCCGCCTGCTTAGTTGTCAATCTGTCATGTAAAAGCGCATCATTTGCAAAAGAGATTTGAAAGCCGTTATCCGTAAATGTTTCAGGATTATTCTCAGCCGCTTCCCCGGCTTCTATTAACAAAACAGAATGTCCACCCTCCTCTGCAAGCCTACCAGCAATAATACATCCGGAGGACCCACCACCGATTACGATATAGTCATAAGTGTCGTTACCATAATTGCCATTCATGATTTACAATCTTTGAAATTATAAGATTACTTTATGATACTTCAGATGGTTATTTATATATGAATAATTTATATTATCCAAAACCTGATATGAGTGGATAAATTAAAATGCGAGCACCACAATATTCACAAGACCCCCAATTAATTTTCAAATCTGAATTTATTTATAACCCGTTTCCAATTCTAGAAACATTGAGGAAGAACTCACCAATATCTTCTATTGGAAATTCTGGCTTCCACCTCATTAGTTCTTTTGAACTTATCCAAGAAGTTCTTGATAGGGAGGCAGATTTTTCAGCTAACTTAAAAGGGGTCTTATACCGGTCACATGACGGAAACCCTGACTGTTTTGACCTTTCAGAGACAGGTGCGCTTGATGTTATTGCCACAGCAGATGGTGCCGATCATGCACGGCACAAAAAAGTTCTCGCCAATGCCTTTACAACAAAATCTGTCATGCAATATGAGACCTATATTCGTAAAATTACCTATAATGAAATCCAAAAAATAAAAGTCAATGGCGGGGGCGACTGTATTGCAACAATTGAAAAAATACCTGCCATGGTTATCTCAAAACTTATTGGCCTACCTGATGCTGAATATGATGATTTTATGCGGTGGATTATGATAGGCGGGTCTATTTTAGCAGGCGAAATCTCTTCAGAAGGTTTGCAGTATCTTGCTAAAGAAACAGAAAAAATGAGTGGATATTTAGTCGAAAAGTTTGATTTGTTGCAAAATCCTAACTTCAAAGATCAATCATTACTCTCAGTTTTACGAGATGCTTTTGAAAAAGGAGATATTTCTCAAGAAGAAGCCATTGGTATCGCCATAATACTTTTTGGTGCGGGAGGTGAGTCGACCTCAGCACTGATGGGGTCTTCGATATATCATCTGGCCACCAAAAGTGAAGTTCAAAATGAATTACGTAAAAATAATGAATTAATTGATCCATTCATCGAAGAAGTAATTAGAATGTATCCACCTTTTAGGTTTCACTACCGGCACGTAAATTCTGACTGTTTTTTAGGAGGCTATCCATTAGTATCAGGAGAAAAGCTCTTACTCAGTTGGGACTCAGCCAATAGAGATGAAAACCATTTTGATAATCCTAATGAATTTTCACTCAAAAGAGAGAAGCCCAAAAATCATATGGGATTCGGAAGAGGAGCTCATTTTTGCATTGGTGCAACTTTAGCCAGGTTAGAAGTCAAAATATTTATAAAAACACTTTTAGAAAGTTTTGATCAATTCAAACTTAAAGATGAACCCTGTTACCTAAACAGTATTTTTGTAAGACGCTTTACAAGTCTAGAAATTGAATAAACTTATTTATAGATAATCTATATAAACTTAATATTTAAATTTATTCTTTCAAAACTGGAAAATATTAAAATATCTAATTTCTTGAGGAGAAATAACAGTGCCATATAAAAAAGCAAAGATTCCAAGCAAATACTTTCAAAACTTATTTAATTCTTTGCCCTCACTTAATGGAAAGACAATAGCTATTACCGGCACAACAAGTGGAACTGGTTTGGTTGCTGCAGATACGTGTTTGAAACTTGGTGCGAGAGTTTTAGTACTTAACAGACCGTCAGATCGATTCAAAACATCACTTGAAGCTTTGAAAACCGAAAATTCTAATACTGAGGTTCTGTCAGTCAACTGCGACCTGCAAAGCTTTAATTCAGTCAGACAAGCGGTCCAAGAAATCCATGAACTTTGTCCTAATGGTCTAGATGTGCTTTGTAATAATGCTGGAGTGATGGCATTAGAGGATGTTCCAACAGAAGACGGTTTTGATGTTCAAATGCAAACAAATCATCTATCACATTTCCTATTAACCAAATTGGTTTTTGACCTTCTAGAAAAGTCAGCAGATTTAAATGGCGAAGCTAGAATTATTAACCACTCCAGTATTGCCCGAAAGCAAGTTAAAAAACTTGAACCTAAATATCTTAAGAAAAATGGTGGTAATCTTGGTGGTAATGGCTCAAGTATTTTTTTTGGTGGTGCTCGTTGGACTCGATATGGACAAACTAAATTAGCAAACGCGGCATTTACAGCTTGTCTTCATAGTAAATTATCTTTGAAAAATTCTAATATTAAAGCTCTTGTAGCTCACCCTGGCTTTGCAATAACAAACTTACAAAGTACTACCGTTAAAGACGGAGGAATGGGCAGGTTATTTACAAAAATTTTAATGAAAACCGCTCAATCTGGCGAGGATGGGGCACTTGGTATTTTAAATTGTATTGCCAGTCCAAATGTCGAGTCAGGACAATTCTTTGGCCCTGGAATGGGTGGAATGTTTACAGCTATTAAGGGTCCCGCAAGAGGTTTCAACCTGGAGCCTACATATGATAATCCTCAAACGCGAGAACTTCTTTGGAATTTAAGTTGTGAAGCCATTGGAGAAGAATTTATTATATAAGTATCGGGTCAACGTGTAACTCCCGAAACAACAGGTTTATGGGTTTTGAGCGCATCCAGCCCGAACTGTTTCAGCTCTTCCAAAGCTACATCATACAGAACCACTTTTGGCGCTGGCGCCTGTGGTTTAATCAGCCGTAAACTCATGCCGCCTTGTGTATGCCCAAACGGTGAAATGTAATTACCCTCAACCCCGGGGTCTTCGTGGGCAACTATAACCCGTATGGTACCATCTGATAGTTTTTTGGATATTTTATTCTGGGTATAGCCGTTACCATCCTCATAATTGTCTAGATTTTCCTGCCACATATTGCACAATTGGAAAATCCAGTATTCGCAGGTGCCCGGAGTGAATTCGATTACCAACGCTCGGTTATGCTGACATGACCAACGCCCGAAGCCATGATACCGGTCAGCGACCCCGCCATTTGCCAGATAAACCTCATCGTCAAAAACTATCATGTTCTCGGATGCCGCCAAAGTTTCTCGCCACCAATGGCAGACCATATTGGCATAGGCTAGGACCGTCTGTCCGGCACGGGCAAGATTTAAGCTGATATCAGTTAGGCTAATTGGTCGTGGTTTGCTGCCGTCAAATCTTCGGATGTCGAACTGCGGTGGAATAATTCCTGCACGGTCATGATAAACATTTCGAACCAACAAGCCGGCGCAGTCGGCTTCAATCGGCAACCAGTTATGCCCTTCGCCTGGATTATTGCTGCTGACTATTATTTCAAATTTACCATCTTTATCAGTTCTCAGCATATTACTTTGTAAAAAACCGGTCGTACGTAAAGCGGCGGGGTTGAACTCGGCAAGACCATCCACACCGTTTTCAGCCCAATTGCTGTTTCCCGCATCAACCGGCATCGGGGCGCTCCATGATGCGATCACAAAATAAGGAATGGTACCAAGCGTGCCCTCAATAACATAATCATGAGTGCCGTTTATGAATTCACATAGCAGGTGATCTTGATCAGGAGACTGGAAATTTATGCCCTGCCGCCATGGAGTGTCTCGCAGACGAGGGCGTTCTGACTCACTGTTTTCCATGAATCGCTCTGCGCCATTTCGCATCAGGCGGGTTAGAAACCGGAACCATTCGGCACGGTCAAGATCATTTATAGGACCCTCAATTGTGTCAATAAGTGTTCCCGCAATTTCCAGAACCCGACAATAATCAAGCCATGCATCCCCAGATGACGCTCTTTGTGCCCCGTCCTGATAAGACCTTTCTTGAGCATCGGTCATGTTGTTTTCCCTCAATAGAAAAAAGTTGGGATGCAGTCTCATAGACACCCAATCCAAGTCCATATGGTTATTAGACGTAAGTAGAATTATTTAACAACATCAAATAATCCTAAATTTTATTTTTAATTTATAAAAATTCAATCAAAATGATATGTAATTTCAAATTGCTGATTTTAAATTATAAAATTTATTTGAAAAACTAGGATTTCAATTTTCGATCTATAAGTTATGACCTAAGTTTATCCGTTAAAACTATCGCCATAATCAACCTTGTCAGGTATTGTCATAATGAAAAGCTTGCCTGAAAGGAATGTTAAGGTGATGTTGGGTTTACATCTTTAGTTTATAATTCATCATAAAATCTATTTTTTCATTTATTACAATTCTGTTTGTTACATTAGGTCAACACGACCTACTAGATTATCGGGTGATGCACCATAGCCAAGCAGGTCAAAGAAATAATCAACTGTAAGATAAAAATGGACACAGAAAAACCGTGAGCCAACTTAAAGCCGGCATTAGAACCATCTGGGTTTTCAATTAGCTCATCTCGTTTTTTGTTTATTAATGGTGAAAGATAAAAGGCGTTGAATATAAAACCTAAAGCTGAAAATAATGAAAGGTTTATTAAGTCAGATCTATCTGCCTGAAAAGCAGCTATAATTGCAAGAAATAATATCGCAAATCCAAAAAGAAACATTCTTGGGAATAACTTGCGGAGCAGCAACCCAGCATTTATTTCATCAAGAACGGTAAATACCGTCGGAGCAATGACTAAAATGAATAGCAACATGAAACCTAAAACCATTGAGTGTAAAATAATAAATAAACCTAAAAAAATGTTACTTAACTCCCAGAAAAAAAGCCTAGTATGATTAACCTAAACATAATTAATCAAGCCTATGATTTAATCGACTAGCAAAATACCTACATATCCATCTTATAAAAACAAATTTTATTATTATCTAAATCTCTAACATAAACTCCATAAAATCCGGAGGATACCTCTTCGTTAACATCACTTACGAAAGTAGCATTTATTTTTTCTGCATGTGTTTGCATAAAATCAACTTTATCTGCAGATGAAACATTAATTGCTATCATAGTTCCGTTACCATTTGTGGCAACTTTCCCATCTGCTGGTGTGCATACACCGAACATCGGTCCATTTCCATCAGTATAAAGGTGAACTCTTTCCGTGTGAGGACCTCTTTTCAAATTAAGAGGCTCAAGAAGTAGATCATAAAATTCTAAAGATTTTTTTAGGTTATTAGTTCCAAACAAAACATACCCAATCATTTTCACTCTCATTTTTTAAATTTACTAACTTCTTGAATGTTAACCTACTCCAGAAAGAATTTTTAATAAAATCTCTAAATCTATTATTGATAATGATTCTTAGTTGCATTATAATTAATAGCAAGAAAGATGTTCTATGAAAAAATTTAAAATTCAATCAGATAAATTACCTAAAATATTTGAGACACATTTTGAAAATAATTTGGATAGAATGAGCTTAATTGAAGCTTTAATTATCTTCACACTAAGACATTCATACGGCGTATTTAAAAATAATTTTGAACCAATTGATTTTGGTAAAAAACAGAAGTCAAAAATATTACCAAAAATTGCTGAAAATACTGCAAAAATTGTAGAGTGTTTAGTTATAGGATCTGAAACTAATTTAACAATTCTTCATCCAAAATCTCATTGCCTAAGCTTAGACGAAATCAAAATACTTAACTTAGCTTTCTTAATACAAAACGAAAAATATCATACTGCGTTATTTGAAGCTGAAAATTGGATACGCCCAACTACAGCAAGAATAATGTGTGAGTCGCTTGGAAAAATAACAATCTATGCCCAAATGGAAGGAATGGTCATTCCTCATAGAGACTTTTATGAATTAACCACACACAATCACTTACTGAATTAATGAGGACAATATGATTAATAAACTAATCCCCGATGTTATTTTTAAAACTAGAGTGAGGGATGAATTATCTGAAGAAGTAAATCCATTCAAATGGGAATTAAAATCAACATCAGATTATTTTGAAGGAAAGAAAAATATTTTATTTTCCCTTCCTGGTGCTTTCACACCTACTTGTTCAACATACCAGTTGCCTGACTTTGAAGCCCTCCATGAGGATTTTAGTAAGCATGGTATTGAAGATATATTTTGTATTTCCGTAAATGACGCTTTTGTAATGAATAAGTGGGGGGATTCTCAGAAAATCAATAAAGTTAAATTAATACCTGACGGATCAGGAGAATTTACTAGGCGCATGGGCATGCTGATAGCTAAAGATAACCTTGGTTTTGGTCTTAGGTCTTGGAGATATGCCGCTATTATAGATAACAAAAAAATTATTAATTGGTTTGAAGAACCAGGTATTTCAGATAATTGTAAAGATGACCCTTATGGTGAAACATCCCCACAAAATATCTTATCTTCGATTAGCTAGTTACAACTGATAAAATCATAATTGCTAAAAGCAGATTTTCAACCTGATATATATAATTATGAGATATTTATTTCATTTTTTCCTAATCTGCATATCAATAAATCTTATTATCTTTCGTCACTTCCCAATATTATATGAGATGGTACTTTCAGGAATTATTGATAGCACTAGTGAATTTCTAAGTATAAGTAGGTCAGCTATTTTTAATTACTTATTAGATATTGATTTTTTTCCGCTTGAATTATTTCGCTGAGACAAGCATCGTCATTCGTATAGATGAAAACATAAATAAAAGCTGTGTCTCCGTCGAAAACCAACCGACAAAACCCTACATCGACTCCTGGCTTATTATCTGGACATTTTGCCAAATCAATATGACTAATCTCATCTTCGAAAACATCATAGCTAATAGGGCAATATTGATTGGTATTTTCAGCCAACGCTGGCGTAGAGAATAGCAGTGAGATGATAAGGATAAGTGGTTTCATTCTAATCAAACTTTACTTTGTTTTAGTTAAACAAGAATAAGACGAAGCACAAGAAATTCCTTCGTTAAAACAAACTGACAACAATTACATATAAGCCTTAAATTTTAGAAAGAAAGTTCTTATTGACTACTTGCTCCGTTTTATCAAAACCCCTCCGATACTTATTGTCAAAGGAAACTGGTATACCGAGTTCATAGGCAATTGCTTTACTCTTCTTACCTTAAACTCGCACCGACGGCTTAAGTTATTAATTTTATGAGTGTTTTGGTTGCGGGGGTAGGATTTGAA
>NYTN01000029.1 GCA_002683515.1 Rhodobiaceae bacterium
TCAGGCAATACATCGTTAACAGATACAATTTCTTCAATAAATACAGCCATGGCGGCTGCAGGAAATGATATATTTGCATCAGATGACGGAACTGGAAAACTTCTCCTAAGATCAGTTTCAGGCGCAAATATTGTTGTAAATGATGGTGCTACTGGTGGTTTATTCACAGCAGTAAAAGATGGCGCTGGGGCAGCAGTTAATGCAGCGTCTAATGTATTCACGGCAACTGCCAAAACAGCATCGAATGACTCTTGCCAGGTTACTGGAGTTATTAAGTTCACTTCATCAGAAATATTCTCTGTGCACACAGCCTCCTCCATTACGGATGCCGGTGCTGGGAATGCTGGTTTGTTTGTAACCTCACCGGGTGCGGCCAGTATCAATAAATTATCCAATGGAGATATTTTGACAATTAGAAATGCTCAGGACTTTTTAGGTGTTATTGACGCCTCGCTCAAACGCATTGATGCTGAAAGAGGTGATTTGGGTGCAACAATTAATCGTATGGAATACACCATTAACAATCTGTCCAATGTAGTAATGAATAGTAAGGCAGCAAAAAGCCGAATCTATGACTCTGATATTGCTAAAGAGACCTCTAATTTAACAAAGTCTCAGATTTTGCAACAGGCAGCTCAAGCAATGCTCGCTCAAGCTAATTCTACAGCTCAAAATATCTTGAGCCTGCTTAGAAACTAAATCAGTTTTCCCTCAAACTGATAAAACCCCGACTGAAAAGTCGGGGTTTTTTTATGGTTATCATTAATCTTATAATTTATATTTAAACTTTATCTTATAAAATCAAAAAGGCTTTGCTGGCCTATTTTTGCGAAAGCCTGTTGGGAAGCGTCCCTACTCAAAAGTAATGATTGTAGACGAGTTACCAATGAAGCGAGATCAGCGTCACCCATTTCAGAGACTTCCTCAGATACTGCAATCTTTCTTTCGCCTAAAACACTGACTTGCTGAGTTGCTTTATTTAATTGCGAGCCAATCAGTGCCTGTTGATTACTGATGTGATTAATTGCGCTATTAATGTCGCCTGAGATATTTGAGAGTAACAAGTCGTCATCTGTAAGGCGTCTAGCTACACCAACCTGCTGGCCACTTCCATCAATACTATAGAAATCAACAAAAGCTGTCATATCGTCACTGGATGTCTCAATTCCCTCAATTTCAATATCATCAAAACGAATATTTTGATTACCTGCATCAGTTAAACGAACGCGATCAATTGATGCATCATAAGCTGCTGTAATACCCGTCAAATTTGTATCAGCGTTAATCGCATTTACAAGGTCAGTATATTTGCCCTCAGCCATACTGGTAGTAATACGCGTTGTTCCATTAGCCCCAGTTAGAGAAAAAGTAAATTCTAACGGATCGCGTGGTAAGCTGAAATCCAGCTCTGCAACCCCTGTAGCGTTACCTTCCGTATTTAATATGCTTCCATTAAGTATTGCCCTTTTCATGCCCTCAAGCATTGTAAAAATGCTCTTTGGTCCGCCGTCTGTTTGTACGCGCCCAAAAACACTTTCACCATCAAGTCCATTAAGTACCTGCATGTTCTCAGAAACCTGAAGATAAGTCTGTCCTCGGTCACCATTATAATTAATATTTCCATCCTTGGTCAGTTCGAAAGCTTTTTTGTCTGTTTTATAACCTGAAAAAATACTTTGACCTTGTGCATCCTGAGTATTAGCAAGTTCTACCATATGCTTAATCAACTCTTCTGCTTCCATCGCAATAGCAGCTCTTTCACCTGGGCCAAACGAACCATTCGCTGCCCGAACAGCTAGCTCACCAATTCTGGTAATGGTATTTATGGATTGTGAGAGAGCATTTTCTGCCATATTTAAGCGGCGGTAAGCTGCATCGGCATTTCTTTCAAAACGATCTAAGAGATTATTCTGTTCCTTTGCGGCAGATAGCTTAACAGCAGTCACCGGATCGTCTGAGGCACGCACAATATTTCGTCCACTAGAAATGCGCTCCTGCACATTCTGGATTTCCTTATTCATTTTCCCAAATGTATCAATTTGACTTTGATTAAAATATTTTGTGCTTACTTTCATAACAAAACCTTAGTGTCTCCAATTAAATGACATCCAATAGTGAATTAAACATTTCCCGGGCCGTAGACAAAATGCGCGCCGAAGCTTGATATGCCTGTTGGAATTCCATCAAAGAAGCTGCCTCCTCATCAAGATTTACTCCCGAATAAGAAAGTTCACCCTCCAGTGCGGCATCACGCATACCTTCAGCGGCATTCTTAGTAATTTCTGATGAGCGAACGGAAGATCCTACACTCGTTACAATCTCAGAAAAAATATCTCTAAAACTACCTGAATTTGCATTCGTAAGATTTTTTTCCTGTAATTTAATAATTGCATCAATATTCCTGGCATCGCCAATACCTTCAGCATTACTCTCGAGGAAAAATAAATCTCCCAGTTCAGGCTCCCCAGAAAAATTTATCTCATACCCAGCGGCCGTTGTCTGACCTTCACGGTTCAAAATACGTGATGCAATAGAATGTCCAGTTTCAGTATCCAGAATTTCGATTCTTTGCCCATCTTCACTAGTGACTTCAACACTTAGGGGTTCAAAATCACTTAAATGAGGGGCTAAATCATAAGATGCTGAGACACTCCGCGCACCTGCTCCGTTAATGATAACTATTAAGTCTTCATTGGGAAGGTTACCTATAGTCATTGATTTTTCGGCAATGCTTGTCGCATTTGCTGTCATATCAACCATATTACCAAGACTTGAGGTAACTTGAATTTTATCGCTTAAGAGTTTCAGGCCATATTCTGATACAGGAAGGCCAAAACTCTTTAGTGAATTATCTGTTGGAAAGTTTATAGGCCCAGTCGCAAGAGTGTGCGCTAGTGTTAATCGTCCAGTAGTGCCGGATGTGATATTAAACGATGCTGAAAATCCTGCAGTGTTAGGGGTGTGAGAAATAGACCCATTTGCTGCTAAAGTAACTGCTATTGTTGTGCCATTAAAATTGACATTAAAACTTCCATTGTTGGTTGCAGCGTTAATTTTCTGGCCTGTAAATTTTGTCGTAGTAACAGCAAGATTTGAGATACCAAAAAGGCCAGCTGCAGTTGAATTTCCTGTAACAGTGCTATCGGAGACTAGAGTTATAGCTGAGGCTTGGAGTGACCCACCGCCAATAATGTTAAGGTGATTGTTACTATCGTAAAATGCTGTAACTCTACCGATCTCTCCACCAATAACATCAATCTCACCTTCATTCATAACTAGTGTGTATTGATCTCCGTCAAATTCAATTACTACCCTATCCCCAGTTTCAGGACTTGATGAAACTGCGACTGCAGTATTATTCGATAACGATATAGAGGTCCCTTGTGACCGTAAATCTTGAATTAATGCTTCAGCCACGGCTTTAGAATTTAATGTGGCTAATTGTGAAGAGGTTACGCTCGCAGAATATTGCTGGCTATTAGCCTCTGATGGAAGAGTTATTGAATAGGTTGCCGACGCTGCAAATGCTCGCTTATCTGTTCCACCAAAATTACTATCAACCTCATCATTGGCTAAGAAACTAAATGTCTTAACATCACCATAACTTGAACTCTCTACTTCTACTAATCCGCCATTCATTGGTGAACTTGATGAATTTGAGGTTACGCCATTGACTGTGAGAGAAAAATCTTCTGATGAGTCCACAAGGACCTCACCCGTAAAACGACCAGCGTCAACAGTGCCATTAGCATTTCTGGAATTAAAGCTTAATAAAGATGAAATTGCTCTCCCTGTATCATGTGATGGGAAAGAAGATATAACCTGCCCATCAAACATTGGACTTGTGTCTGATAAAGAAGAAATCATTATGTCATTACCGTCTTCACTGATCAAAGTAATTGCATCGTTATTTATATTTGCCTGGGCTGTTACACCAGTTAAATTACTAATATTATTAATTGCATCCACTAGGTTTGAAACATTCGTAGACGACACGCTTGCAGAAACTGATAATGGCTCTTGATTTTCAGACTCAAGGTTAAATGCAACAGTACCGGTGGAATTAAAGTTATTTAGACGAACAACAGTCTTAGATTTTGCAACTAACCCAAAGTCATTAAATGTTTCATTTATTTTATTAGAAACGAAGCCAGCTGAGGCACCGGCAGGTATGGATAATGAGGGTGTTGCACCATTAGCAATACTTGCAGAAATTGTGTATGTGCTTGTAGGACTATCCGGCAAAGCTCCATACCCAGCAATAGCATCAGAACTTGCCCCAAACGGCCCAAGTCTAATGGTTTCTAAGCCGTTAACGTTTGAAATGTTTAAATTCATTCCTCGATATGCATTAGCTTCTTGATTTAAATAAGAGCCATAATATTTTGCGTTGGCGCCGAAACCATTTTCTTCGCTCAAGAAATTCACTATTTCAGTTTCAGTCAATGGCGACCCAGCTATATGCCGCCCTTCACGAGTAAAAATTTGAATATCTGAGGCATCCTGCCTGTTCGTCACCGACCCACTTATTGTTTTCGAGGAAGTGGTGACGCTCGCAGAGGTAAATGATGCACTTGATGAAGAAATATTTAGGCTTGAGCTCGTACTACTTGGAAACAACCCTAAGTCACCCAAACTAAATCCAGTATCGCTAGTGACAACCCCTGTGGCTAAAGCCTGTTGGAACTCGGCTTCATCTGACCAATTATCCGAAGCAATTGCATTTGAAAAAAGACCACCATAGCCAAGCGCAAAATTATGCGTACCAGCCCTAGCACCATCAGCGAGAACAACTTTAAGGTTATTAGCATCAACTAAATCATCAAGAGATAATACAATATTTACATTTGGTTGCTGTATGTAAGAATTAATCGAAAAATTCTGAGTACCCGCGGGAATAGATGCAACTACTCCATCTCTCAGAAATTCCGTGGCGCTTATAGGAATATTACCATTTTCAAAAATGGTATCTACACTCGGCGGTTGAGTAAATACTGTTAAATCAGTTTTACTAATTTCCATCACAGCATCGCTATTATTAAGACTATTCTGCGTAACAATTGTAGGAGAAGCTGCAGCTAACTCTTGAGGTTTTTTTAGCAAAAAACTCATATTTTTTGCCGCACCACTTACATTGTCTAGAGTTATGGTGTCACCATTTTTTGCTGTACCAAAAATTTTAAGCTCAAAGCCATCCGCAAAAATTATGTTTGATGATGCTGAAAGACCATTAAAATTATTTTCTGAATTTGTAATCCAAGACTTCTGATCTTCGCTAAAAACAAATTCAACAGAGTTGGGTGGTATTAAATCAACATTATTTATTGTTAATTCTGCTGATAAACTACCCCTATTAGTTCGACCAAATTCAAATTCTAAATCTGTAAGGCCAAACATTTTACCGCCGGCTTTACCATCAAGTGTAATGCCATTTTCATGAACATTATTTACTTCACTAGAAAATAAATAGGCCAATGTGTTAATCTGCTTTTCTATTTCACCAATGAATTCATATGATAATGTAAAGCCTGCCAGAGACCCTTTAGTAATTTGACTGGTCGGCGAGACGGACCCGGCAGAAATGAGCGCCGGTTGAATAGCACCCTGATTTTCAATAATGCCCATTTTACGTGCCGTCGCGCCGTCAACAAGCTTTGGACCCGCAATCGAGCCACCAAGAATAATAGTTGCTACACCTCTTTGGTCGTAAGTCACGGTTAATTCAACGCGCTCAGAAATTTCGGAAATTAACTTGTCTCTGTTATCCAAGACTGAATTTGGCACCTGCCCGCTTTGACCGGATGATAAGAGCCTTTGATTCACCTTAACAAGTTCATTCACAAAAAGATTCACTGAATCTGAGGTTGCCTCGGCCTGTGATTTAGCATCCATCTTAAGACTCTCAACCATTGAGGCCGTCTGCCTGAAAGCACCCGCAAGGCTAAGACCTTCTTCAATAGCGACTAGCCGACCAGGAATATCTCCTGGTGCCGTAGCCACCTCCATGAGGGATCCAAAAAAGTTCCCCATAAAATTACCAAGATCTGCGTCATTAGGCAGTAAGAGGTTTTCAAGATCACGGACATTATTAAAAAAAGTATTTGATTTTTCAAAATCTGCTTTTGTAGAATAAACTCGACTTGTCATAAATTCATTAAATGAACGTCGAATTTCTGAGACACGCGCACCTAAGCCAACCTGACTAGCAACTGCAGTAAGGCCTCCCTGACTGGCAGAAACCTCTTCAATACTGGCTTCTCTTCTGTGGTACCCATCAGTATTAATATTTGTAATATTCTGACCAGTTACCGTCAAAGCCTGACGGTAAGCCTGAACACCACTTTTACCAATGTCAAAGAGGCTGGCCATAGATTACTCCTCACCTCCAACATGATCTTTAAATTGCGTGTAAAGCGCCTCGGCTATTCCCAGACCGGCTTTTTGCGCCATAAGCTTTGAATATTCTTGGTCCAGCATAGACTGAAATGTGTCTGATGCTTGATTAGAAAAAAGTGTTTCAGCTAGCTCGCCCTTGCGCGCCTCTTTAAGGAACATATCCGCAAAAATAGCCTCAAATTGCTCAGCAACTTGCTTTAAGTCTTCCTTAGATTTGGAGTTGTGCTGTCCAAGCATCATGCTGGTTTGTAAATCAATAGCTGTTGGTTTGATATCCATATCGCCTCCTAAATCACTATCAATTCGGCTCTAAGAGCGCCTGCTTGTCGAAGGGCCTCAAGAATGGCAACTAAATCAGCTGGACTTGCGCCCACAGCATTGATGGACTCAACAATGCTTGAAAGATCCACACCCGGGTTAAACACAAATGCTGGGTTGGTCTCTTGTTCGGCGATAATCTCAGTGTCGTCCTCAATCACTGGTTCACCAGCGACTGCTGCAACCTGATTTTCATTCAAAACAATATTTTGAACCGTTGTTACATTTTGCGACTCATCCACCTTAACTGTGAGAGAGCCATGGGAAACAGCTGCGGGAGTTACCCGCACACTGCCATTAATTACTACCGTTCCAGTTCGTGCATTAACAATGACTTTTGCCGCAGGGCGCGCCGGGTCAACTTCGATATTTTCCAACATACTTAAAAATGAAACTCTTTGAGCCGGATCAGCAGGGCCACTCACTTTTACAGACGTATGATCAAGAGGAACCGCTACTGCATCTTGAACAAAATCATTAATGGCTTCAGCAACATTCATTGCCGTGCTGAAATCACCCTGGTGTAAGTTTAAGATAATATCTTGATTAGCAAGTAATGGGCTATCAACTAGCTTCTCAACCGTTGCACCACTTGGAATTCGGCCAACAGTAGGAACGTTCACAATGAGCTGGGACCCGTCATTACCATCAACACCGAGGCCACCAACTAACAAATTACCTTGAGCAATTGCATAGACCTGCCCATCAGCGCCTAAAAGCGGTGTCATCAATAATGTGCCGCCACGCAATGACTTAGCTTCACCCAACGTTGAAACAGTTACATCTAATCCCTGCCCAGGCTTTGAGAACGGACGCAAATCTGCAGTGACCATAACAGAGGCAACATTCTTTCCTTTAATCCCGGAAGTCGGTACAGATTGCCCGAATTGGGAAACCATAGATTGAATTGTTTGCAATGTAAGAAGTGTATTTCCATCACCCGATCCATTGAGACCAACAACAAGACCGTATCCAACTAACTGGTTACCGCGAACGCCGGCAACTTCTGACATATCCTTTAAACGATCTGCATGGGCCGGAAAAATTATTAGCAGGCCCATCATAAGTTTTAGAGCTAATAAACGCACAGATATTGAATAATCCGGAAAATGTTTCATTATGCTGTTCCTAAATTAGAAAGGTGAAAATACGCGCAATCCTCTGGTCAACCAACCCATACGCGCCGTGTCATGTGTTTGACCCGCACCTGTATAGGTAATTTCGGCATCAACAATTTTTGAAGATTGAATGATGTTGTTGGCTGAAATATCTTCCGGGCGGATTATGCCATGCAACCGAACATGTTCGTTGCCGTTATTGAGTGTCAATTTTTTTTGGCCCATAATCTCCATGTTGCCATTATCAAAGACACGCACAACCGTTGCCGATAGCTGACCTCTCAATGAATTCGATTGGTTAGCTGAACCGCTGCCGGAAAATGATTCTCCGGTTTCAAGTTTATATTCTGTGTCTTTAGTTATTTCTGAAAGCCCGAAAGTAAAAGGCAAAGAAAACGAGAGTTCATCCTCTTTATCAGAACTAGTGCTTTGTGATTTAGAAGCTGAGAAAGTTTCACTTAGAGAAACTGTTACAATATCACCTATAGATCTTGCGCGTTGGTCGGTTGTAAAAAGACCAGTATTAGCAGCTGCTTTATAAATACTGCCATTTGTTATTGCTGGGGGAGCATGGGCGACCACCTCATCATAACGGGGCATAAATTTTTCTGATATTCTATTTTCGGCGTATGTAGAACAGCCAGCAATAAAACTAACTAATCCACATTGAACGATAATTAGAAAATATTTGGAAAAAA
>NYTN01000030.1 GCA_002683515.1 Rhodobiaceae bacterium
AACTTTGAAACTGCCCTTCTCAATTGCATCTTTTGCTCCCAACCCGTCTGAGGCTGATAAAGGGGAGCAAGGTTGAGAAATTTACCCTCACCAATGAAGCCGAAGCTATGGAAGCAAAAGATGCAATTGAGAACGGCAGTTTCAAAGTTAACCGCATTGAAAGCAAGCCCGGTCAAAGAAACCCCTCCGCGCCATTTACAACATCAACCTTGCAACAAGAAGCTGCTAGAAAGCTAGGCTTTAACGCCAAGCGTACAATGCAAATAGCCCAGCTTCTTTATCAAGGTATTGAGATTGAGGGCGAAGCAACAGGTCTCATTACCTATATGAGAACTGATGGTACGCAAATCGCACCTGAGGCAGTTACCGAAACAAGAGAAGTTATTAATGCAGATTTTGGTCCAGATTATGTGCCTGAAAAGTCCAGAGAATATCAAACTAAAGCCGCCAACGCTCAAGAAGCACACGAAGCTATTCGTCCGACATCCTTGGCAAGGCGTCCTGAGTACATTGCGTCCACATTAGATGCTGATCAGGCCAAGCTCTATGAACTTATCTGGAAACGCACAATGGCCAGCCAGATGGAAAATGCACGTGTTCAACGTACAACCATCGACATCACTGATGAGACACAAACAACAGGCTTACGCGCTAGCGGCACAGTCATTACCTTCCCCGGTTTTTTGAAACTTTATGAAGAAGGTAAGGACGATGAGAAGTCAGATAAAGAAGAAGAGCAGACTTTACCTCAGGTAACAGAAGGCATGCCGCTTGATTTACAAAAAGTATCGCCTGACCAGCACTTCACTGAACCCCCCCCCCGCTTTAGCGAAGCAACTTTGGTGAAAAAAATGGAAGAGTTGGGCATTGGTCGTCCATCTACTTATGCAAGTGTTTTAAGCGTGCTGCGTGACAGAGACTATGTTTTCATGGATCGCAACCGTTTCCATCCACATGATAAAGGGCGTCTTGTCACCTCTTTTTTGGAAAGCTTTTTCAATCAATATGTTGAATATGATTTTACAGCGGCGCTAGAGGGTGATCTCGATAAAGTTTCAAATGGAGACCTTGATTATAAAGATGTGCTGAGAAAATTCTGGGAGAATTTTTCATCCAGTGTCGACTCCACTATGGAAATCAGAAACACGCAAATCCTCGACAAAATGAACGAGGTGCTTGGTCCCCATATATTTAAGGATACCGGAGATGGCAATCCACGCGTTTGCCCGAAATGTAATGAAGGTGAATTGAGCCTAAAAACAGGTAAGTTCGGCGCTTTTGTAGGGTGCACTCGATACCCTGAATGTCGTTTCACTCGTCCTTTTGCACAGGCCGAAGGAAGAGAAGGCGATATTGAGCGAGAGCTAGGTATTGACCCCGAAAGTAGCTTAACTGTTCACCTTAAGGACGGTCGCTTCGGCCCCTATATTCAGCTTGGTGATCCGGGCGAGGATAATGAAAAGCCAAAACGCTCCGGCTTGCCTAAAGATAAGCAGCCAGCCGATATGACACTTGAATATGCGCTTCGCCTTCTCTCCCTGCCCCGCATTGTCGGGCAGCACCCTGAAACCGGCGATGATATTACCGCAGATCTTGGGCGTTATGGGCCTTATTTGAAACATGGCAAGCAATCAGCCAGCCTAGAAACAGTTGATGAACTTTTCGAGATTGGTGTGAACCGTGCTGTTACAGTTATTGCTGAAAAGAAATCCAAAGCACCTGCACGCGGTAGTTCTGTGATTAAGGAACTGGGTGAACATCCAGATGACGGTAAACCCGTCAATGTGATGAATGGTCGTTATGGACCTTACGTCAAGCATAACAAAATTAACGCGACAATTCCTAAAGACGAAGAACCCGACTCTGTTACGTTAGAACGTGCTTTAGAGCTTATCGTTGCGCGCGCCGCAAAAGCGGGAGCCGGTAAGAAAAAAGCAAAGAAATCGTAATCCTAGCTTTTTAAGAAGGCGTTTTATAAAGCTTTTTGTCATTTCCCCTCCGTATCGCATGGCACGATAATGCACCGGATGTTAAGGACGGAAGTCAGGGAATGCATAAAGGACAACTAAGTGTGTAGCCATTCAGTTAGACCCGGGCGTCAAGATATACTTGATTTTATCGCCCAAAACCCAGGCAAAACCGGAAAGCGCGAAATCGCCAAAGCCTTTAATGTCAAAGGTTCTAACCGGATTTATCTGAAGCAACTTTTGAGGGAAATGATTGCCGAAGGGCTTATCGAGAGCAATCGTGGTGATGGCGTGAGAAAAGCGGGAACGCTTCCCGCTGTTGGTGTGGTTGAAATTACCGCCCGCGATGAAGAAGGCGCGCTTCACGGGGATATTATCTTGCGCGGTGAGCGACAAGACACACCTGACATTATTATTTTTTCCAAGCGGAAACAGCCTGTAATGGGTGACCAGATACTCGCGCGACTCAACGAAACCTCACCGGGTGTGTATCGGGCAGATACAATTAAAGTTATCACCCGCGCCGGAAGTGAAAAAGTTATTGGGATTCTGAAGGGGAGCCTTGAGCCTGATAAAAAAGGCAAAATTTCAGCTTTCATAGAACCAATTGAGAGGCGTACGCGACAAATTTTCAATATTAGCGGCACATTGCCAGATAATTGTTCGGAAGGTGATATTGTTGTTGCTGAAAAAATATCAACTGTCCGTTCTGCCCAAAGACATTACCCACAACAGGTAAAGGTGATTGATCGTGTTGGCTCACCTGAAGCGCCGGATGCATTCAGCCTGATTGCCATTGCTGAACAAAATATACCAATCGAATTTCCTGATGCTGTTATTCAGCAATCTGAAGCTCTGAGTCAGGTCAACATGGAAGGCCGCCAAGACTTAAGAGAACTCCCACTCATCACCATTGACCCTGCAGATGCGCGTGACCATGACGATGCAGTTTATGCTTGCCCAGATGATAACCCCGACAATGAAGGTGGCTATTTGGTGTGGGTCGCTATTGCCGATGTAGCGACTTATGTCCCACCGGAAACACCACTGGACAAAGAAGCGTTCAAGCGAGGTAATTCCGTTTATCTACCAGACCGCGTGGTTTCAATGTTACCGGAGAAAATTTCAAATAATCTCTGCTCCTTGCGCCCAGATGAAGAACGTCCATGCCTCGTCGTCAAGATGATAATTGATAAAAACGGGAATAGAAAAACTCATAAATTCTATCGTGCGATTATGAAGTCAGCAGCACGATTAAGTTATCAGCAAGCTCAAACAGGTTTTGATGACCAACCTGATGAAGCCGCCGCACCGGTTTATGAAACCGTTCTCAAACCTCTATGGGCAGCATATCAATTAATGACTAAGGCGCGAATAGAACGTGCGCCACTTGACCTTAATATCCCTGAACGAAAAATCATTATGAATAATGGGCGGATTGAAGATATTTTCACGCCACAACGACTTGAAGCCATGCGACTGATTGAAGAGATGATGGTTAGCGCCAATGTCTGCGCAGCTGAAACACTAGAAAAACATAAAACTCCTCTAATCTATAGGGTCCATAATATTCCAAGTGAAGAGAAAGTTTACGCGCTTGCCGGTTTTGTAAAACCTCTTGGCGTGGTGATTGACCTCGGGCAACCCATGATCCCAAGACTGTTTAATCGTCTGTTAGAGGGTGCGCGCGAAACGGAATATGAATTTATGGTTCAAGAGGCGGTTTTACGAACTCAATCTCAAGCTGTTTATGACCCTGTAAACATTGGTCACTTTGGGCTTAACTTATCGCGCTATGCCCACTTTACCTCGCCGATAAGGCGTTATGCAGATCTAATTGTGCATCGCGCCTTGATTCGCGCCCTCAAATTTGGCTCTGACGGTTTGCCTGACAGACAAATTGAAACCCTTGATGAAACAGCCGCTCATATTTCATCAACAGAAAGACGTGCAATGCTGGCCGAGCGTAGCGCAAAGGAACGCTATCTATCTGCATTTATGTCCACCCGTATTGGTAATGAATTTGCAGGACATATCACTGGCGTCACAAAATCGGGGCTGTTCATCCGCCTTGACGACACTGGAGCAGAGGGTTTTTCGCCGATGTCTTACCTTGGGCCAGAGCGGTTTTTCGCTAATGAAGACGGCATGTCACTGACTGGTGGTACAACCGGCAAAACTTTCCGCATTGGCCAGGTTATCTCCGTTAGGCTTCTTGAGACAAACCCTATTGCCGGCGGCATGTTGATGGAACCCGTCTTAGATGTTGAAGCGGAAGGCACGACAACGACACAACGTCGTGAAAGTTTCAGAAGAAACACCCACGGAAAAAAACAAGGGGGGGATAAAAAAGAATCACGCCTAGTTTCAAAGAAGTTAAAATCATTTAAGGGCAGAAAAAAAAGCTCCTCTAGGGCTGGTCGTCGCAAAGCAAAAAAGCTAGAAAAACCTAAAGACGGCTAAGAGGTGACAAACATGCAAAAGACAACACAACTTTCTGAACTCGACACCAAAATTGAGAAAAGCGAGGATGAAAGTGCCGACCTGACCCTGCCCTATATACGTCCGGTTGATGCCGCGACGCTCATTATTGTTAACCGACAGGCTAAAACCCCGAAAGTTCTTATGGGGAAGCGATCAGCACAACATAAGTTCATGCCTAATAAATTTGTGTTCCCAGGCGGTCGTGTTGATCCTTGTGATAGCCGTCTCATCGTGCCATCAAAAATGCGAACACCTGTCATTAAGCATCTCCGGGCAGAAACCAAAAAAAGTATGACACCTGCACGCCTGCGCGGGTTGGCGCTCGCTGCAATCAGAGAAACCTACGAAGAAACAGGGCTCGTATTAGGAAGACCAACCTCATCAGAAGTTACCTCTCGGCATCCTGTGTGGCGGACATTTTTGGAACAAGGTGTTGAACCAGCCCTAGGGAACCTCGATTATGTCGCACGTGCTATCACCCCAACAAAGCGGAATAGACGCTTTGACACTCGGTTTTTCATGGCCGATGCTTCAGAACTTCATAATAAGCCAAGCGACATAACCAATGGCAGTGGCGAATTGCTTGACTTGCATTGGATTAGCCTCAAGGAAGCACTGAAACTAGACCTTCCGATAATTACGCATGAAATTGTGAAATGCATTGAGGAACGACTGCAATACCCCGACACTCGCCGATATACACGCCCAGTGCCGTTTTATCGATTCGAATATGGCAGATTTATCTTTTCTAATCTGCGGGCAAGCTGAATAGTCTTGACTTTCCAGTGTAAATCTTTAGTTTCCCGAAATCGGATTTAGGTAAACATCTCGAGGAAAGCTTATGGCGAAACCTACAACAGTTAAGATTAAGCTCGAAAGCACGGCTGGCACAGGTTACTTCTACGTTGCCAAGAAAAATGCCCGTACCATGACAGAAAAAATGGTTGTTCGAAAATATGATCCGGTTGCTCGCAAGCATGTTGAATTTAAAGAAGGTAAAATCAAATAATTTTGATTTCCAACCTTGATTACAAGCAATATTAAGCCGGTTTAGACCGGTTTTTTTATTATTCTTTTTTTCTCATATATTTTGTTTCATCGTGAAATCGCGCTATCTGAGCTAAGGTATGTTTTTAGACTCCCGACTCAATAAGACAAAATATGGCACAAAAAGAAACAGCTGAAATTCTGGCCCTTAATATGCTGACATGGATGGCAGGTAATGAGGAAGCGATGAACAATTTTTCATTACAAAGTGGAATGGCAGTTCAGGATATTCATGATCAAATTGGCAACCCCGAAATTTTGGCAGAACTTCTCGCGGGTGTAATGGATTTCATACTCAGTTATGAAGAACTAATTACACAATTTTGTGAAGAAAATGGTATGAATCCTGAAGAACCAATTCAATTTAGACGCTTTCTACCTGGCGGCGATGTGCCTGAGTGGGGTTAATTACAGGGTAAATTCCTAATGCTTTCCGAAGAAATATCTAACCAAATTGAAACTCTGGAACTTGACCCTGATCGCCCGCTAGTTATTTCGGATGCGGATGAAGTTCTCCTTCAATTTATGCGCCAATTTGAGGTCTATCTAGACCGAAATAATATGTGGATTGATTTGAGTAGTTTCAGGTTACAAGGCAATATAAAATATAAAGGCAGTGATGAAGCCGTCGACATGACGAACAGAAATATCATTGATGATTTTTTTGCTGCCGAAACCTTAAACTTCTCCCCCGTAGACGGCGCAGCAGAAGCTTTGACAGCACTCAGCAAGGAAGCCCAAGTCATTATTCTAACCAATCTACCTTTAGCTCAAAAGAACGAAAGACAAATTAATTTATCAAAACACGGTATGAACTATCCGGTTATTGTCGGCTCAGGCTTAAAAGGCCCGGCGGTTAAAAGCCTCGGCGATAAAATCAATGCGCCCTTGTTTTTTCTTGATGATATTCCCCATAATATCAATTCAGTTGCCGAACATGCCCCCATGTCTAGGCGCATTCATATGATTGCAGATCCACGCTTGTCTAAACTTATTGGCGCAGCAGAAGGTGCTTCGGCTCGAATTGATCAGTGGCAGGAAGCTCAAAACTGGATACTGGATAAAATAGCCGAATAGACCTATTGGATATATTTTGACGACCCACTCAACAGAAGAGTCAACATCAAATTCCATCACAGGCTTGTGCCGTGACTGTACCACTCGCGTCGAAAGCCTTAAGGCTGACAGCAAACCAACGAGGTGCCCCAGTTGTAAAAGCCCGCGCTTACTTTTCCATCCAGAACTTTTTAACCTAGGAATTACTCATATCGACTGCGATGCATTTTTCGCAGCCATTGAAAAACGTGATAACCCCGAATTGGAGGATAAACCTGTCATTATTGGTGGCGGTCAAAGAGGTGTTGTCGCCACCGCATGCTACATTGCGCGTATTCGCGGCGTAAAATCTGCTATGCCAATGTTTAAGGCTTTAAAATTATGTCCCGATGCCATTGTTATAAAACCTCAAATGGAAAAATATGCCGAGGCAGGATACCAAATTCGAGAATTAATGAAAGAATTAACACCCCTCGTTCAACCTATCTCGATAGATGAAGCCTTTTTGGACCTGCGTGGGACGGAAAAACTGCATGGGCTCACTCCTGCTGAAACAATTATAAATCTCGTCAGAAACATTCGCAAAACTGTCGGCATCGCCGTATCTGTTGGCCTTAGCCACAATAAATTTCTTGCTAAATTATCCTCTGATCTCGATAAACCGAATGGCTTTACGGTCATTGGACAGTCAGAAACACTTGATATACTCGCACCAATGCCTGTTGGAAAAATATGGGGCGTCGGGCAAGCAATGCAGAAAAAACTTTCTGCTAATGGTGTAAAAACAATCGGACACCTCCAAAATCTGGAGGAGGCATTTTTGCTGAAGGAATATGGCAATATCGGGCAACATTTGTTTAGGCTTTCTCATGGACTGGATGACAGGATTGTTTCTCCAGAACGGGAAGCAAAAAGTATTTCTTCAGAGACAACTTTTGATAAAGATATTTCAGATGCAGACAGCCTTTCTAAAACACTCTGGAGTTTAAGCGAGAAAGTATCCTTGAGATGTAAGAAAGCCAGCAAGGGTGGCAAGACTGTTGTTCTAAAACTTAAAACCGTAAATTTTAAATCGCTCACTCGGAACCGCACCCTTCCCGTTTCAACCTGTATGGCTGAAAGAATTTATAGTGCTGGAAACGAAATGCTGAATGCAGAACTCCAAAACAACCCCAGAACAGCTTATCGACTGATCGGTATTGGTGTTACCGGACTTGTAGAGGCTGAGTTCGCTGATATGCCTGATCTCGTTTCTACGGATAAAAGAAACTTGAAAGCTGAATTGGCTATGGACAAAATTCGCATTAAGTTCG
>NYTN01000031.1 GCA_002683515.1 Rhodobiaceae bacterium
GGCCTTTTTCGATAAAACAGATGTTTAGTGCGGGCTCTCCTGCTTGAAAGATAATTTCGCCTTCAATCATTCTGATAGGCTTATTACTTAGGCTGGTGAATTCAACAATATTCAAGATTATGACCCCGCCTAATGACAATATCTGAAGCTATTTGGCGCGAAAGCGGCCAAGTTAAATTATTCTCCGCATCAAGTAGATTTCTAAACATAGGTTTGGAGCAAGAAATTATTCGACACTCGTTCATAGCGATAACTCTACTTCGATAGGTTTCATATGCAAGAAACTCTAGTGGAGAGAGAAGGTCGTGAGCCTCATACAGATCACGACTGCGTTGGCATTTTGCGGATCCGGAAATAAGGAAATGAGCAACATCGCAACCATCCCCATTGGCAATAATAATTTTTCCGCGCTGGATAACTATTCTTGGAATATCTTCCAGCATCTTGAATGTTTGAGGTCCGAGTCGCATTCTAAGTCTTCTTTCACTTTATATAGACGACATTCGCGCCAGAATTTTAGCTAATGCAACTAAATTACTGAGAAATAGTAAAATGCAACTGTTAATAAGTCATTAATTTTCAACAATTTATGAAAGTAAAGAAATTTTTTTTAATTAATTTAAATAATCTTATTGGCATTGACAAATTGACGCACTATCGTGTCTTCCTGTGCGCTTACGTTGAATACTTTGTTTAGGGAGGAATAAATGAAACTTCAGCACTTTAAATTGCCAATGATGGCACTTGCTTTACTAATATTGCCAAGCATGGCATTTGCCTCGGGTAATCTTGACTCTAGTGATTTCACTGGTATGTCATTTTGGCTTATTTCGATGGCTCTTGTAGCTTCTACAGTATTTTTCTTAATCGAACGCGACCGAGTGGCTGCCAAATGGAAAACGTCTCTGACTGTTTCCGGCCTGGTAACGCTTATCGCCGCAGTTCACTATTTTTATATGCGTGATGTATGGGTTTCTACCGGCACTTCACCTACAGAATTCCGTTACATAGATTGGCTTCTGACTGTTCCGCTTTTGATGGTTGAGTTTTTCCTCATCCTCTCAGCGATTGCAAAAGTGCCCGCAGGTGTATTCTGGAGACTGTTTATCTTCACAACCTTGATGCTAGTATTTGGCTATCTCGGAGAGTCCGGCAAAATTAACGTTATGACCGGTTTTGTTCTGGGTATGATTGCATGGTTTATAGTTCTGTATGAAATCTTCGCAGGTCAGGCCAGCAAGATTAATGCTGAACAAGCTAGTGAAACTGTCCAAAAAGCCTTTAACCTAATGCGTTGGATTGTCACAATCGGCTGGGCGATTTACCCACTCGGTTATGCACTTGGTTATTTCATGGGCGGTGTCGACGGTGCCAGCTTGAACTTAATCTACAATTTGGCTGACTTTTTGAATAAGATCGCGTTCGGTGTCATCATATGGCACGTTGCTGTATCTGAATCTTAATTCCAAAGTTAGTGCACTATTTAGGGGCGTCTTCGGGCGCCCCTTTTTTATTAAATAGAATTCACTTAATTTTTAAAATTTATTGGATAATTTATTTGTTTACGAACCCATATAAGACGGTGTCAAAGAAGGCAGACTAATTTACTGGGATTATGGGTTTGATATTGAAAAATCACGTTAGCAGTCTCTTATCACTACAAGTGACCAGTTCAAATCGCATGGTTATAACTTTTCAGCTAAGGGGTTAAATCTTTAAAAGCAGCATTAACAGTTTTCGCCAACTTAACAAAAACCTCTGCTGCAAAACTATCAGGGGCATATATGACAACAGGTTGACCAGCATCGGTGGCTTCTTGTAAAGTAGGGTCAAGAGGCAGACCACCCAAAAAAGGTTTGAGTGTTTCCGCAGCTATCATATCCCCGCCCCCAGTTCCAAATGGATGCAGACGTTCGCCATTCGGTCCAGCCATCCAAGCCATGTTTTCCAGAATGCCGATGATGGGTGTTTTGGTTTTATCAAACATGTTTATTGAGCGCCTTACATCTGCCACAGCTAATTTTTGAGGTGTTGTCACAACTAGCGCGCCAGTAACAGGAATTTTCTGGGCTATTGTAAGCTGTATATCTCCAGTCCCGGGGGGCAAATCTAGCACTAGAATATCCAATTCCGGCCATGCGACATCATTTAACATTTGTAGTAAAGCGCCTTGTACCATAGGGCCTCGCCAAACCATGGCTTGAGCTTCCTTTACCATGTAGCCAATTGACATGGTTTGCATACTGAAGCGCTCAATGGGGTATATTTTCTTGGTCTCATCAAGCTCGGGGTTTTCAGTCACATTAAGTAATTTTGGAAGTGAAGGTCCGTAAATATCGGCATCTAGAAGGCCTATTTTGACTGATTGTCCGTCTTCCCCCTGCATTTGAGCAAGCGCCGCGGCCAGATTTACGGCTACGGTGGATTTGCCAACACCGCCTTTTCCGCTAGCAACGGCAATGACGGATTTAATCCGGTTGAAAACTTCAGGAATTGTTTCATCCGGCGGTGGTTTACCCTTAGATGAACTACCAGATGATGAAAGTGAAGGGGCAGATTGATGAGCGGTTAAAACCACAGTTGCAGATAATACACCCGGAAGGGCACGAATCCGCTCCTCACAAGCTAAACGAACATCTTCAAAGGCTTCGGCAATATCTGGGTGGACAGCAAGCAGAAAACCTACATTTCCGTCGCGAATCGTGATGCCCTGCAAAATTTCTTCGGATATTATATCCTGACCTGTCTGTGGGTGCTTAAGACCTGAAAGCGCCTCAATTATTTTTTTTTCATCAATGGTGGACATAATTCATCCTAATAATTAGTAATTGGGCAAAACATTTCGGAACATTAACTTGAATAATTTACTTTAAGTGCCACATTGTGTTCTGTATCGATATAGAGTGGAGCGGACTAGCCAGCAATATCTTTTGCAACTATGCGCGACCTCCCCTAAATCAGACCATAACGTAAGGTCACAATTTGAAGGAGTTAAATATGCCTTGGGATAATCAAAGCGGTGGACCGAATGGCGGCAATAACAACCCTTGGGGCAATAGCCCCCGTCCACAAGGGCCTGATATTGACGCTTGGTTAAACCAGCTTCAGGAAAATGTTAAAAAATACATTCCCGGTGGAGGCGGTAGCGGCCTTGTTTTACTGCTTGTTGGCTTTTTAGTTTTGTGGGGTCTGAGTGGGTTTTACAGAGTTCAAGCTGACGAACAAGGCGTTGTTCTAAGATTTGGAAAGTTTCAAGCGCAAACCAGTCCGGGTCTGAATTATCACATTCCGTGGCCGATTGAGTCAGTGATTACGCCAAAGGTAACCATTGTTAATCGAGTGGACATTGGAATGCGTGGCCCATCTGACAGTTTCGTCGGTGGGCGTGTCGCCTCTCGTGATGTTCCGGAAGAAAGCTTGATGCTGACCGGTGACGAAAACATCGTCGACGTTGATTTCTCAGTCTTTTGGTTGATTAATTCTGCCTCTGACTTCCTGTTTAATATCCAAAATCCCGAAGGTACGGTTAAGTCTGTCGCTGAAAGTACGATGCGCGAGATTGTTGGACAGAACAATATTCAGCCTATCCTGACCGAACAACGTCAAAATACAGAGGACATGGTTAGGGATTTAATGCAATCTATTCTGGATGATTATGGCGCAGGTATCACCATTACTCAGGTGAAGATGCAAAAAGTTGACCCGCCTGCCGCTGTTATTGACGCTTTCCGAGATGTGCAAGCCGCTCGAGCCGACCAAGAGCGCGCGAGAAACGAGGCGCAATCCTATGCTAATCGTGTCGTACCAGAAGCTCAGGGTGAAGCCTTCCGTATCCGACGAGAAGCTGAAGCTTACAGAGAGCAAGCTGTAGCCGAAGCCGAAGGTCAGGCCAGCAGATTTGCAGCGGTATATAATGAATATAAACAGGCAAGTGATGTGACTCGTCAGCGAATTTTTCTTGAGACTGTCGAGAAAGTTATGCAGAGGTCAAATAAAATTATTATTGACCAGTCTGATGCCGGTGGAGGGGTCATCCCTTATCTGCCGCTTGATCGCCTAAACAGTAAAACCAATAAGGGAGATCAGTAATGTCTCATCCAAAACTTGTTATTTCTCTTATTCTAATCGCCGTTTTGGGGTTTCTGACATCGGCAACATTGTTCACTGTTCACCAGACGCAACAAGCTCTTGTTCTGCAATTTGGTGACCCAAGACGGGTAATTGATGAGCCCGGATTACACTTTAAACTGCCGTTTGTTCAAAATATTATTTATATCGATAAGCGTATTTTGGATCTCGACAGCCCGACTGAAGAACTTATTGCTGCAGACCAAAAACGACTCGTTGTGGATGCGTATACGCGCTACAGAATTAAAGATCCACTTCAGTTCTTCACATCCTTACGCGACAGCCGTCGAGCGAATTCACGATTGGCGGCGATAGTGTCCTCCTCCATGCGGTCAGTGGTTGGTGAAGCGCCGTTTGAGGATATTGTCCGCACAAGGCGGGATGAATTGATGACGAAGATTCGTGAATTGGTTAATGAACAGACATATGATTTTGGTATCGAGATTGTTGATGTTCGCATTCGTCGTGCTGACTTGCCGGAAGCTAATAGTCAGGCGATTTACAGGCGTATGCAGACGGAGAGGGAGCAAGAAGCTTCTGAATTCCGAGCTAAAGGTCAGGAAGTATCACGGGGTATCCGTGCTCAGGCCGATAAGGATGTCACTGTTCTAACGGCGAAAGCGCAGCGTGACTCTGAGATAATACGTGGTCAAGGCGATAGCTGCCGGAATAGAATTTTTGCTGCAGCTTATGGTCAAGACCCGGACTTTTTCGCTTTCTACCGATCTATGCAATCATATGAAACTGCGCTTGACGATGAAGGCACAACACTTGTTCTCTCGCCTGACAGTGCGTTTTTCAAATATTTAAATGCACCGGAAACTGTCTTTAACAAGCGGGTGTCTACCAGCAACGTGAAAAAGAGTCGCGTAGATGTCGCTGCTATAGTGAGGTCTAATGAGTCTCTTCAAAAGGCATTGTGCTTTGATCTTGTTACTAATATTGGACTGGACGACGCTGAGGGTGAAGCCGCCAAAGATACAAAATGAAAATAATTATATTTATTCTGGGTATCATTCTGGCTTTTGAAGGAGCTATATATGCCCTGTTTCCTTTGGCTTTTAAAAACCTCCTTTTGCAATTAAAAGACATAGAAACAGAAAAACTCAGATATTTTGGACTTGGGGCGATGACATTGGGCGTTGTTTTAGTTTGGCTCTCTGGAATGAGGTAAGTTATGAGACAGAATATATCTTCTCGCTTAAAAATGCTCCGGTTGACCGGTTTTAGTTTTTTTGCGCTTTTTGCCCTTGCGCAAATTGCTTTTATACAAATCGCTGGCGCGCAAAATATGCCGCAAAGTTTCGCCGATATTGTCGAGGATTTGATGCCGGCAGTGGTGAATATCTCCATCAGCACGACAGTTCAAAACTCTCCCGGAATTCAAATGTCTCCTTTCGAGGATTTCTTCGAAGAATTTATGGAACGAGAGAAAAAAGAGACCCCAAATAAGCGTCGTATTTCTTCTCAAGGTTCCGGCTTTGTAATTGATCCGTCTGGTATAGTTATTACCAATAATCATGTAGTCGAAA
>NYTN01000032.1 GCA_002683515.1 Rhodobiaceae bacterium
CCTCTTTCTGCAAAAGTCAGATTTACCGCATTGCAATCCGGTGAAATTGACTTGCTAGCGCGAAACACGACATGGACTATGCATCGAGATACGGCGCTTGGCATTCAATTTATCGGCGCAAATTATTATGACGGACAAGGCTTTATTGTCAGAAAAGATATTGACGTTACGAGAGTAAGCGAACTTGATGGCGCTTCTATTTGTGCCAATGCTGGGACGACAACAGAACTTAATGTGGCTGATTACTTCCGAAGCAATGGTATGGATTATGATATAAGCTCTTTTGAGAAATCTGAAGAAGCCGTGTCTGCCTATGATGCGGGGCGTTGTGATGCTTATACAACCGATCAATCGGGTCTTTACGCGCAGCGTCAACGTCTGGTTGATCCTAGCGCTCATATTGTTTTGAGTGAGTTGATTTCTAAAGAGCCGCTATCTCCGGCTGTCCGACAAGGGGATGATATCTGGGCAGATATTGTGCGTTGGGTGCATTACGCCACGTTAAATGCTGAAGAGCTTGGCGTAAATTCTCAAAATATTGATAGTATGAAGGCCAGTCCTAATCCATCTATTCGTCGTTTGTTAGGGGTTGAGGGGTCATTTGGAGAAAGCCTCGGTCTTGATAATGATTGGGCGACACGTGTTATCCGTAAGGTCGGAAATTATGGTGAGATTTTTGACCGTAATCTTGGTGCGGGGTCTGAACTGAAAATCGAGCGTGGGCTGAATGCTTTATGGACGCAGGGCGGTCTACAATTCGCACCCCCAATAAGATAAAATGAAAATAATCTCTTCATTATGGTCAAGCCAGAACGGTCGTAACCTAACAGTTCAAATATTTATGGTTGCAGCCTTTATTGGGCTGGTCTGGTGGCTTGTTGATAACACTGTCGCCAATTTAGCAAGCCAAAATGTGGCAACGGGGTTTGGTTTTCTTGGTAACAATACGGGCTTTGATATTAATCAAAAGCTTATTGCCTATGATGAAACATCAAGTTACCAGCGTCTTCTGCTTGTTGGGCTTTTGAACACAGCGATTGTTTCTGTTTTGGGAATTTTATTCGCTACTCTTATCGGGTTTATGGTTGGTCTTGCCAGTTTATCGGATAATTGGCTGGTGTCTAAATTAGCTTTTATTTATGTCGAGATATTCAGAAATCTGCCTTTGTTAATTCAAATTCTTTTTTGGTATGTGCTGCTCATTGAAATACTCCCCCATCCGAAAAAAAGCTTCGGCCTATGGGAAGTTTTTTTCCTCAATAATCGAGGGTTATATCTCCCTTGGTTCACAACTTTGCCGGGCGGGGGGTATTTGTTATCGGTGATTGGTTTGTTTGGTGCAGGGTGCTTTTATGTCGCTCGTAAAGCGCGAAATATGCGAGAGCTTAACGGACAAACTAAAGCCTATGTGAGAAATTACATCCTTATCGGTGTGATTTGTCTCGGCGGGTATCTCAGCCTATGGGGTGTTCCTTTTGAAGCTAATCTCCCTGCATTGAAAGGCTTTAATTTTCGCGGAGGCCTGAGCTTCACACCAGAATTTGTGGCCTTACTCGTCGCGCTGTCGCTATATACATCATCCTTTATTGCCGAGATAGTGAGGGCAGGGGTGTTGTCAGTTTCAAAAGGACAATTTGAAGCTGCTAAAGCCCTTGGGCTACCTTCATCAGTTACGATGAATAAAGTCATCATTCCGCAAGCTTTGCGAGTAATTATTCCGCCCCTGACAAGTCAGTATCTTAACCTGACTAAAAACTCCTCCTTAGCAGCTGCAATTGCATATCCTGAGTTAGTGTCAGTTTTTGCCGGAACGGCTCTGAACCAAACAGGTCAGGCAGTTGAAATTATTTTTATCACGATGAGCATTTATCTCTTCTTGAGTCTACTCACCTCATTTTTGATGAATACTTACAATGCGCGTGTCGCTCTGGTGGAGAAGTAGATGCAGCAGGTAATAAAATGGTCGCGTGAAAATCTTTTTGCATCGCGCATGAATGCGTTGCTTAGCTTGGCAAGTCTTTGGCTGATTTATGTCACCATAGAAGGTGTGTTGTCGTGGGCATTTTTAAATGCCAGTTTTCTTGGGGAAGATAAATCCAGCTGTATAACGAGACCACATGGCGCATGCTGGCCGTTTGTTACTGCAAAATTTAATCAATTCATTTACGGCAATTACCCTGCCGTTGAACAGTGGCGGGTTAATATAGTTTTTGCACTTGGTACTCTTGGATTGAGTTTGCTGGTGGCAGGTCGTATCAATTTTAAAAAACAACTCGCAGTGCTGATGTTGACTGCTTATCCTGTGCTAACATTTATTCTTTTATCCGGTGGCCTTCTGGGGTTGAGTTATGTGGAAACAAACCAATGGGGCGGTTTGTTGGTGACATTGGTGATTGCTGTTACCGGGATAGTTGTTTCGCTCCCACTTGGGATTTTGCTTGCACTTGGGCGACGTTCAGAGCTGCCCATTATTCGAATAATGTCTATAGCGTTTATTGAGTTTTGGCGGGGAGTTCCGCTGATTACTGTTTTGTTTATGGCAAGTGTCATGTTGCCTCTGTTTTTACCTAAAGGTATGAATTTTGATGCCCTTTTACGATGTCTGATAGGGGTGTCTTTGTTTGCCTCAGCTTATATGGCAGAGGTGATAAGAGGCGGTCTTCAGGCAATAGCAAAGGGGCAATACGAGGCCGGTAAATCTATGGGTCTGTCATATTGGAAATCTATGAGGTTGATTATTCTGCCTCAAGCGCTGGTGATTTCAATTCCGGGAATCGTTAATACATTTATCGGTTTGTTTAAAGACACGACGCTTGTGATGATTGTCGGCATTTTCGATTTACTCGGTATTATAAGTTTTCATTTTACAGACCCTAACTGGACTTCGCCGCAAGTTCCAATTACGGGGTTTGTGTTTGCAGGATTAGTCTTTTGGGTGTTTTGTTTTGCGATGTCACATTATTCCAAATCGGTTGAACGGCGTTTTTCAGTCAAAGGAGAAAGCAAATGAGTGGAAAACACATTATTGAAATCAGCTATCTGGATAAATATTTCGGTGACTTTCATGTTCTTAAAAATATTAATCTCTCCGTGGCAGCGGGTGAAAAAATTGTTATCTGCGGCCCTTCCGGTTCGGGTAAATCAACATTAATCAGATGTATTAACCATCTTGAGAGACATGATGGTGGGGATATTATTGTCGATGGTGTACCCCTTGATGATAAGGTTAAAAATATTGACCACATTCGCTCTGAAGTGGGAATGGTGTTTCAGCAGTTTAATTTATTTCCACACATGACTGTTCTGGAGAATTGTACACTCGCGCCTGTATGGGTGAAGGGTATACCTCGTTCAGAAGCTGATGCGCTTGCTTTGCAATATTTGGAGCGTGTTCGTATTCCCGACCAAGCCGATAAATATCCCGGACAACTTTCTGGTGGGCAGCAACAGCGCGTTGCAATTGCCAGATCGCTTTGTATGCAACCACGTATCATGTTGTTTGACGAACCGACCTCGGCGCTAGACCCTGAGATGATTAAGGAAGTGCTTGAGGTGATGGTAGATTTGGCCGAGCAAGGTATGACAATGTTATGTGTTACTCATGAAATGGGGTTTGCAAGGCGAGTTGCGGATCGCGTGATTTTTATGGATGAAGGAGAAATTATTGAAGAAAACACCCCGACTGCATTTTTTGATAATCCGCAAAATGAGCGTACTAAACTTTTCTTGAGTCAGATTATCGGAGATTAGGTTTTTTATATTTTAACCGAATTTTTAATAGACACTCGCTTGTGTTTGTAAGGCCGAAAACCGATTTTTTGGTATAATGGTAAGGCTGACGGGTGATCTAAAGTGTTGGTCTCGATAATTACGCGCGAAGGATTGCGATGCCATATTTTTTGTAATGTATGCGCCAGCATAACGCGCCCAAGACCTTTTCCTGTTTCAGATGCTACTAACCCTACAAAAACAATCTCCATCTGAGGGAAATGACGCGCGTGATATTCAGTAAAGCCGATACATTCGTCACCTTTCCATAGTTGGGTGACATAATTTTCAGGATGATAAAGAAGAGCGCTTAATTGCTCATCCGTTAGTCGCTTTCTGTTTACCCAGAAGTGATCATTTCCAACAGCGTGATACAGTGCGCGATATTGATTGATTTCAGGTTCTGGAATTTCAATAAAGGAAATTCCTTGGACAGGCCATAAAAGATTAAGTTTTGGCGGTGCAAGCATCTCCAACATAGTTACATCAGCAGTAATTTTTTCTTCACAAGCCATTTACTATAGCCAATCCCTAAAACTTAATCATTTATAACCAATCAGGGCAGGGGAGATTTTTTTCTTTTAAAAACGCAGAATTGAAAAGTTTGCGTTGATAGCGCGTACCATAATCGCACAGTATAGTTACAATAGTGTGTCCCGGGCCTAGGTTTTGGGCCATTCGCATTGCGCCGGCAATATTAATACCGCTGGAACCTCCAAGGCATAAACCTTCATGTTTTAATAGATCAAAGACTATGGGTAAGGCCTCTTCATCTGAAATTTGATACGCATCGTCAATTGGTGCGTTCTCAAGATTTGCTGTTACGCGGCCTTGACCTATACCTTCGGTAATTGAGGTGCCCTCAGATTTTAATTCACCGTGTTTGTACCAATGATACATGGCTGCACCCATTGGGTCTGCCGCTGCGATTTGAATGTCCGCATTTTTCTCTTTCAGATACATTCCGGTTCCAGCTAATGTACCGCCGGTACCAATAGCGCAGGTAAAACCATCAACTTTTCCTTCGGTTTGAGACCAAACTTCTGGGCCGGTTGTCATTATGTGGGCGTCTCGATTGGCTGTGTTATCGAATTGATTAGCCCATATTGCGCCATTCTGGCTCTCTGAGGCAAGTTTCTCTGCCAGACGACCGGAATATTTAACGTAATTATTATCGTCTCTGTAGGGCACAGCAGGGACTTCTATCAGTTCCGCTCCACATAAACGCAGCATGTCTTTCTTTTCCTGACTTTGGGTTTCAGGAATGACGATTACAGATTTATATCCAAGGGCATTCGCGATCAGAGCTATACCAATACCCGTATTACCTGCAGTTCCCTCCACAATTGTTCCACCGTGTTTTAATTGGCCTTTGGCTTCCGCATCGCGGATAATTTGTAGGGCTGCGCGATCTTTGACGGACTGACCAGGATTCATAAATTCGGCTTTTCCGAGGATGTTACATCCTGTGAGTTCTGACGCTTTTTTAAGTTTTATAAGCGGTGTGTCGCCAATTGCGTCTATCATGTTGACTCGAATAGTCATTTTTTGGTCTCCTTCACCCTTTTTTACATAATCGGACTGCAATAAACACGCAAGAGGTCATCTTTTAAGTTTGTCTGTGAACCAAAATGAAATATATAACGTAAATAATACATTAGTTTAAAACATTTACTTAACTTAGGTTCTATTAATGTCAGCAGACATAGATACATTATTACTTCAATACTCGGCAGGTACGCTTGATACGCCTATGAGTATCCTTGTTGCAAGTTACTTAACACTCGAGCCGGAAGCGCGCAAAAAACTCGGCTTTGCTGATAGTTTGAACGCCTCGATTATAGATAGTGTTGAGCCTGTTGGCATGTCTGAAGACAGTGTTTATTCTCTTATGTCCGCCATTGAAGATGAAAATGTCATCGAGTCCATTGTGGAAGAACCTGAGCCTGTAAATAGTTATGTTTCCTGTTCAGATATAGATTTGCCATTACCTCTTCGTCGTTCTTTGAACTCAGACGTTGATAGGCTTAAATGGTCTTTTTCTTATCCAGGTGTAAAATCATCAAAAATTTATGCTGAAGAATCTTCAAGTGACATTCGTCTTCTAAAAATTCAGCCCGGTAAATCTGCCCCACGGCATGCGCATGAAGGAATTGAGGCCACTCTTGTTCTCAGAGGTGCATTTATTGATGGTGGTGAAGTTTATAG
>NYTN01000033.1 GCA_002683515.1 Rhodobiaceae bacterium
GCGAATGTCTGGGTTGTTGATCGAAGCGGCAGATTTGATAGGGTCATCAATAAGCACCAGCTGCGATCGTTTAGAGGTGATCGCACCTTTGAGACCGCCACACGCAAGCGTAAAAGCTTCTTCGCCCGCTGTTTCAATACCCGCAAATTCATAGTCAATACTCCAGTATTCGTCTGATCTTTTGATTTTTGATAATCTCACCATTGGAAATATTTCTCGATATTTAGGACTGGTGAGGATCCCTTTAATTGTTGCTGACTTAGCTCTACTAATGTCAACCATATATGCGATGTACAGTATCCTGAGCATCTTCTTGGCTGTAGTATGTCTACCAATCATCCATGCTGCAAAAAGTCCTAATACTGTTGACTTTGCAGAACCACGCGGCGCTAGTATTGACGTGTTATTCCCGCCTATACCTAGTAAACACTCACTATCTTTCCCTGTACAAAGTTCATTATGCCACTCCCTCATATGTTTTGCAGGGGCTTTTCCCATCACAGTACAGAAATCAATAAAGTCATCTCTTGCCTTTAAGACTTCTTCTGACGGAGGCTTTGTAGTAACCTTAGTAGCTGACATCAACGCATTTCGTCGATACGCTAATGCTGCACTTGCAATTGCCATATAGTTTCTTTAACGGTGATTTAAGTCTATCAAAGGACCTTGTATAGATCTCTTCCTAATCCCAATACTTCTCCAGCAAATCTATCTATATATTGATCTTTCTCTTGAGTTGAATAGTAACTAAGTGCACCGAGTCGTTTTTCAAATGCCCTGTTTTTTGATGCAAAATAATTATTTTGTGCATTCTCCTCTGCTTTTGAGATCGCTCTCATCTTTGCTAAATCTCCTCTGGTGAATGCATTGGCTATCCCAATCTCCTGTGCAAGCCTTGCTGCATCAATCCCTTTCGTGCTGTACCCAACTAATGGGTCACTTCCTACATTTTGAATAGCTGGTAGCTGTTTAGTAATTACATCACGCAATCGGAGTGTCTCAGTATCACCTGCTTCCATTTCTGGAATTGCGACTCCTTTTGCTATGTCATCAAAAATATACTCTAAATTTATTGCTTCATTATTCCTGTTTGGGTTGTACTTTTTTTCTTCTTTAGCCATTACCTAACTCACTATAGATTTTTGCCCATACCGCATTGATTGCATTATCAATAGGCTCAGCAAATTGTGGATCATCTTTAAATATTGCTGTCATCTCACGCATCACACGATCTGCACCAGCCAGGATTAATCCCTTCTTGTCAGTGCTCCTATTCATTCGTTCAGAGACTTCAATATGCGATCTAAGCTCTTTCTCCAATGCAGCCAATCTGGCAGCTCCATTATCGCCTTTGATTTCACCTGAGGTAATCGCCATTCGAAGCTCTTGTATATCGGAGTGAAGAGCAGCAATTTCACTATTAAGTATTTCACGACGATTAAGCTTTTTGAACTTCATCTTCACCCAACGACTTAAATCATTGAATGAACCCTCATATCCAACAATACCTGCATATACCCATATCTCAATAATCGAAGGTGTCATGTCTGCAAACTCACGAAAATCTTCGCTCTCTGCAGCTGGTAATGTATCTAGCCATTGATCAACAACGGTAAGATAAACCTTTCCTGATTTATTAGTTGTAACTGTCATTAGAACATACCTGCTAAACCACGTGCATAAGAACTTTGCTCTGCACGAGTTTTTGCTTCCAGTCTATTTGCTGTGCGCATTTTAGTCTGATCCTCAGTACTTTGCGTTTGAATATTCTTACGATCCTCTGATCCCTGCGCTCCAATCTTCGTGACATCTACTGAACCTTGGGTTTTAATATTTCCTCGATCTTCGGTACCTTGTGCTCCAATCTTTGTTACATCGACACCTCCTTGCGTTTGGATATTAGTTTTATCAACTTTTCCTTGTTCACCAATTTTGGTAACATCAACTCTTCCTTGAGCATCAATGGCGCGAACATCAGCATCGCTTTGTCTATCGATCTTGTTTAAGTCAACCTTACCTTGAGTAGTAATATTAGCCTGGTCTACCACTCCTTGCGCTCCGATCTTCTCAATGTCTACGTCTCCTTGAGCACCGATAAGTCTCTCGTCAACATCACCTTGAGCTCCAATCTTTCTTACATCTTGATCACCTTGAGCACCTATTAATCTCTCATCTACATCTCCTTGAGCATTAATCTTACTTAGATCGACCTTGCCTTGTGCATTGATATTGTTTACGTCCATCTCTCCTTGCAGGCCGATCTTACTTAAGTCAACCTTGCCTTGTGCGCCAATATTTAAGCGATCTTGCTGACCCTGTGTTTGTACTAAACCAGTTTGGATTTGCCCTTGTAATTTGGTTTGATTCTGCTTAATATCTCCAGCTGCAGCTTGGAAATTTAACTGCCTGTTGGCTTCGTCAACAGCAAAGCGTGATTGGAAGTCATATTCTGCGCCCATCTTCGACATTCCATAGGCGAACTCATCCTTCATTATCAATGCTTGATTTCTAGCCTCAAGATCAGCGGCTTGAAGCATTGATTGTGACGAAAGCTCCTGATTTGCATAGGCCAAGGTAAGCGCATTTTGCGTATCAAACCCCGACTGAATCATATTTGCAGCGAAGGTATTCTTTGTAGCATTTCCCGCTGCGTCATCTTGCCCTGGTTGCCAGTTATAGAAGGAGTTCATCAATTGATTAAAGTTGAACATACCCCCATATTGTGAATTCCCATTTGAACCCGAAGATCCAGTTGCTGCTGTACTCCTATTAGCTAGATTGTTACCGCTTGAAGGTTGAGCTCTAGTATTAGCTGGTCTATTTTGGACACCTTTAGTTGTTTTGTTGCCGTAAGCTTTTTGACCTTCGTATGCTCTTTGAGGTGCACCTTTAGTTGTTTTGTTGCCGTAAGCTTTCTGACCTTCGTATGCTCTTTGAGGGACTCCGCCTGGTTGATTTACCGGCCTATTGGTTTTATTTCCCCCATAGTCACCTAGTGATCCTCCAATTTCATCTATAGGCTGACTAGGTTCTTCACTAACAGAGGTACCAGCAGAAGTTCCTCCACCTTTTTGCGTGTAGTTCTGACTGTTGATATTATTGACATATCTCTGTTTTAATGATTCGGCGTTCTTGCCTTTACCTTTTGATTTACTGTTTTTGGCCATTTCCAACGTCGTTCACTATTATCTTTATTCTACAAAGTTAGAATGGTAGAAATCTTAAGACGAGAATATGGCTGCTGTTAGAGGAGTAAATGCAAGCAATTATGTAGCTGCTGGACGGGCAGCGACTAATAACTTTATAAATACTGTTGGTGCAGTATTTGATAATTCGCCTAATTACACAAAAATTGGTGAAACTAAGGTTCGTGAGGAGGCGAAGACAAAAATTGAAGCAAGGAAAGCTGATGCAGTTGTTGCTGAGGCTGGTATTAAAGCTGAAAGAGATTTTCGTATTGCCCAGTATAAGCTTGATTCTGCAAACGCAATTGTAAAAGCCCAAGAATCTAATCGTAAAGCTGGTATTATCGCTGCAGCTTCGGAGAACATATTCGATGCATTTAAAAAGCAACGTGAGCCATATATGCCAGATTACAGTAAGTATGATGACTACTTTAATAAAATAGATGCCGATATAGCTGCTAGAGATGCAAAGAATAGAGATCCTAATAATACATTTGGTATTCCTGAGCCCATACCAGCGCCGTTACCTCAACCACTTCCACCACTTCCAACATTTACTCCTGCTAACTCTAGTCCTGCTCCCAGACCAAATACTTATACCGACCCATCAATTTCAATCCCTAATGGCACAAGCACAAGCCTTCAAAGTAGTTTACCTTCTTCGGCCTTTAAAAAAACAAGTACTAGTCAGCCTCTTTCTCTTTCTGGTTTTCGAGGTGAAGTCTATGACTATTTGACTGGCTATCACCAGCTAAATCAAAATCAGGCTTTAGGAATTATAGCTAACATTGATCGTGAAAGCTCGTTCCGTATCAATCCACCTGGTGGTGATGGTGGTAACTCTTTTGGTTTATTGCAGTGGAATAATGCTCTTGGGCGTTCACAAAGGATGAAGCTAAACGTACCTGATTGGAAGACTAACTGGAAGGGGCAGCTTGATCACGCTTTAAGCCAAAACCAGGAGTCTATTTACAACGAGTTCGTTGAACGGTATAAAACTACTGATTATCCTACACCTGAAGCGGCTAGCGAAGCCTTTTTACGTGAGTGGGAACGACCGGAAAAAACTGAACTTGATATTAAGAAAAATAATCAATTCCTGCAAGGATATAGTCAGAGTAATTTTATCTAAAGACCGAAAGCATAACCTATAGCCCTAAGTGCATCAAACATTGCATCTTGTTTTTTACCTCTTACGCCTTCTCTGGCTGTTTCTAAATTATAGAGATCTTTTTCCTGGTTCATCTGTGCTTGTAGTCGGTTTAACGCCAGCCTTTCTCTTTCTAAATTAAGTTGATTCGACCCTTGTTCTCTTTGCAGCGCAACCCTGGCTGCAAATTCACTAGCGGCATTTTGATTTTGCCAATTGGTTTGCGCCACTAGATCTTGACGGGCATTTTCTGCAATAATTCTGTTGTATTCACTTTCCGGTGAATAAAATTGTGCTGTAAGCTTTTCTCTTTCTTTTCTTGCATTTCTCTCAGCAATTTTGTCTTCTAAGGCAAGGCCATATCGAGCTTGATACTGTGCTATTGATTTACCAGGTTCGATAGTAGGGAATCCATATTTTGCATATGGCTGCATCCTAGGATCTTTCGCCAATATTACAGCACGATCTGCATCCATTAGATCTTTATTGTCCTCACTAGTAAACGGTGCTGCCCAGAGAGGTACTTTATATTTTCCAGAAGCATCTGGTCCTGCCTTAAGTGCTTCTTGGCGGGCTTTTTCTGGTAAAGTCGTAAGTTCTGCTAGCCCATATAGTCCGGCAGCATATGGGAGAGCTTTGAGACCATATCCAAGCATTGCTCCAAGCATCAACCTCTACCTCCGTTAAGCATCATTAAAGCTTCTTCTAGTTTACGCTCTTCTGCAGACCTACCTCCACCAAAGAGCGCTTGAAGTCCATCACTTGCTGATTTACCAGCTGCAGCTCCAACTGATGCACCTAGGGGTCCACCAAACACAGCACCTAAACCTGTGGCTCCAGTGGTTAATGCAGTATCCATAATCTTATTACCTAAACTATCGTCTCCAGCCACAATGTCGGCCAGTCCGAGGATGTTTAGAGCAGCGGCCATGCCAGGAACAGCACGGGCAAACCCCCTTCCCATTCTGCTGCCTGCAAGACGTCCAACCTCCTTTGGCATGGTGCCTAGTGTTGCCGTATTTAGCGTCTTTCCAACCATTGGGATGGTTTGACCCATTGATGACTTTCCGTTTAAATAACTGAGTACATCTTCAATTGATGTGGCTCCAATTTGTTGACCGATTAGTTTAAGGTCTTCAATTGTGTACTGAACTGACATTACTTAACACCTTCTAATACGGCTTTTGCTTCCATTCGTGTTATACGAGTTTCTAGCTGTTGGATTGAGCGAACTAACAGTCCAATAAGTTCTTGGGTGTCGATCTTTAATTTTCCAGTTGGTTCATCATAATAAGTAGCCTGTGGCATGACCTTTGCATAGTCTTGCGCTACAAATCCATAATGAAGTCGTTCGGGATTAGAACTGTAGTCTTCATTGTAATAAAAACTGACTGGCTTTAATTGCCGTAGTGTTTTTAGCGCATCATCAATCTCTTCGATTGTATTCTTTGTTGTTCTATCGCTAAATAATGACGCTACTTTCACTCCTGTTTCAACAATTTGTAACCCGTTCTCCCAACCGCTTGGCTGAGAATCTTTCACAGCATCTTTAAACATATCTCTTCGCTTTTTTTCGGCTTTTACAGCATAATCAGCGCTAATTTTTGTTGCCTCTAGTCTGCTATCAATTGCCATTGCAGCACGTTGTTCAGCTTCGTAAGCTGCTAGTCCAGCTAATGGAATAGCTGTTGGATCTCGCTGTTGTCTTATTTTTCCGAAAATTGCTGCAGTTGGTGCTAGTGCTGCTGCTGCAGCATGGCCATCTCCTCCAGCTCCACTGAAGTTAATATCACTAAGACCTAATCCTGTACCGAGGTTGAGGGCCATTTATCACTCACTATGTTCTTTGTTTATTATATGAAATCAACCATTGCCACTATATGAACCTGGGCCGAAGTAAGCATCAAGGGGAACACCCAATCCAGGAGAATATCCTGCTGCTACATTACTAGCGGCAGCATTATCAAACATTCCCATACCTTTTAAACCCCCAGCAATACCTGCGATACTATTGATTCCACCCATGATCTTATCAAATCCACTTCTTTTAGGAACCTTTAGTTCTAATTCAGCCTGAGTTCTATACTTAGTAATATCTTGCAATGCCTCACCGTTTATTTTTGCAAGTGCAACATCTAAGTCACTTTTATTTGCTTGGATTTTTTCTAAAGCATTGTTTTGAATGCCCGTTGTACCAAATTTACTATAGTCAACAAAATCACCGAGAAAATCCATTACACCAGGTGACATTGCAAAATAATTAGACATTTTACTTAGACTTAATTATCTCTAGTGTAGACTGTTTGATTTAGTTCATTCTCTACTGTATTTCTACGTCGTCTCTCATTCTCAATTACATTGCCAGCGATTTGACCAAGGACTAACGAACCTGTTCCTCCAATGAGTCCACCAATAGCGGCTTTTTTCTCTCGTTGCCCACGCAAGGCTCCTGCGACACCACCCGCTAAAGCAACACTGTATGGAACAACTCCCGTAGTTATAGGCAGGCTTCGTCCTAACATCTGTAGTTCAGGCCCATGAATGCCTTCTGTAGTGCCTTTAAGTGCACCCATTAGTACTGAGATATCACCATCGGTTGGATTGTAATCTTCACTATTGTCATACTTAAATGCTTGATATCTTCCATACTCTTCAGGTGAGACATCTGGCCTAACTTTTACAAACTCGTCATACGGTAACAAGTTTCCTGTCCGACCCATAATGTACTTGGCTGCGATCTCTAAAGCAACGTTTGCTGACTTTGTAGGATCATCTTCATCAGGTATGGCTGCCTTATATCCTTCTGCTCCACCGAAGGGTGTCAGAAGCCCTAATCCACTATTGATTGCAATGCCTGTTGGTATGGCAAGTGCTTGTACCATGCCAGGACTGTAATTACGTTTGGTGAGGATGCGTGCGTCACCATCATCTTTGATTCTGTAACCACGAGCTGGTTTCCGTTTACCGTCAATCTCTTTAAGCATGCCGGCATCTAATGCGTAATCCCTGCTTGCCTCGTCGTTGATGTTGATGGGTCTATCTTCAATAGCCCTCTTACCGCCTTTGATTACATTTACTTTTCGAGTAACTGGAGATGCGCTGTATAGCTCAGGTACAGCCTTTGCGAGTGCTTTTTCGTTGATGACTTCGCCTGTGGCTTGTAGTGCGTTTAAAAGCCAGTAGATGCTACGTGAGCGGTCTTGTGTTAAGTCATTAGCCGCACTACCTACAAACTGGCCAGCTTGCGTCATCGGTGAGCCGCTGAGCTCCATATCATTCTCTCTTAAAGCTTGCTTTGCTGCAGGCCCTAAATCAACTGCTGGTATAACTCCTCCAAGAGCCTCACGTGTCCTTGTAATACCCGGATGGGTATTGATCATCATGTCGAACTTAGGTGCTTCCGGCGTGGCATCTTCAAGATCCCTTTGCCGATAATAATTCATCGTTGTATCTTCTTTTCCTATCTCATAGTCTCTCTTGAAACCTTCTCCAAACTCACTAAGACCTTGCTTTATTCTTCTGATTAGATCATCACGTCTGGCCATCACACAACACCTGATCCGTCATTGATAACTGTGTACTGCTCACGTGTGCCTGGAATAAATCCATACTGAGCAAGCATCTGTTGTTTAAGAGCTTGAGCGTACGCCTCACGTTCTCGTTCTCCTAACCGTTCATAAGGAGTCAAACCACTTCCACCCATTAAAGTATCTTTAGTTTTCATCAAGCTATCTCCAACAGCCATACCTGCGAAATCACCTGCAACACTACCTGCCATATCTGCAAGGTTCAAAACATTATGAGAATCCTTTAGACCTTTGATCATCCGCAAACCTCCTACAGTCCCGATACCACCTAATATTCCACCAAGTGCTTGAGTTCCACCAGCTATCACCTTGTCTGTTAAATCACCGGGCGTTTGAGTAGCGGCTAATAAGCCAAACCCTGCATCTGGAATAATCCTAAAAGCCCGTTCTGCTGCAGTAGAACCTGCATTAGTTTTTAAAAAATTTAGAACAGCTTTTGCTATTGGACCTGCTGCTAATCTAATCATCAGACTACTCCTGCTGCATTGTCTGAACGCATTTGTGCTTGACGCATTTTCTCTTGATTGAATTGTCCACCTTCATTGGATAATCCGAACTGGCTCATCCATGTATCGGTGTATTGAGCTAACTCAGGATCATTCATTAAAGCTATTGCATGTGCTCCCATTGGTCCAGCCATTCTCTTATTACTAGATACCAAGTCAGTATTAGGTTCAATTTGAGCCACACCCAAGTCACTACCAAAGGTAGATGGATTTGATTCCAGTTCCCGTTTAACTCGGGCTCCGTTTCTGAGTTCTAGTGGACTGATATTCATCGTGTTCTACCTCTACGAATTTCACGAATCAGATCGCTTAATTCCATATTACTGGATTGCTCACGTGCATCATCTGTTACTCGTCTTAGGGCGTCTCCGTAACCTGCTGGACCACTCATTGTTGGGTTGGGTTCTGAGGGGGCAGGTCCTCGTAATGTTGCAATATTTGTTTGACGCTCTTGCCGTTTCTTCGCATCACGCCGTGCTCTTTCGTCTGTAAGGCGTGCTTTTGTTGTATTCCTCTGCAGTGCTGTTTCGTCTACTGGTTTGCCTGTACGACGTGAGCGTTCTTCAGCCTGTGCTCGAAGGGCCGGAGCAATATCTTCGCCTGTAGCTCCTGAGCGATTAAATCGTGTAATGCGCCCTGGCCCAGCGTTAGTTTCTTGTACTCCTGTCGATGGATCGATGACCGCACCTATAAATGGTTTGCGAGCGTCCGCTACTTGTAAATTACGCAACTGAGTTGCAATATCTCTGCCATCAACTGTTTGTCCTGGACGAATGCGTGCAATCTGAGCCTGTGACTCGTCAGGTCGTGCAGATGGCATTGCATCTACTGCTCCAAACGTAACGTCATCACGGAAACTCCTATCCTCCTCTCTGTTAAAGAATCTACGCTTCATCTCATTGTCTACACCGCTTGATTTTGATGCTCCTAATTGGTAAAGTGCCGAAGCAATACGTTCTTGTTGAGCAGGGGTGTAACGAAGCAGATTCATTACTTCTTGGGCACCTGGATTAGCACTTCGTTTTGTTTGCATCCTTCCAGTATTGGGATTGACTTCTTTTGTTCCTAAAGTTACTCCTTCTTCACCGGCTACACGAACAATGGCGTTGACCACTGCCTGAAGCTCATCAATTGACCGAACTTGTGGCGAAGCACCGGTAAACATAGTTCTACCACCCACTTCCATGCCACGAATTCGATCAGCAAACTCTGTGGTGGTACCAGTGATGTCTACTTGCTGTAAATCACCGAATGTACGGCCTCCGTCGTAGTAATCAGGGGTTTGACCAGCAACCCAGCTCTGAGCTGACTGTGCTGTAGGTGCATTTAGAGCTTGAGAGTTGCTTGGGGTGTTAGATCCCATGACAGCTCGCTCAGGACCTTGCACAGCTACCGTATTTCCGTTCTCGTCAATATATGCACCATCTTGTCGTTGAGTAATTTGACCAAATGTCGGTTTAGTGCGCATTAGTGCAAAATTAATGTCCCCATCCATGCCATATCCACCTGGTCCGTACATTCTGCGCCTTTCTTGCAGCGCGTCTGTTTCAGCTCTGTAATAATTAGCTTCTCTAGCTTCAGCATTAAAATCTTTACTGTCACGACGCACCATCTCACCAGCAATCGAGGCATCTGCCGCTCTTTGAGTGCGACCAAGAGCAATATCATCCTCTAATGCTCCAGCAACTTGCGCATATCCTTGTGTTCCAGCTGCACCACTTGCCTCAAGCTCAGCTAATGCCTGCTGAAGCGCCACTTTTGGCGTCATATCGTCTCTTTGTGGCTTCATTTCGGCCAACATGTCCGCCATTTCGTCGTAATCACCAGGATTTACGCCTGTTTTAAGGCGAACTTGCCCTCTTTCGTAGCGACGGCGTCCTAATGAGTCCTGATCCTCCATATCTGACAGCTGTTCAGCCAGTTTGCTGATTTCTTGCTGGTCATATCTAGTATCTCCTTCCCGATATTCGTAGTATTGACTCTGATTTTGCCCAAATGGGTCTACCGGGGCGTCTTCACGTACTGAAGTTCCGCGTAATTCCGCACCTTCGCTTACATCTGCCAGTGACTTAGAGACCTGCTGTAGACGGGCAAGGGCTTGATTCTCTGTAATAGGCGGTTTGTGTTTCTGGCGTCTCGACATGCGAGAGATTATTGCCAGTGTTTCATCTTGCGATAAACCTAGCTGTTCACCAGCAGCAAGTTTTGCAGCCCCCTTAATTAATTTCTCATTTAGGTCATGTGGTACCTGTACCGGATCATTACTGGCAGAAATATTTCCTAGTTCTGTAATGACTCTGTTATGAGTTCTTTGAAGATCTTCTAAAGCCACTATTCACTATATATAAACCTCTCACTATTGTAAAAGGTTTATATTTGCTATCTATTTCTTGCGTCTAATAATGTTTGTAATCCGATTAAGTTCTTGATCTGTATCTATGCCTAAGAAGGGTAGGAAACGGTCAAGATCTAATTTGTCTGCCCCAAAGTTGCCAGCCCCATCAAAAGCATCAACATTGATATATGAACTTGAATCAGGCATTTTCATTTGACCTGGTGTTAAGAACAGTTGTGAAAGACCTTGAGTTGTTCCGGGCAGAGCAATAGATGCAAAGGGGTTGCTGCTACCACTCATCTGTGTTCCGTACTGTGCGAAAGCACCTGTTGGAGCTGCAGTATTGCGACCGGCAAGTGGAGAAACGATACTCTGATCATCTACTGACATATCTGTAGTCCACTCCATTGACATTGGTTTGTCTGATGCCAGGACTGCTGCATCTTCCGCTGATCGACCATATTGGTACATCTTTTTCAAAGTCTTATCAGCAGCGGGTCCTCCTTCTTCCTCTGCCAGCACTGCTTGAATCTCTTCAAATCCTGCTTGGCCGCGTTTTACACGCTTAGCCATTTCCATATTATTGCCAGCATTCATCCATGTCCTCATTCGATCTACTTCTGGTGCAGTACGAAATTCCTCTCTTTGTGCCATAAATCTTTTTTGTGCCTCTATCTCAGCTTGTGTTGGGCCAGTTCGTAGTGGTGATTCAGGAATCAGTTGCTCTTCTCCATTTCTATTCTTTAGTGACTCTACTTCAGTTTTGTTAATCGGTTTATCTCCATCGTTTTTATCTTGGCGAAGTATTGATGGTAACTTTGCGATTTGTGCATTTAATTCTTCAAGATTAGGCTTTACACCATATACATTTCCACTTAGATCTACTGGAATTCGAGGCACATTATATTGATAACCGCCTGTTAAATGTCTTAATGCCTCCCCATAATTACCGGATGTGACCGACTGTGTAAAGGCACGCCCTCTGTCACTATGTAATGCATCACGCGCCGTTTCCATCCCCCCAAGGATGAACGGGGCATAGATAGTGCTTTGTACCAACGGGTTAGCGGCATATCCTGCTGAGTTTTTAAAACCTCTAACACCAGGGGTTTCTGGACCGAAAGGTATTTTGCCGCTCTTTGATTTAATAGCATCTTGCAATTGATTTATTTTAGCTTGCGTAAAGTTCTGTACTTTTCGCTGTGCTTGCCTTCCTGCAACTTTGGCCTTTCTTACACTTCTTGGGCCTTTGTTATTCTTTTTGCGAGTATCCAAATCGTCTGACTCGTCGTCGTAGATTAGATCATCCAGTTCGCCATCGAGATAATCATCACCGGCGACTACATTTCTAAGTCTTCCTATTAGATTAAAGTCTTCTAGGTTCATTTTCTTGTTGCACTTTTACTCTTTATTCTACAAATTTAAACTATTTTTTTATTTTGCGGTGGTGGCCCCTCCCATCGGCGGCATTGGTGGTGGCGGGGGCATTTCAGTGACTGGTTTACGGTCTAATTCACCTAAATGATGGCCATAACTACGGCAGACTTTATTAACTGCATCCCAGCGTTCTCCAAACCCGCAGCGTCGTCGTGATATCTCTTCAATCATCGCATCGTTAGCTCGACTATCAAATCTTGGATGACGCATCTTTTTAAGTCTTTTTTACTATTCTAATTGGCTACAAAGCTACACTAGCTACACTTATTTCCTTACCTTTGAAAATGAAAATAGGTAGGTAGAAGGGGAAAAGATTAAATAAGAGGTTTATAGGAATTAGCGTAACAAGCGTAGCTTTCGTAGCGTGACTCCAAAAAGCACCGGTTTTGCCCGTTTTCTTGGGCTAATTTACATTGCGCAACACAGCCTACAAGTGTATGTGTATTAAGCAGATGGCAAATAAGCACAGGTTTTACTAAAACCGACCTCTATAGGGACCTAAAATTGCTACAAAATTTTTGACACTTTTAACTACCTCAGTTCCCGACCTGTTGGTCGAACAAAAAAAATAAACTACAGTTACCAACTTGCATTAAGTTACCTGCTTCGTTGAAGTGTTAACGCAAGTTACTTTCATGTTTATTGTTTGTTTACCGAACGTTCAGCGCTCGTAACTTCAGTTCATTCATTTGTCTTCGCAATAATATTTCTTATTGAGAAACTATTGAGAATGAACTTACGTTTCGTCTCGCGCTTCACTTAAGTTATCTGCTGTCACAACAGCAATCTAACATTCGTTGAAACGTTTGTGGAACTTGTGTAGATATTCTTAGATACCTATTGACTACGTTTGTATATACCTCTGCCTACACTTACTCTTCCCGGCTAACGCCGGGTATGAGTTTGGTGTTCTTTGAATAACAGCCATGTTTATCATTGCTACACTCATTGGTTTCGCTGCTGGTAAAGCACTACGTCAACGTCAGTATGTGAACCAACTAACGCAACACGGAAGCTACCAGAAACCTGGTGCTTTCCTTCAGTTGCTTAAGTGAACACCTCATAGCCGTCTAACGACGGCTCTATTCCTTTGTGTTCTTTGAATTAACAGCCATGAAAATTCTTGCTGTAAACGATAACGTCACCTACTTCCTAAACGATGATGGTGACTATCGTGCCTACATCGAATGCACTCAGGAAATCTTTCCTATCGTGCTTGGGCCAATCACTAACGAACTCACTGAGTTTGATTGTCCTTTCTGAACATCTATGCCCTTCCCGGCTAACGCCGGGTATGGGTTTTTATGTTCTTTATCAATTTAATCTTGATCTATTCACTTCAATACTGGAATGACCATGCAGCCGAATGGCGTGGCTGCGGCATCACCTCACATGACCGTGAGCTTATCCGTAAGCGTCAGTTCCAGATGATTGATGACATGGATGGCGCATGCTCCATTCGTTTCCGTGTCCTCTCTGTCCCAGTTGAATGACTGCTCCCGCCGGCTAACGCCGGCTTTATCGATTGTTGTTCTTATATATCACAACTATGAATCACACTATCCCTGGACTTTGCCGTATCTGGTGTCGTCGTACTGACACCGATCCTTACTGGCAAGTCATGACATATGCAGCACGTGATTACTACGGCTGTGTACGTATCAAGCAGGCTTACCAACGCCGCTTCGGTGACGAGTTCACCTACGTGATCACTGCTGACCACGACCTCTGTCGTCCTGCGACTGCCACCCTTGCCGGCTAACGCCGGCCTTGGGTTTTAGTGTTCATTATTCATTCACATGAAAGTACTCGCTTCACTCCGTAAACAGACCAAGTCTGGCATCTCTACCTGGACCTTTGTCCATGATGCTGAGATGAAAGTCTTCTACGCTGTCGGTGGTGAAGATCTCAAGTTGATCCCTGCTAATGACAGAGGTCACCTACGTGAGATCTATAACAACTTTATTGGGTATGGCTATACCCGTAAGTTGTCTCATGCCACCCCATGTAAGCAGAAGCTTGCTGACCCTTGGCAATCTGAGTTGCCTCTGGAGTTACAGCATGAGCTTGCTGCTCTCTAAGTAGGCCCTATCCCGGCTAACGCCGGGTTCTGGGCTTCGTGCCCGTATGGGCATTATTTTATGGAGTAAATCTATGCGTTTCAAAGTACCTGGTCAATCCGTGTCTGTCCGCTTCTTCGAGCGTGTAGAGACTGTTAACAACCAGTACGACATCTTTGATGTTGGCCTGGAGCAGGAAGATGGCTCCATCGACAGTGTTGTCGTTGGTGGCTCTTTCAGCTATGCCAAGTCTCTCGCTCGTAAAGCTGATGAGAACGCAGCTGCTGCTAAGGCACAATCGACCCCCGAGGTTGTCGCCGCTCCCGTCGCTGCTGCTTGACCCCGCTCCTCCGGCTAACGCCGGGGGTTTTTTTACTTATGGCATCACTGTTCCTGACGACTGTTGGTCAGGTGACATCATCTGTGCCAATGCCATTAACCCTTGACCCGCTGCTGTTACACCTGCTGCCGGTAGGACGTACTTCGGTACTGCATTCATTGCAGGCAGACCGTACTCAATAGCGTTTCTACCAATCTGCTGCATCCGTGTCTCTGGACCGATCTGTCTGTCCACCTCACCTTTACGTAAGGACGGGTGTGCTCCTCCCACCATGTATGCCGCTGCCTGTACTGCGGGATTAGCACCTTCATACAGCTGTCCAATCTTGGCACTGTACGCATCATCCATATCTCTCAATGATGTACCTGCCCTACGTAAAATATTCATATGGTTGGCCTATAGACCACTCCATTGTATTGAATAAGTAATTATTAAGAGAACATTAAATGATACCCTTACTGTTATCAGCTGTCCTAGCTACCTACCCACCCCATCTATGTACCGAACTAAATGCGGAACTAGAAGTGGCGGTGGAGTTAGGAGTTATAAATGAGCAGGAGGCGGAACTTATCCTCGACAACTGCTTTAAGAATGCGACCCTGCTGGTTAACACCAGCTCCATGTTTAGTACTATTTGTACTAACTATGATCAAAGCATTCAAGCATACCCACTACGTCGGTATTCAACGTCAGGCACCCACTAAGAAAGTGGTGCATGTGTTCGACCTTGACGACACACTGACGATCAAACCTGAGAACTTCAATAACGTTGGCATGACCAAAGACGAGTTCTTTGATGCCAGCCGTTCTTTCGTAAGTGATGAGCGCATTGCCTACCTTGCACGCTTCCTAGCTAGCCATGGTGATGCAATAGCTATCTGTACCGCTAGGCCACCTGAAAGGCTCATTGAGAGTTATCACTGGCTACGTAAGTGGTGTATACCTTTTGACGTACTAATGCTGTCTACAGGACATCTGTCCTCTGGCATGGCTAAACAGTACATGCTCAAGAGACTTCGACGCCAGTACTACCGTGTTGGCACGATGGTTGATGACAGCCCTTGGAACATCCAAGGTGCACGTCTACAAAAGATTGGAGCCATACACGTACGCAAAAACTGCGACTACTGGACAGCTCACCCTGAAGCCGTGTCAAAAGTATGAGCTATATCTACACACCTATCTAAACTGTCGGTTATTACTATTTTATCTGTTCGGTTTATCCTTATCACTATTTATCTATACAGATTACAGTAACGACAGTGATGAACGTATTGACCTATGCACTACCTATTCCCTTCCTACGGATCTCCCGTAACTCAGACTATCGTTATTAGCGATAGTGAGTATCAGGCCCTACAGCGAGCGGAAGCTCAAGACTATATCCACTCCCTAGAAGGTAAGATCTACTCCTATGAAAAGGAGATTGAGAGACTACGAAAGAATATATTAAAAGTAAGTAAACAAGCAGGGCTACTCCCTGAACCTAAACATGATCAACCCAATGAAACTAGTGAAACTATTCGAGAAAGCGGAACAAGCGACTTCACAGAAGAAAGCACGTAAATGCCTCAAAAAGTACAACAAGCTAATTCGTAAGAACTTAAATGCTAATGACTGACCCCCTCCCCGGCTAACACCGGGTGTAAGGGGTTATGTCCTAAACAGAAATCTGAATGACAGAACTGCAAATTAAAGCTGCGTTTCGTATGAATACTCAACTCACCCGTCAGACAAAAGAGAAGAGGCGGTCCTTCAAGCAGCACGCCGCTACTCAAGAAGATTGATCCATGCTCAAGCTCGTAATACAACAACGACCGGCTCCCCGTACTCGTTTTACTGTCAAGTTCAACGGTACCTGCCGGTCATTCAATACTTTTGCTGAAGCCAAAGATTTCATCTTGGCACAGTGAACAAGGCACCTGCCGGTTAACACCGGCTTTTGGTTTCTTTGTTCTTAACTTCAGTGCTACATGAGCAAAGTCACCTACGACTTCCAGATTATTGATTCCAATGTCTCTGGTATCTCTCAGGTGGTTGCTCAGAACGAAGATGCGTTCCGCTATCTCGTAGAAGAAGCTCACCTTACCGTCTTCAAGGACGGATCTGCATGTCTCTTTGAAGAGCGTGTAGGTGATTTTATCTCCGACGCGGGCTGGGCTCATATGGCTTGTGACTACGTCTGATAACCACCTTTGCCGGCAAATGCCGGCTACAAGGTTTTTTGTAATTTACAACCATCAAAATGTTCTGGTGTGTCTACGACAATAAAGCTGATGACGTTGTCGGATTTTGGACCGACATCTGTGCAGCTGAAGAGTTCTTAGATGAGAACCAAGCAGAAGATGACATCTGGTGCATCTTCCCGTATGACGAATGCGTAATTAGCAACGTCGTACGATAAAACTTCTGCCGGTTAACTCCGGCTTTTTGTTTTAATGTACTTTGAATTAACATAATGACTTCCAGCATTCCCAACGGTTTTAGCTCTGAAGAGCTGCAAAAACTTCTTGACAATGCAAGTACTGAAAAATGTACTTCTGATGAACCTGATACCGATATTGCCAAATTAGTTCTAGAGCTTGGTGACAACATCGAAGACTATATGGATAATATGTCAACAGAGCAAGGTGTCCCTCCTCAGCTTTTAGGCAAGGTGGTCATGTTGCTCACTTGCAATCGAATGATTGATTGGCACTCACACATCAGCAAGAAGCACGCTGAACGTGGTGAACTCGACCAAGCAGTGGGTTGGGCTCGTGATGCTGGAAAGTTTCAAGCATTAGCCAACATCCTCTCAACAATCATCGTTGATGAGAATGACGAGTTCACTCCAGGTCTTTCCGACTAATCCGCTTAGGCCGGCTAACGCCGGCTGCAAGCTTTCGTGTAAATCAACAAAGGAGTTCCTTTGACTCAATCCACCACTAACTACGCTGCTTTCAACGCCGTCACTATCCAAGGACGTGTGTTTCATGCTGAGCGTGGCACTGGTCAATACGGCGATTTCGTTGCTGTAACTCTTATTAGCACACTGTCCAAAGATGGTCAGGACGTGCTGGTTACTTTCAACGACAGCAACGGCATCATGTCAATGTTTGACAAAGGCTTCCTTCCTAAAGGCCGCATGGTCACCGTTACAGGTCACATCCAAGGTATCCGTGAAACTTGGACTGACAAAGACGGCAACGTCAACTTGCTGCAACGTGCTGAGATCCGTCTCAAGCAAGCAGCAGTCCTTGACGGTGGCTACGGAATGATGCCTAAAGATGCTGACTCCTCTGCCCCACGCAAGGGTGTCAAGGTCGTCCGTCCTTCCGACGCTAAGAAAGATGCAGCAGCTCCTACTGATGACGCTCCCGTCATCGATGAAGCATCTGCTGAAATCTTCTGATGTCTACGACCCTCCTAACGGAGGGTCTTTTTTATTTTTTACTCGCCAACTCATTAAATTCTTTCTGAGTTTTAGCGTGACCATTTTTTCCATTTCCATTTGTGTGGACAAACACCTGAGATCCTTCATCAGCATTGATAACAAGAGGCTTCTCTCCAACGACCTGTCCTTGAGAATCAGAAATTGGTCCCTGGCTTTGAATCATACCTCTCGTTCCAGACATATCAAAGCCATACCCCTCAGCTTTCTGTAGGAGGTCCTTTACGAATGTCTTGTCACCCATTACCAGTCTTTGTATTTCAGGATGATTTAGTAACTCAGGGTTTGCTTCAATGGCTTTCATAGCATTTAACTGAACTTTCTTTCTTCTGATTGCTTCTAACCTGTCAGTTCCTTCAGAATCATGCAAAGACATATTGATTGCTGCCAGTTCTTGACGGAGATCTGTACCACCTAAGCTGTTTGCAGTTGTATGCCCCATCTGTGTATCCATTCCAACGATGGGTGCCCCTGTGTACAAATCTCTTCCAAACGAACCTTTATATATAAGATCTGCCACAGCCTGTTCCATGACAGCTCGATCACCGGCATGACGACCGTGCAAACCTCTGCTTGCCAGTGTCTTTAGAGAGTCATTAGTTAAGTGTGCTGCAATTAATCTTGCCGCATCATAATCAGAATCTTTAGGACGACTATCTATAGATAACGGTCTTTGGCCTGTCCGCATAAATTCTTTCTCAGCTCTTTCAGCACCATTCAGTGCAGCGTAAAGCGCACTAGGTGTATATGGAAAAGGCTCAGTCGGTTCAACGGAGACGATGCCTCTTTTTCTACTCATATCAAGCACTGGCTTCCCCCTATCGTCAGCGACAAACTTGAGGTTATTAGCAGCTAATAAATCTAAAACTTGTGGACGATTGTAAAACACCCATACCCATACCTATGACTATTTATTCATCTAGGTATCACTTACTTCTTCTCAATTGTATTAACTATTAGAATATAAATTGACGCACTAAATATCAACTATGCGATTTGCTGCTCAAAGATATCCTCGTCTTGGTTATGAAATGCGTGAGTACAGAGCACAGCCTGGGCGTATTACTGATTACCGAGCGCAATCAGGCAGTGCTGGTATGCCTGGAATAATGACTAACTATCAAGCTCCGAATGCTCAACAAATTGCATTTACTCAAATGCCACCAGTTAATGAACCTGCGTTCCGAGCACGATCAGGAGCCAATAATCCTTTCCGTGCGCCTATTCGCCTTTAACGGCAGTAATGCCGGCTAACGCCGGCTGCGGATTGATTTGTCCTATGACAAACAATCGATGAAACAACAGTACGTAATGATGACTGTTGAAGAATGCGAGTCACAGATTCGCCTACTTCAGCGTGCTATTCATTACTGCACGCATGCATTACCATCGTCGCAAGTTGATTTAATGGCTGACCCTACGGACAGCTATCCCGGCGCTAGCGGCTATGCATGTCAAACAATGAAAAGCATTGTCTGTAGTTTGGAAAGCAATATGTCGCTCTCCAAATAACATCTACTTAGCTAGGATTTGGGAGAGTCCGAAGAAGAACTGTGTCAGGGCTCCCTAGCTAGGTTTCAATGATTTTTACAGTTTCTCATTGTGTAATTGCAAGGAGCTGCTATCTAGTGGCTCCTCCCCTATTAACGAGACTAGCCCAATCGGAAGAGGCAACAGACTTAAAATCTGTCCAGTCTGAGTTCAAGCCTCAGGTCTCGTATTGGCAATGCAAAAGGTGAGCTAGAGCTATCTTGGCCTCGACGGCACCAACATTGCCCTATACATATAACTATGACCAACTTTAATACTGATATTGAAACATTCGATGACTCCGCCTTCTCCGTTTTCAAAACACGATGGGGCACCTACGCCGCACGTGATGCTGATGGCAAAGGTCTGTGTAGCGGTCTCGATCGCGATTCCGTTATTTTTTGGGCTCGCGAACATCTCAATGGATTTGCAAACTCAACAGCACACACAAGAAACGTCACAATGAAAGGAGATATGCTCAAATGAAATTCTTTATTGATACTGCATTAATTGACGAAATCAAAGACTGCTGGGCCACTGGCCTTATTGATGGTGTTACTACTAACCCTACCCTTATAAAAAAAGCAGGGCGTGACCCCTTAGACGTCTATAAATCACTCATTGATCTGGGGATTGGTGACATCTCTATGGAAGTGATGGGCACCGCTGCTGAAATGGAATATGACGGAATGCAGCTTTACACGCTCTTTAAAGAGAGCACCACTGTCAAACTACCAATGACAAAAGAAGGTCTACAAGCCTGCCAACGCCTTAATAACCTTGGCATCCGGACTAACGTGACTCTTATCTTTAATGCAGCGCAAGCGCTGTTGGCCGCGAAAGCTGGTGCAACTTACGTCTCCCCCTTTGTTGGACGTATCGACGACCAAGGATATGCAGGTCTTGAAGTAGTCCGTAGTATTGCTGGTCTTTATAAAATGAAAGGCATTGATACTCAGGTGCTCGCTGCTTCTATCCGTACACCTCATCGCGTAGTTCGCTCGTTCTATAACGGAGCAGACGTGGTCACTATGCCCCCTAAGGTTTTCTGGGGTATGTACGACCATATTCTTACTACCGATGGACTAAGAATCTTTGATGAAGATGCTACTAAAATAGTTAGTAGTAGTTGAGTATGTAATTAATGTCTAGACGCAACGAATACGATCAAATATCAGAACCTATTGATTACGTATCAATAGATGGTAGGCCACTAGCCTACCGAGATCCAAACAACCAAGCAATGATTGATAGTCAAATAGCTGGTGATGATTATTACGATGGTATTCGTCGTGACTCCATTAAAAATAAACATTCTTATGGCGGCTTCAACAAGCTGTATGATTTTTCATACGGCGATATTAATAAAGCGGCTAAGGACCTTGGCTATAAAAATATTAACGATTTAGACGAAGTCGAGGCTGTATATGATTACCTGACTACTCCACGTCTATCTCAAGCAGATTTTGACGAATACAAGGATTCTATTCCTAAAAATGATTCTCCACCTAAAAAGGATGATATTAAGCCTGTTGAGCCTGTTGAGCCTCCAACACTCTCAGATAGAACAAAAGAAGCGATTGAATATGTTGACAATCACAGTTGGTATGACCCTGATGTAAAACTTGTTCAAGATACAATCCCTTTAACTGAAGCAGCAACTGATATGAGTGCTGGTATTGCAGATAAAAGTATTGGCGCTTTTTTAGATAACTATAAATTAAATCTAGTTGCAGGAACTCAAAAAGCCGGTATTCCAACTCGTGGAGCTGGTGCTCCTGGTACTCCTGGAGGCTTCCGGATATGATTTCCGCTGAAGATTACGCAAAAATGTTTACTGCTCGAAAAGCAGCAACTACAGCGACTGACAATGCTAATGCTAAATATAGGCGTGCAAAAGCAAATTCACCTGGTGCTGATGCAGCAGAAGCTTGGCTAAACGAATATAAAGGAGATGTTAAAAAGCACTTGATTGAAGTCGATACTGCAGAAATTCCTAACTTCGGCACGGAAGACAATCAGCTACGGCTTTCTGAAGAAGATATGCTTGGTCTTACAAGCTATATTGCTCAAAAGGTGCTAGAAGAACGAGAAAACTAAAAAGCTACACAAGCTACGGTTGTTACGCTGTTTTCTATAAACCTTATATGTAATTCCCTGCTACGTATGCTCTCTTCCCTCCTTGGACTCCTTATTTATATATCTAAAGTGTATTAAAAAAGAAGTATATAAGGGATTTAGCGTAGCTAACGTAGCTTTTTCACCAGCTGCCTGTTATACCAAGCGAACTCAGCGCTACGTATTAAATGTAGCTTTTCTGTAAAGCTGTAAAAATGTATATCTTCTTTAACATATGTATGTCGAACTGTGCCCTCTTCGGACCGATGCAGGCCATGGCTTAAAGTATCGAAACATACAGTTCTACATCGCTTGAAACGTGTGACAGTCGTCCTCCCTGCTGAGCTACACAAGCTTCTCAAGCTCAGAAGTATTGAAAACGATCAAACGATGAACGACCAAATTGTTGAAGCTGTAAAAATGTATTTACAGAATAACCAATCTTAGAAAAATATTTTACAGACAAATCGCTTGGTCTAATCGTATATTCTTTGCTGCCAGCAAAGTGTTTTATGCACACTAAGCGTGTCAATTTCAACATGCAGTCCGACTGCCACGCCTTACTCAAAAGTGTTTGTGCGATTAAACGCGTAAGCGTAAGCGAATATTGTTACGGCCTTTTGGCGGAAAAATTTGCTGAGCTTGTACGCACTGATCCGCAAATCAGGCAGATGCTTATATCAGGTAATTATCCCCCTGGTACTAATGCTCATCATTTGAAAAAGCAGATTATGGAAGAATTCTCTTTTGAGTAAATTGTATTTATTGCGTACATAATATTCGTTCAGATGTTTTTGTATCCATGACTACTAGACAGTGAGAAGCATTCTCAGTAATACGTAAGGGCCGGTTAACACCGGCTTTTCGTTTCATTGTCCAATACATGGCTACAACAAAATGCCCGCAAACTGCACATCTGCCTGGCTCGGCAACAACGAGACTGCTTGGCACGGCATCGGAACCGTTACAGCAGGCACTCTCCCAGCGCGAGAAGCTTTTGAAACAGCAGAAGCACTCTTTACTGTGGAGAAGCGAGAGCTTTCCTATCCAAAACTCCGTGCTGGAGGACTTGGCTGGGACAACGAACCATCAGGTTCATTCGGAGTTGTCCGTACAGACACCCAAGCCTTACTTGGTGTTGTCTCCAAGCAATACGAACTCGTACAAAACGACAGCCTCTTACGTATGGCGGAGTTCATCCGCGAAGAGGTTGACATGGACTGCGTCATCGTTTTATCACACGGTGCCAAAATCTGTTTTACCGCCACACTCCGTGGTGCGTCGGCGGACATCGTCCCTGGTGACACAGTAAAGAGACGCATTGTCGGCTACTTAGGACACGACGGCAAAACTGGTTGTGGTGCAATGTTCACCAACATCCGTGTTGTCTGTCAGAACACATTGACTATGGCTATGGGTGAGTCATCCGCTCGCTCTAGCATCACTCATAAGAATGGTGCTAACCATAACTTCGATGCTCTTATCAACAGCATTGATGTAGCACGCCAAGACTTTGTCACTGAGTGCGAGCTGATGCGTGAGTTCTCACGTTGCTCTATGGGTTCAGTTGACTTCTACAGTTTTGTAGATGAGGTCTACAGCATTGACGAAGGTCAAGTTTTCCGTAAGCGTGAGAAACTCAACCAAGCTTTTATGTATGGCTTTGGCTCTGATTACGCACCTATGTCTGTATGGAATGCAGTCAATGCAATCACTCAGATAGAAACAAGCACCCGTGGCACTACTCGTGCAAAGGGTACCGCTCAGTTTGCCCGTGGCACCTTCGGTGCTGGCGCAAGTATTAGCAAGCGTGCTTTCAAAGTCGCAGCAGAGCTAGTCGGCGCTTAAGTTATGCATAAGCCTCACATCTGTGGGGCTTAAAAGTTAGCTTATAAATCACATTAATAATGAAAAAATGCTTAAACTATTTACTGCTATTGCCGCTATTGCTGTGGCATCCTTCAATCCAAGCGCATCAAGTGCTGGAACAATGCTGGCTTCCTGGTATGGTCCAGATTTTCACGGACGTACCACAGCCAACGGTGAAACTTACAATATGTACGGACTTACCGCCGCACATAAAACCCTACCTTTCGGCACAAAATTACGTGTTTGCTACAAAAGCTGCGTGGACGTACGTATCAATGATCGCGGCCCTTTCATTGGTGCCCGTGAGCTTGATCTTAGTTACGGCGCAGCACAAGCAGTAGGGCTTATTGACCCTGGTGTTGCATCATTAAGTGTCACTTATCTCAATTAGAATATGTACTTGAACTTGCTATTAGATTATGGATGAATTTCAATTTACATTTTCAGATAAAGTCGCAATAGAGCGACGTGTAAGCAGCCTTGAGAATAAAATTGATCTATTAAATAACCGTATTGCAAAATATTCAAAAGGCTGCAATCCTAGACCATGGAAACTTCAAGCTATTGAACGCTTCCAAGATCGAATCATTGGATATCAAGATGAGCTTGACATCTTAAATGATGAGCTTACTAATTATGTATATGTAAAACCACAAGCAGAGGACGCCTGGAGCGTCACTGTTAGGTCTAAAGAGCTTTCTGATGGAACACCTTTCGGAATGGCTAAGCTCTCTATTGTCGATTCAATCTTTGACGACACTTATGTAGAAGGAGACAACTTAAAAGTTAGAACAACTGCTACAAAGCGTAAAAGCAATGGAGCTTATAAAAGTTGGAGTTCTAACTTTACTGTTGTTGATGGCGTCACTGATGATGGCATCACTACCTTTAATTTTGGTAGCAGCTCTTTAGGAACCATGCTTGATAAGTACGACACAGTTACTGTGTCAGTGTTTAATGAGTTCGGTGACACTATATTTAGTCAAGTCGTATAACTCACATTTGTGAGTGTAAATCCATATACTAAAACCAGTTGGGAGAGTCCAACTCTCCTAACAATTTTTGCTAAGGAGAATTATGAGTAAGACTATTAGAAACGAACGTACTCGTGGGTTTCTTGATAAACTTCAGCGTTCAAGAAAAAACCGCAAAGAAACAAGAGATCTTAAAGCAGATGAGTTATTTAATATTGACTTTTTGTTCTATGAACTAGTACCAGCTCAAGATAATTAGTAATAAATACTACAACAGTTAAGCTACACATTGCTTAACATATAAGGGTAGGTTAGGAACTGCTAACCGAGTCATACCCGCAAACATAAACCTGTCTTTTTAAATGTCAATTACGAACCTCGCGGGTTCCCAGCGCGAATCAAACTGGGAAACTTTTTGCACATGGGTTACATCCACAAATAATCGTCTTTATGTCGGTTGGTTTGGAGTACTCATGATTCCAACGCTGCTTGCAGCGACTATTTGTTTTATCACTGCTTTTGTAGCAGCTCCCCCTGTAGATATCGATGGCATTCGTGAACCAGTCGCAGGATCACTCCTGTATGGAAACAACATCATCTCAGGAGCAGTTGTTCCCTCAAGTAACGCAATCGGGCTCCATTTTTACCCAATCTGGGAAGCCGCAAGTCTTGACGAATGGCTGTACAACGGCGGACCGTATCAACTCGTCGTGTTCCATTTCCTCATCGGTATCTTCGCTTACTTGGGACGTGAATGGGAACTTAGTTATCGACTAGGCATGCGTCCTTGGATCTGCGTTGCTTACAGCGCACCTGTTGCTGCTGCTTCTGCTGTATTTCTGGTATACCCCTTTGGACAAGGTAGTTTTTCTGATGGGATGCCCCTCGGTATCTCTGGAACTTTCAACTTTATGCTTGTCTTCCAAGCGGAGCACAATATTCTCATGCACCCGTTTCATATGCTGGGCGTTGCCGGCGTATTCGGTGGGTCTTTGTTTAGTGCTATGCACGGAAGCTTGGTTACTTCTTCTCTCGTTAGAGAAACAACTGAAAAAGAATCTCTCAACAATGGCTACAAGTTTGGTCAAGAAGAAGAGACGTACAACATCGTAGCTGCTCATGGATACTTTGGTCGCCTTATCTTCCAATACGCTTCTTTTAACAACAGCCGTAGCTTGCATTTCTTCCTTGCTGCTTGGCCAGTGGTTGGTATTTGGTTTACAGCTCTTGGTGTTAGCACCATGGCTTTTAACCTCAATGGTTTCAACTTCAACCAATCAATTGTTGAAAGTCAAGGTCGAGTCATCAATACCTGGGCAGACGTATTAAATCGTGCTGGCCTGGGAATGGAAGTGATGCATGAGCGTAATGCACATAACTTCCCACTTGATTTAGCTGCTGCTGAATCCACTCCTGTCGCACTTACTGCACCTGCTATCGGCTGATGCTCAGACAGGATGATTTCCTTGGACGCCTGGCTCTTGCACTTCAAGAGCTGGGCTTTTCTTCTAGTGATGAATTAGAAATAGTCACAGGCGGTACCTCTGTCTACGAGATTGACGGAGCAGGAACAAAGTGGGCTCCTGTACAAGGCACACGAAAACATAATAAGGATGCATTCATCGTCATCCGTAAACCAGAAGAAATTACACCATCAAAAGCAAATGAAATCACTGGGACTACTGATACTTAGATTATCAATTGGCATAATGCTTATCCATCATGGATATGAAAAACTTGCAAACATCGACAACTTTGCCGATGCATTTGTTCGTCCTCTGCATTTGCCATTCCCTGTAGTCCTTTCATATGTTGCGGCATTCTCTGAAGTCGTTGGTAGCTGGCTATTGATTACAGGTCTAGGAGCACGTCTCGGCGGTTTGCTCATTGCAGGTACTGCATCTGTTGGCATCTACCACGCATTAATGACCACCGGTTTTAATATCTATTTGTTAGAACTATTAGTGCTCTATCTAGGAGGCGCGTTATGCGTAACTCTAAATGGAGCAGGTCAATTCTCAATCGATGAACTTATAAACAGACGTTTAGTAAAACAATGACAACATTCAATGGAACATTATCTAGAGACCGGCTCTCTTGGTTTGATCGACTTGATGACTGGCTCAAACGTGATCGATTTATTTTTGTGGGTTGGTCTGGCATCTTGCTGTTTCCAACTGCTTATATGGCTATTGGCGGATGGCTCACAGGA
>NYTN01000034.1 GCA_002683515.1 Rhodobiaceae bacterium
CTTTTAATTTCATTCTAGTTTCGATTATGAAACAATCATTTTTAGAACCCTTTCGATAGATAATTCCGTTGATGTCTGTGACCATAGCTAAATATATACCTGATGGTTTAGTACAATTAAATTTTTTACAATCGATTATGTTTTCTTGTTGCAATTCTAGCGCTAAAACTTTCGTCCCCTGCAAGTCATATAGATTCAGTGTCCTAAAATTATTTAAAGAGGAACATATTTCAATATGATCAGCAGTAAGTCTGATATCTAACTCGTGATTGCTTTCATCTAAACCGGTTGAGATAATATTTTGGATGGAAACATTTACTTGCTGTGAACAGCCGAAAGCATCCGTAACCAATACTTCGTAAGAGCCTGCGATGAGCCCTTCAATGAATGATTCGACTGTATCTCCCTCGAGTGTATATGTATATGGTGGTGTGCCACCAAAAACAAAAATCGAAATGCTTCCTAGGTCATTGTTGGTTTGCCCTGTCGTTAAGCATTGGACATTCATTACGTCTGGGCTATTTATTGAAAATTCAGATGTGTACGTGCACATGTTATTGGTAATAAAAGTGTACCAGTGGTTTGAAGCCTCAAATAGGCTATCTGCATTCAGTCCTATATCTCCATTTGACCAATAAACTGAATCAATAAGAGATGGATCAGCAAATATTAGAGACGCAGTTGCCGAGGACGGATTTTCACAGGAGACCTCATCTGCTATTAACTGAAATAATGGTGCTGTCTCTAATTCGATAACAAGATCATTAGACCTGTAAATAGTATCTCCAGCCGCATTAAACGCCTCAAAATAATATGTGCCTGGGCCAGTAATAAGTAGAGATGAGTCTTCAGAACCTGTACTCCAGTGGTAATTTTCATAATTACTAAGCGCTATCATCAAGCTATCACCACTACATAATAATAGAGAATCGACTCCCTCCATTAGCTCAAAATGTATGGTTGTATATACCTCTTCATAAATATTGATTGACTGATTTACAGGAACCTGGTATCTTTTAGCCGTTAGGCCACTCGGAAAATATACATGAATAGAATCTATAACCTGGTTATTTCCTACACCAAATATTTTATGCTGTGAATTTTGTGCAAAGAGCTGCTCTCCACAAAAAACAGTTTGTAATTGTTGTGTGCCATTTGTGAAAAGTCTTATCTCCGCGCCAATAGCCATACGGTTAGATACTAAACCAACAGGAGTGATCTTGATGTAGTTGTTATTATTGCCTTGGTTCAATAAAATATCTGGGGGGGAGTCCATGTTTAGCACGGCTATATCATAGAATCCATCATTGTCGATATCTCCCTTTACCGGGCAGAATGAAACTGCAGGTATGTTCCCATTAATCGAGTCGTTGATTTTGGTAAAGCCGGTACCATTATTATTTTGATAGAGGATAGAATTGGTATATCCTCCCTGGTTATTGGATGAATTCCCAGTCGCGATATATAGATCTTCATACATATCATTGTTGTAATCGATCCACAAAGCTCCCCATCCAAAGTCATTGACTGCCATATTGTATTCATTGGCCTTGTCTAAAAATGAATTTCCATTTTCATTTTCAAATAACTTGTAATGGAATGGTCCTTCACCCGTAAATATTGAATCTACACCAAAATCAGTTAAAAAAACATCTTGAAATCCATCATTATTATAATCTGAAATTGAGGATGACATAGGGTTTTGTCCTTGATTTGAAATGCCTAAAGAGACTGCCACATTGGTAAAAGATCCATTTCCTATATTGTTGTACAAGGCATCATTACCTGTATTTCGGTCGTTAATAACATGTAGATCCATCAAATGGTCATTATTAAAATCAAACCATACTCCCATAAAACTCGGTTGGGCTCCATTATCGATTCCAAGTTCAATCGCTTTTTCAATAAAGGTTCCATTACCTTGGTTCTCGAAGAACATATTTCTGCCTGCACCACTTGGATCAGAATAATCTGCAAGATAGATGTCTAAATCATTGTCAAGATCGTAATCGATAAAACTGAAACCATGTGGGCGACTTACTGATGGATAAACGCCTGATGAAACACTTACATCAGTAAAGTTAAAATCTCCGTCGTTGTTGTATATCCGCAGGCCGTCCTCGTCATAGGTTATACACAAATCCAAGTCTCCGTCGTTGTCGTAGTCAACCCACATGAGCTGTCGGATGTCACCATCGCTGCGTAATAGTGAAGCTATTTTATGAAATTGTCCGTTGAAATTTTTATAGAATATAATTGAGTCATTGTGCATTGGGTAGGTCAAATCATCCCATCCATCTTCATCAAAATCATAAAAAGTCATTCCATTTGCATTTGACATGGCGAAATCCTGAAACTCAGTGATGTTTTGCTCCATGGTAACGTGAATAAGTTCTTGTCCAAATGCGAGCTTTGTTACTAGCAAAATAATTATTAAAATCACTTTATTCATCATAATACAACTAGTCTAAAGGATTTTTGATTTAGGTGCACAAAGTAAATGCCAGACGGGACATTTATCGGTTCAGAGCTCCATAACTGTCCCATCTTTTCCATGTTGAGGGTCTTTATGAATTTCCCTTCAGCCGAGACTAAGTCACAATTCTTAAGTAACGAGTGCTCCGCAATATTTTTTAAATGGATTTTTGTTCCTTGCGCAAGCAGGTTTGGAGATAGTTGAATCTCATCTGTGTTTATAATCTCCAAATCGAGTGCGCCTTGAATGGTAAGTAAATCATTTAAGGTCAACACGTTTAAAAGGTTTCCGGCAAGATCAGTAGCGTCTGTTATGTTTAAATCATAAAGATTAGGTTCGTCTCCGGCAGAAAGGAGCTCATAAGCTACACTTAGAGAATCATTATCAAGCCAGGCAAGGTTGGTCTGTTGCATTATAACTGATGATGATAGTGCTGGGAAGAAATTAAATTGAGGCGCTTCGTTTTGATTCATTTCCTCATCGAAGAGTACTTGGAAAAGTAATAGGTTATCATTTAGGTTCAATACGCTTGTATTGCTCTCGAAGTCTATAATTGACGGGTTTTTTGTGTCGAGGGAGATAAATGATGGTGCGGTATATGGTTCCTGTGAATTGTGTGCAAAATCTTCAGCATATAAAACTTCAAGGTTAATATCCTCAACTTCTACATTCTCATCATTTATTTGAAAATTAGCACGATAAATAAAAGAGTCTAGGAAAAAGCTTTCATTTACATTGTATTGTATAGAATTATTAAGGGCTATATCATTTTCATGAAAGACCAGCGGCTTCATTTCCGTATTCATAGGTTCGTTAAAAACTACATCCACGTAATAATTTCCATTCCCGATTAAGCTATCCGAAATAATGGTGGATGGACTGCTGCTGGAGAGCACCTCTGGACCATTCATATCTGAGCTCATCACTGAAAGATATATACTATCTCTTACTAGGTTTCCATTGTTGTCTTTTGCATTTACACATACCAAATCTAGATTGAGTAGGTCATTATTATTTGGAAGCACCCATATCTCTGCGGACAATGAATTTGAATCAACCCAAAATGTTTCAAATACATTCATTAAAAGACTTGAATAAATATTGTTGTTATTTAAAAAATCTATTTCTGGAATAAAGGAGACATCCATAGATTCATTAAAATCAATTAATGTGGAAAATTGAGGGGAATCATTAGGGCTGTCAAGATTAATCATCGTCTCAGAGCTGGAGAAGTCATCAATAAACGGATTTTTAGTATCTATACTGAGCTTGTCTGGATGAAACGGATTGGTTAGCGGATTACCATGTATATCTTTAATTAAGTCAATATTTAAGTCTATTGATTCGACTTCCTCATTAAAATCATTCGCGTTTAATATGGCATTAAAAGAAACCGGGCTGAACCATCCTGAGCTACTATTATCCATTGCAATACTTTCATTATTGTATCCTATGCCCGAAAAAGAAATAGTAGGTTGATTGCTCATATCACAATCTTCAGTAAAAACGAATGTTGCTGCAAGTCCTGAGCTTGTAATTTCGTCGTTAATAAGTTCATGATCAATTTCAACGGTGAGTATTTTGGGTCGCTTTGTATCTACGATGATGAAATCTTCTAGCACAATATCGTTCAGAGCTAAACCATTTTCGGAGGAAACGCCAAAGACTCGAATAAATGAGTTTAATTGCTCCATTACTAATTCCTGTGCGACAAATTTAATTTTTAGCTGCAAGGCATTTTCCCATGTGACACTTGATATAATAAAGAATTGATTTAAATTATTCGGACTGAAATTCATGAAAGGGCTCATTGTTGTGTCCATCGCAACGTTAAAATTGCATTCGAGCTCAATGGTATCCCCAAACTCATATGAGTTGATTATGGTATCACTTATAATTGCAGATATTAATGCAGGGCGATCAATGGCGAAAATAGAGTCCGCTTTTTCGAATCCCGTTTCACCTATAGTTGATCCAATGTAGCGGCCCGGAATATCATCTACAGGCGGATGAATACCTCCCCAAATTCTACTTAAGCTGCATTGGTCGGCAGCATCTTGATAGGTTGCCCATTGCAATGTAATGGTTGAGCTTGGGCCATTTTCGAATTGTAGGAATGCATTCTGTTCGGCCACAAATTCACCAAGTCCTCCTGGAAAATAAGGCGAGCCTGTGATATATTCCAAGATACCTGCTGCTGCCCTTGAAAATGTAGAATGACCTGAGACAAATCCAGCAAATGGTGGGGTGACAAAAGTAGGACGTTGATAAGGCCACCAATTTTCTCCTAAGATCCAACCTGCTCCAGCAACATCAATCTCCGTATCATCGATATAATCGTGACCTTTCCATGTGTAGAGTTTTATTTTACCAACGTGCTCATAATTTGAGCCTGCTAATACATCTGTTGAGTCTACCAATTCAATAAAGTTTTCAAGTAACGGAATTCCGTTAGGATGATAGTTCGGTAAAAGGATATCTGAGCTTTGACCATTTCCCGCCATGTAACGGATTGAAGATACTGGTCGTATGTAATCATAATAACCTTTCAAACTCCATGCAGCAATAGCCGCATCATGCATTGTTCCACCTAATGTCAGGTGTGCTTTTAAATCATACTCTAAAGCACTAAGCAGCGGCCCTTCGCCTTGCCATTTTCTTTCAAATAGTGCTTGATCCGTAACATAATGGTAGATTTCAAACCAATGACCAGGAGGTGTTTCTGAATCAATACCATCAGCCCAAAATTCAGCGAGCACCCTTGTATAATCTCCGCGTGCTACCATTTGGGTTTGATAAGGAAGACCGGTAATTGGATTTATGTTGTATCCTGATGATGGATCTCCGCCTTCTTCTAAGTTATAGAAAGCGCTATACTCATTGAGTGAATTGTTGGTGGGGTACCACAGATTATTGCCCATTGATGCAGGGGAGATATCCCACATTACACCATCTGCGGTATCCAAGTGGGATTGCCATACACTAACCAGGGAATGGTTCCATTTATAAAAGGAGTCCCAATCTGATGCACTATTTGTATCCAAATAGGCAGGTTGAACAGTGTCAAAATAGACTTTGTATGCATCGCCGTCTCTATAATTTTCTGTCGCCATGCTTGGTTCTAAAGCAAAGGGCTTTACATTTCCCCATTCGGGAGAAAGAAATGGCAAAGTATTGTCTACTAGGTTCCCCGATTGGTCAATAGTCGAATCAAGGGTAAGCGTTTGCCACCTATTTGGGTCAATAATATCAGGGTTTCCATCTTCACTCATGATCAATGGTGGATTGATAGAAGTGTAAAAGGTGTTTTCAAAATCAAGAAACTCATTGGAACCATCGCTATTTCCGAAGTTTAGCATCTGCCACGCTATATAATTACCGAGCTCTGCTGCTCCTCCATTTGCATAATCTATATTTGAATTATTGACGCTATATCCGTGATCGGTCATGTAATTATACATCAATAGATATGTGGTGTTAAAGTCGGGAGAATCTCCGTAACGCTCATTGATGAAATAAAACGATGCATATGAGATGGTTTCTTCGATGGACTCACTTATATCCAAAGGAATATTTATTCCATCAAAATTGCTGATGTATCCATTTAACGTATCACCGATGAGGTAGGTGTCTTTTGACGGGGAATATACTGCCCAGGAGTCATATGCGATAATTGAGTGGTGGTATAAATTTCTTGCATGAACAGTAGGTCTCGC
>NYTN01000035.1 GCA_002683515.1 Rhodobiaceae bacterium
AAACTTCAGAAGTAACCGGACTGACTGTTGATGGATTTGAGATGCAAATAAAAGGCAATGTTTCAGACAAATTATCAATAACTGCTGGATACAGTAATATGGAAGGGGAAACATCCTCAGGTGGGGCTCCTCGGGAGATACCTGAAACAACTTTCTCTCTTTGGGGCATGTATGATGTTAACGACAAGTTCGGGTTAGGGCTTGGCATAACATATCAAGATGAGTCTTTTATTGGTAATAATAATACCTCAAGAAAGCTACCCGATTATGAGCGGATTGACTTAGCCGCTTACTACCATGTTTCTGAAGAAACCACGATTACTCTTAACGTAGAGAACTTAACTGACGAGTTGTACTTCCCGCATTCTCACAGCAGCCATCAGGCATCTGTAGGGGAGCCTCTCAACGCAAGAGTATCTCTAAGAAGAAATTTCTAAGGCCCCCCCTACACCTTAGATAACTTAAGGAGGCAGTTTTTGGAAAGTGTATTGTTTATGAGTGACAAACATTCCCTAAAGGGACACAACTCCAAATTCTGTCTCCTCTTTTTTATTCAAGGCAGAAAGTTAAGCCGGCATTAGCCTCAAGTCGGACAACAAGCTTATCGCCCATAGCGGAAGCAACGGTATAAATACCTCCGCCAAGTTCCCCACAATCTTGCACAAGGCACAAAGCGCTCTCCGCAATCATTTTGGAGGTTGAGCCATATCCAGGGTCCATATCTCCTTTAACAGAGGCTTTGAGGACAGAGCCATCTGCTCCTTCAGCGAGAAACAGCACATCATAATTCCCGGACTCGCGCTTCTCCTTTGACGGGCCCTCCCCCGGCTGGGGCACATTATCACCATCAAGTGGTGAGGCCTTGGCAACGAATTCAGCGACAGCTTTGCCCTCGTCTCCTATACCTGTCACCATCATTTCATCATAAAGAAAATCCTCACCATAAACATAATCCATAAGTGCATTTGAGCGGTGAACATTTTTGGTGTTAATCGCTGCCATGATGAAAGGTGCAACCCATGCGCCCAGCACCTCATCTTCATAAGGATTGTTATCAGCAGGTTGCTCAGGGCCAGCTTTACCTGCTAGGCAGAAAGGGTCAATCAGCACGTCGAAAAGCTCAGGGCGTGTCTCTAAAGATTTCACGGTTGCCTTAAATGACGCAGCCGTACCGCCGGAAAACTCGCCATTCATTGCACGGACACGACCTCTGACACGTCCTGCAGGCTTACCCCATTTATCAATGGCGGCTTTTTGAACAAATTGCACACCTAAATCAAAAGGCACTGAGTCAAAGCCACAGCTAAACACAAGACGGGCCCCGCTATTACTGGCTGTATCTTGATATTTACCAATCATGTCATACATCCAGCCCGGCTCACCGCATAAATCAACATAATGCGTGCCCGCTTCTGCGCAGGCTTTGAGCAAACTCTCACCATAAAGCTGATAAGGCCCTGTAGTTGTTAGAACAACATCTGCCCGGGCGACCATACTTTTTAAAGAGTCCTCGTCATCAGAGTCAGCGATGATAAGCGGCACATCACCTGCACCCACTTCTTCTCTGACCGATTTAAGCTTTTCTTCATTACGACCAGCCATAGCCCATTTCAGATTGTCGCCATATTGTGCGGCAAGGTATTCGGCAACCAGACGCCCCGTAAAGCCGCTAGCACCGTACACAACCAGACTGAATTGTTTTTCATTATTCATAATTGTAGTCTCCCTGATATATTGTCACATTATCGCTCAAACTAGACACATATTCTACCGGGCGCAATAAAAGCTCCTAACGGACAAACTAATTGTTTATACCATTAGAATTATTGGTATTATCAAGCAATCAAAGAAAAAAAAATAAAATAGTAGAATCTATAAAATTATTTGAGACGTCAGCACTGGCACTGCGTTTTTTGTAGGGTCAGGTATATTATTCCCTGGCTGTAGAGGATTATCTTTCCCACCTCGACCTGTCAGCCGGATATAGCCAACATGAAGCTTGCAACTCAATTTGGCCGCAATATGCGGAAGTCATATTCAATCGCAAGCACATAATCCTCAATCATATCAATGAACTTTGGCAAAAAACCTTCAATGCAAATTATATCAGGTACCGCAGGTCTTGACCCGCTGGGGTTGGAATTGACGTGACGCCATAAATGGCTAGATATTTTTGAAATTGACCGCGAACAAATGTCCATAAAAGCAGAGTTAATCAATAATCCAAGACTTCATCTTATTGAGGGCGATCTTGCCGACTCATCGTCAATTATCGACAAATTGAAACGTGCCGGTTGGCTACAGTACAGACCAAATTTTTTGATTATGGAAGGCGTCAGTCGCTATCTAACACCTGATAATCTGAAAATTTTGTTCCAGCTATAAAACCTCATAATGCCTTTTCGACCATTCGCGGGAAAGTGGCATGAAGATTAGTAATAACTGGTCTCTCTACGCGACGAAACGTTACCGCACAGGGAACAAAATTCACTTACTTTCAGACGATTTTGGCTTGTTAGACGTAACAGCGTTTAAGGCTACTTGAAGACACTTTAACCACATAAACCCTAGGGAGCACTAATCTTTGCGGGCGAACATCTCTTGGCGCAAAGATTGATTAGTTTTAAGGGTTTTTTTTAGCTCGGCCTCACGAGACATTGCTGCCCCACGAGTTTTAAATAATTCAAAATGTAAAATCTGCCAGACTCTGCCTCTTGTGGCCTTTGCCCCTTTTCCGGCGTTGTGGGCTGCTAGCCGTTTTTCGAGATCATGCGTCCAACCAGAATAAAGACGAGGACTCCCGCCCTTGGCGCAGTCGGACCAAGAGCCAAGCACATAGGCATAGCACGGCTTCACTTTTGCTTTTCCGTCCATTTTATTGGATGCATCCATTGGTTCATCTTTCTAAAGCATAATCGTGCACTAGACTTGCATAATCACCTAAAAATCGTAAATTGGCTAATCACAAAAGAGGTAGATATGACCACTCAAATAATACGCCATGATTGGACTGCGGAAGAAGTGCAGACCCTTTTTGACCTCCCTTTTAATGATCTGATTTTTGAGGCCCAGACAATTCATCGGAAGTTTTTCAACCCGAATGAAGTGCAAATGTGCCAGCTTCTATCTATTAAAACAGGTGGGTGTCCAGAAGATTGTGGCTATTGCAGCCAATCGGCATTTGCCGAGTCAGATTTAGGCGCCAGCAAACTCATGGCTGTTGAAGAAGTTTTGCGCGAAGCCCTTAAAGCCAAAGAAGGCGGCGCAACACGATATTGCATGGGCGCAGCATGGCGCTCTCCCAAAGACCGGGATATGGAAAACCTTAAGGCTATGATTAGCGGCGTGCGAGACATGGGGTTGGAAACATGCGCAACACTCGGCATGCTGACTGAGGAGCAAGCCAAAGAACTGGCTGACGCTGGGTTGGATTATTATAATCACAACATTGATACCTCTGAAGAATTTTACAGTGAAATCATCACCACAAGAACCTTCCAAGATCGCCTTGATACGCTGGATGTTGTTAGAGATAGCGGCATGAAAGTCTGCTGTGGCGGCATTATCGGGATGGGAGAAAAAATACTCGATCGGGCTGAGATGCTTCGCACACTGGCAAATCTTACCACTCACCCGGACTCCATTCCGATTAACCAGCTCATTTCCATTCCCGGTACTAAGCTAGAAAATGTCAATCTTCCCCATTCAATTGACTTTGTTCGCTGTATCGCTGTCGCTCGCATAATGATGCCCCGATCTACTGTGAGACTTTCGGCAGGGCGTGAAGAAATGTCAGATGAAATGCAAGCACTATGTTTCTTTGCCGGTGCAAATTCAATTTTTGTCGGTGAAGAGTTGCTGACTACTGACAATCCAGGACGCGATAAAGATGCCGCCCTGATGTCCAAATTGGGTATTGAGGCGCTTGCGGCTTTTGAAGAACCAGCCTTGGATAAAGAACCAACAAATAGTCATTCCCCCATCCTTTTGCAAAAGAAGCTAGTCTAACAGCTTAAATCTTATAATAATTTATCGGGGGGCGCGTTTAGCGAGAATTCTTTGTAACGTGCGGCGATGCATATTTAACCGCCGAGCCGTCTCAGAAACATTGCGGTCGCAAAGTTCATATACACGCTGAATATGCTCCCACCTGACTCGGTCTGCAGACATAGGGTTTTCGGGTGGTTTTGGTTTGGATGCGCCATTTACCGTGAGAGCCGCTTCGATCTCATCAGCATCGGCAGGCTTGGCGAGATAATCCACCGCTCCCTTTTTAACAGCCTCAACAGCAGTTGTTATATTACCATAACCGGTGAGCATAATCACACGCCCATCAGGGTTAACCTGTTGGACGGCTTCAATAACATCCATGCCATTACCATCCTGAAGACGCATATCAACGACGGCATAGTCAGGCTTGACGCTTTTAGCCAGCACCAATCCTTCAGCCACATTATCAGCCATGCTGACGATATACCCACGGCGCTCCATAGCACGAGCAAGCCGAGTCAACCATGGCAGGTCGTCGTCAACCAGAAGCATGGTTTTACCCTCTGGAAGAATGATTTCTTCCGTATTTTGCGCAATATCAGTCATAATATCCTCATTAACCGATGAAAGTTATAATTTATATATAGGTTTATAAATTTATTACGCAAATTTGCAGCTAATGGTTCTGGAAACTTATGGTGATTATTGCTATTTCAAACTTCCGGAATGGTCTCTAAAACTGCTCGTGACCATTTTACTTTGATCATTGCCCCCTTCTCAGGTGATGTTTTATTTGTCGCCACAACTTGTCCACCGGTTCTCTCCAGCAAAGTTTTGGCAATAAAAAATCCTAAACCCATGCCGGATTGCGCTGTCATATCGCCCGAAGCCGGACGCGAGGTCAACCAAGGCTCACCCAATCGGGGAAGAATGTCATAGGCAAAGCCCGGCCCGTCATCAGACACAAGAATTTCAATACTTTGCGCCTCAATCTTGGACGTAACAGCGACCGAATTTATTGCAAATTCTCCCGCATTCTCAATGAGATTTCCTAGACCATAAATAATTTCAGGCTGTCGTATAATATAAGGCTCGGATATGTCCTCAGGCTCAATCTTTACGAAGATATCCTTATCGTGCCCGCCAGCTTCATCAATGGCTTCCTGTATAAGTGCTGATAGGGACATACGAGAAAAAATAGTGTCTCCCTGATCAGATTGTGTGGTTAGAGAGGACAGTATTTCCTTGCAACGTTTGGTTTCGGTGAGCAAAGATTGCAAATCCTCTGCTAACTCACTGTCAACGAGTGGGCTAGATTGTAATTCCTTGGCTATCAGACCGATTGTCCCAAGTGGTGTCCCAAGCTGATGCGCGGCAGCGGCAGCCAATCCATCCAAAGCAGATAATCTGTGTTCACGGGCAAGCACTTGTTGCAAGGCCGTACTCGCTGCACTCATCCGACGTCCCTCATGGCTAATGCGCCAGACGTAAGCCGAAATAAATGCCAAACCAAGCATCAATGCCGCCCAAACGCCAAGCAGATAAATTTCAGGAAAATTCGGCGGCTGCCCTTTCCAGGGTAACGGCATATGGAAATAGGCCAAAAGGCTGATAACCGCACAAGACATACCCACCAACAATAAAGTGGCTCTAGCAGTCAAAACCGTTGCGGAGACAGTCACGGGCGCTAGGATCATCACAATAAAAGGATTAGCAAGACCACCAGTCATAAATAAAAGCGCTGTCAACTGCAGTAAATCATACAACAGATAGGCTGCGGCAAATTTTGGCGATAGACGATAATTAGATGGATAATAAAGCCAAAGGCCAATATTGACCGCCACAGACATTAAGACCAGCCCAATACACGACAAAAGTGGCATTTGGTACTCAAGCACAAACCCGACAATAAAAATTGTTACCGATTGACCAGAAACCGCCAGCCAACGTAACAGTGTTTGCACCCGCAAAAGTACCCCAGCATCACGGGTCAAAAACTGAGCTGATTGGCGAGCCCCACCATAAAAGTTAGCGTCAGCGATTTTTTCAGACATTTACTCTTGAGCTTCTAAATAAGAGACAATTTTCCTATGGCGTTGTTCACGCGCCCAATCTAGTGCCGTCCGTCCGGTTAAATCCGTATCATCAGGATAAGCACCGTTTTCTATCAGCACCTTCACAGCCTCAAGGTGACCATTTCGTGCGGCTCTAATAAGCGGCACTTCACGTCGCAGGCCGGTTTTATCAGGGTCTGCACCTCCTTTTAGCAAGTGTTCGAGGATAGCTGAATGACCTGCCGCTGCAGCTACACCAAGCGGCGTCCGATTATTGAGGCCGCGGTCATTGACCCTAGCCCCTCTTGAAATCAGATACCTAACACCAAGTTCATAACCGTTTTCTGCAACAATAACGAGCACAGGATCACCTTCTCGGCTTCGACTATTAGGGCTGTGACCCTCAATAAATCCGCGCTCCATGATACCGACGCTATTATTTTTTGCGCCCTTAACCATGTCACCTTCCTTACCAAAACCTTGAGCATTGGCCTTCAACGTAACGGTAAATATTGTAAGGCAGAGCCAGAAACCAAAGGGCCGAAGTGACCGACAAACATTTTTTATGTTTTCAAGGCTATCCAATTGCATGGCCGTGACATCCTTATCAAGCATTTGTACTTCTCATTGACACTGTTCAACATTCTGTAGCATAGAATAAGCGTTGTTGCCACGTATACAAAACCCTTTTAAACGGAGCTATTAGATTGTCGCCTAAACTCAGAATAACTCTGCTTACTTCTATTGGCTTACTAGCGCTAGTTCTCGGCTATCTGGTTGCCGCTATCACCCGTCCATCACCTCCGTCAAATCAGACCGTGCAGACGCTTGCTCTTGATGGTCGGTTTAATCTTATCGATGAAATAGGGCAGCCCGTCACACAAGATAGTTATTTAGGGCGGTTCAAGCTTGTTTATTTTGGTTTTACTTACTGCCCGGATGTTTGCCCCATGCAACTTGAAGTCGTTAGCCGCGCGCTGGACATTGCAAATATCTCACCTGAAAAATTGATGACACTCTTCATCACGCTAGACCCTGAGCGCGACACCGCAGAAGATTTAGCGATTTATACAGACAATTTCCACGAAAACATTACCGGTCTAACTGGGTCAGTGAGTCAAATTCAACAAGCTGCAAAAGCCTATAAAGTTTATTTCCAGAAATTTGCCGACGCTGAAACCACAGGGGGCTACACAGTCGATCATAGTTCAATCGTTTTCTTAATGGGGCCGGATAACAACTACAGGCAGCATTTTACATATCGTGATAGTGCCGAAGATATTGCTGGAAAAATTACGTCAATAATTGAAGTAGCGCAAAACTAGATATCGAGATTTGTTACTGACAAGGCATTATCTTGAATAAACTGCCTGCGGGTTTCGACAACATCACCCATCAGTTGTTCAAACAGATTGTTTGTCTCGGCAACATCGCTGATTTTAACCTGCAATAGAGATCTCGCATTATTATCCAACGTTGTTTGCCAAAGTTGGTCAGGGTTCATCTCGCCCAAACCTTTATATCTTTGCAGACTAAAACCCTGCTGTCCAATCTCAAGGACTGCATTTAAGAGATCTGTCGGCGACAAGATGCTTATAGATTTGTCTTTATGATTTAATTGCGCTGGGCCAAGATAGGTTGCCTGCAATTCCTTAGTCATTTTATCGAGCCTTCGCGCATCCGCTGAACCAATAAGGGGCCCATCGATATGAATTTCCTCGCGAACGCCTCGAAGTACGCGCCATAGACGCAGACCGCCATCACCCGAAGGCTCTCCATGCCAGCCGCGCTCAATATCCTCAAAAAGCATATCCAGTCTTTTGGCAATATAGGTAGAGCTTTGCTCAGCGAGATTAGTTTTGGACATAATATCCGGCGTCAGCGCTCCCGCAATAGCGGTTTGTTCAATCACAAAATGTGGATATCTGGGCGGCAAGCCAGCCAGTATCGACCTAATTTTTAGAGCCTGATTGACTAGTTCACGCAAATCATTACCTGAAATCTGCTCGCCATTATGTAGAACCAATACAGCATCCTCGAGCCCTGAATTAATAAGATAATCCTCCAGACCGGCCTCATCTTTAAGGTAAGTCTCTGAAGAATGTTTTTTAACCTTATAAAGCGGTGGTTGGGCAATATAGAGATGCCCGCGCTCGATAATTTCCGGCATTTGTCGATAGAAGAAAGTAAGTAGCAAGGTGCGAATATGCGCCCCATCCACATCAGCATCCGTCATAATAATTATTTTGTGATATCTGAGTTTATCAATATTAAAGTCTTCCCGTCCGATACCGGTGCCCAACGCCGTTATCATTGTGCCGATTTCGTTAGATGAAAGCATCTTATCAAAGCGGGCGCGTTCAACGTTTAAGATTTTACCTTTAAGAGGCAAAACTGCCTGATTGCGTCTATTTCTACCTTGTTTTGCAGACCCACCAGCCGAGTCACCCTCCACTATAAATAATTCGGAAAGCGCCGGGTCTCTCTCCTGACAGTCTGCAAGCTTGCCCGGCAGACTTGAAATATCCAGCGCACCCTTACGGCGTGTTAATTCACGCGCTTTACGGGCAGCTTCTCTTGCCATCGCTGCTTCAGCAACTTTAGCAACAATATGCTTTGCCTCATTGGGATGTTCTTCAAACCAGTTATTCAATACATCATTTACGACGCTCTCAACAACAGGGCGCACTTCGGAGGAAACCAGCTTATCTTTAGTTTGGCTGGAGAATTTAGGATCGGGCACTTTTACCGACAAAACAGCCGTCAGGCCTTCACGGCAATCATCACCAGTCAGCGTAACTTTTTCTTTTTTAGCAATGCCAATGGCATTGGCATAATTGTTGACAGTCCGAGTCAGTGCCCCTCGAAAACCAGCCAAATGCGTCCCGCCATCTCTTTGAGGAATATTATTGGTGAAACAAAGTACTGTCTCGTGATAGCTGTCATTCCACCACAATGCGATTTCCACTGTGATGCCATCTTTGTCAGAGGCAATCAATACAGGGCTCTCAAGCAAGGGTTGCTTAGCGCGGTCAAGATAACGAGCAAAGGCCTCAAGCCCGCCTTCATAAAATAATGTGGTCTTTTTTTCTTCTGCCCCACGCTGATCGCAAAGATCAATTGTTACGCCGCTATTTAGGAACGCTAATTCACGCAAGCGATGCTCCAGTGTATCAAAACTGAAATCCGTCATTGTGAAGGTGGCATCAGATGGGTGGAAGGTAATCTGGGTGCCGGTCGTGTCAGCTTTGCCGGTTTCTTTTAGATCCTCTACCGCCTCACCATGCTCAAACCGCATCGTATGGGTTTTGCCATCACGGTAAATAGTCAGTTCAAGCCAGTCGGAAAGCGCATTTACCACAGAAACGCCCACCCCATGCAGGCCGCCTGAAACTTTATAACTATTCTGGTCAAATTTACCGCCGGCATGCAGTTGGGTCATAATCACTTTGGCGGCAGACATATTTTCTTCTTCATGGATTTCTGTTGGAATTCCGCGCCCATTGTCCGATACCGTGACAGACCCGTCAGCATTCAACATGACTGTAACCGTGTCACAATGTCCCGCAAGTGCCTCGTCAATTGCATTATCGACAACCTCGTAAACCATGTGGTGCAGACCCGTGCCATCGTCCGTATCACCTATATACATGCCCGGACGCTTTCTCACGGCCTCAAGTCCCTTCAAAACCTTGATAGAGGATGCGCCGTAATCCTCTTCCTGTTTGTCCCCTTTTGACTGTTTCTTTTTATCGCTCATTATTTTCTCCACATGTTATCAGGCGTTCTTGATGAGCTGCCCGTCAAAAGTTAAGTGTGTTCCAGTAAACGCAATCTGCTGAAAAACCGCTGGATCAGTTCCGGTAATCCAGGCCTGTGCGCCAAGATTCTCGATTACCTCAATCAGTGCGGCCCGGCGTGTACCATCTAGATGTGCGGCAACTTCATCCAGCAGTAAAAGTGGTGCGCGCCCGGTCTCACCTGACATAACGCGTGCTTGCGCCAGAACTAGCCCGACAAGCAGAGCTTTTTGTTCACCCGTCGAGCAATCAGATGCGGGCATATCTTTACCCTTATGACGGACGATTAAATCGCTGCGATGCGGCCCTTCAAGTGTTCGCCCAACAGAGGCATCAAGCCCCCGCGCCTTCTTCAAATGCAAACGGAAAGCATCTTCAACATCCAGCGCCGAGTCTTGCCGTAAAGCGGCTTCGATCCAGCCTTCAAGTGCAATTTCAGCTTCGGGGAAAGCATCATGGCTATGCTGTAACCCTGACGCCAATGCATCCAGAGCGGTTAGGCGGGCATCAGCAATCGCAACACCCGATACCGCCATATTGCCTTCCAAACTCTCAAGCCAACTATCGGAAGACGGATCTTCTTGTAAAAGGCGATTACGCTCACGCATGGCGCGCTCATAATCCTGAGACATTTTTGCATGTTGCGGCGACAGACCCAACGCAAAGCGGTCGAAGAACTTGCGCCGACCAGATGCGCCATCAACAAATAACCTATCCATGGCCGGCGTGAGCCACAATTGAGGCAACATCACAGTAAGACGGTCGAACCCTTTGACATTTTGTCCGTCGATGCGGAGCCGGCGAGTATCGGCATTAGGGTCAATTCCTACCCCAATTTGGATATCTTCTTCTTGTGTGCGCACCAGCGCCGACACAGACCATGCATTCGCACCATCCCGCCGCGCCAACTCGGTTAGTTTTGCAGTTCGCAAACCCCGCCCTGGGCCGAGCATAGAAATTGCTTCAAGAATGTTGGTCTTGCCGACACCATTATCGCCTGACAGAACAACAATTCCCTTGCCAGTAACAATATGAGCTTTCGCATGCGACCTGAAGTCAGTCAGTTTCAGTTCGGCAATAGACGGAGAAAATATTTTGTAATTTGCAGTATTTTCCACGCTTCCTTTAGCGCTTTTTATCGCGCCGTCAGGTAAGTCATGGTTGGTTTGAAGCATGCGCCTCAAACCCGCATTGGCATGAGAACATAAAGCGCGTCGGCATCCTGCTCATCGCGAATAAGAGTTGGTGAACCGGAGTCCGCTAATTCAAAGATCGCCATATCACCATCCAACTGACCAGTAATATCTAGCAGATATCGGGCATTAAAACCGATATCGAGGGAGTCGGCACTATAACCAACACCCAATTCATCAGTAGCACTCCCACTTTCAGGGTTTGAAACTGTGAAGGTTAACGAGTCATTCGCTAGGCTAAGCTTAACAGCGCGTGAGCGTTCATTAGAAACGGCAGATACTCTGTCCACGCATTGCACGAAAGCTTTTGCATCCACTGAAAGTCGTTTGTCATTATTAGACGGAATAACACGATTATAATC
>NYTN01000036.1 GCA_002683515.1 Rhodobiaceae bacterium
GTCGTAGTTAAGCCCATAGCCATTATCTTCGGTGTTCTTGGTATTATCGGCACTTTCGCTATTTTTCTTTTCAGTGACGAGTTTTCGCAAAACAGCATTTATAAGCCCGCGATAGGGAGCTTCGCCCCGTCCACAGGCATTAACGGTTTCAGCCACGGCGGCATGGTCGGGAATATCCATCAATAAAATTTGAACGACCCCAATATGCAGCAAGGCGCGCGCCAGATGGGGACGCCTAGGAATGTTGCGTTTAATATATTTTGCTAAGATGGCGGTAATGTCGCCGCGTCGCCGTAGGGCAAACATGACCATAGCTTTGGCGAGCCGACGGTCGGGTTGGGACAAATCTGACAGCCGGTCAATGGCTTCATCCATAGTTTTCCCACGTTCAATTGCCGCCAGCATAGCTGCGGCGGCGCGACGGCAATTCGGTTTTTTTGTCATTCTCTCACCAATCTCCTTGGCATATTGCCCTTATGATACCATATACACTCTATGACAACCGAAACTGAAAATTCGAAAACGCGCCGCCGTGATGCTGCTAAGCGCGCGCTCGAGGAAGCCTCACGCCGTCGGCAGGATGATGTACAAGCACAACTCCCACCGGAAAAAGGTGGTCAGGAAGGTCCCGAGCCCACACGATATGGGGATTGGGAGAAGAAAGGCATTGTCACAGACTTTTAATTCCAAGATCCTTAATCTGGTTAATGCTTATTTATTTTGGCGATTTTCGATTAAATCTTCCACCACGCTCGAATCTGCGAGTGTTGATGTATCTCCAAGATTAGAAAAATCATCTTCCGCAATTTTTCTTAAAATTCGCCTCATGATTTTGCCCGACCGCGTTTTCGGTAAGCCTGGAGAAAATTGAAGCAGGTCAGGCGCAGCAACTGGCCCGATTTCCTTGCGCACCCATTGCACAAGAGTTTTTTTCAAATCATCATCCCCTCCAAGACCGGCATTTAGAGTGATGTAGCAATATATGCCTTGGCCTTTAATTTCATGCGGATACCCTACGACCGCTGCCTCAGCAACATCCGGGTGCGCGACCAATGCGCTTTCAATTTCTGCCGTTCCGAGCCTATGGCCGGATACATTCAGAACATCATCCACGCGGCCTGTAATCCAGTAATAGCCATCCTCGTCGCGGCGGCAACCATCTCCGGTAAAATATGTGCCAGGATATTGCACGAAATATGTGTCAATGAAGCGTTGATGATCGCCGTAAACGGTACGCATTTGTCCTGGCCAGCTATCTTCAAGGCATAGGTTACCTGATGTTGCGCCATCTAAAACTTTGCCGTCGGCATCCATTAGGACAGGTTTAATTCCAAAAAATGGTCGCGTGGCTGAACCAGGTTTTAGTGCTGTTGCGCCCGGAAGTGGGGTAATTAATGCGCCCCCGGTTTCTGTCTGCCACCATGTATCTACAATCGGGCATCGCCTATCACCAACGACATTATAATACCAAAGCCACGCTTCAGGATTAATCGGCTCCCCGACTGATCCTAGGAGTCTAATACTTTTTCGACTAGCTGATTTAACAGGGGCATCACCCTCACGCATTAAGGCGCGTAAAGCAGTTGGCGCGGTGTAGAAAATATTAACCTTATGCTTGTCACAAGCCTGCCAGAAACGGGAACTGTCAGGGTAATTTGGAACTCCCTCAAACATGATTGTTGTGGCCCTGTTAGATAGAGGGCCGTAGACTATATAAGTATGCCCTGTTACCCAGCCGACATCCGCCGAGCACCAATAAACCTCACCGGGTTTATAATCAAAAACATATTCATGCGTCATGGAGGCGTAAACCATATACCCGCCCGTAGTGTGCAGCACCCCTTTTGGTTTGCCCGTAGAGCCGGATGTATAAAGAATAAAAAGAGGGTCTTCAGCAGACATTTCTTCAGCTGGACAATTGGATGGTACTTTTAGCTTTTCCTCGTGATACCAGACATCACGACCTTCGGTCATTGTGATATCGCCGCCCGTGCGTTGGACCACAATTACTGCTGACACGTCCGGACATTTCGCCAGTGCCTCATCGGTGTTTGTTTTAAGTGGGATTTTTTTACCGCCTCTTACGCCCTCATCTGCAGTAATCACGCAAGTGCTTTCGCAATCGAGAATCCGCCCGGCCAATGCCTCGGGAGAGAAGCCTCCAAAAACAACTGAATGCACCGCGCCGATACGCGCACAGGCCAGCATAGCATAAGCCGCTTCAGGTATCATGGGCATGTAAATTGTGACTCTGTCACCTTTCTGCACGCCATGGGCTTTGAGTGTATTGGCAAATAGACAAACCTCCTCATGCAATTGACGGTATGTAATATTTGCAGATTGGTCAGGTTCATCCCCTTCCCATATGATTGCGATTTGATCGCCATGGTCGTCAAGATGTCGGTCCACACAGTTCCAGCACGCATTCAGAGTGCCGTCCTCATACCATTTGATAGACACATCTTCTTTGCTGTAATGCGTGTTCTTGATTTTTGTGTAGGGTTTAATCCAGTCTATGCGCATGCCGTGCTTATCCCAGAAACCTTCTGGGTCTGAAATGCTTTCAGCATACATAGCCTGATAGGTCTCATTGTCGATGAGTGCTTGCGTTGCTGTGGCCTCCGTGACCGGAAAAATCTTCTCGTCCATTAAACCCCCAAAATTTTATAATACCCTGTTAGATCGCCCAAGGGATAAACCCCTTTGTAAAGCCTACTTCAGCCCAGCATTAGCCATCCGTCAAGCGTTGTCGTTTTGTATTCTGTCAAACTTTTCCCCGGGCAGGGGCCCGCAATACACGTGCCACTATGGTCAAATGTTGCGGCATGTGCTGAGCATATCAGGTGCTTTTTATCTACTGTTAAAAATCGATTAGGAAATGTTTCAAGTGGTAAGCCAATATGCGGGCATGCATTTTTAAAAACCCGAATTTCATTCCCCTGATGCCAGATAATTAAATTCAGTCGTTTGCCTTCTTTACCACTAAATTTGGTGGCGACATCATCAAGCTCAATTTCGACGCCCTTAGTTTCTCCTGCTGTTAAATCGTCAAGCGCGATGAGGGGGATAGGGTTGCCAGTTATATTTGTTGAGTCTTTAGAGGGCATCAAAAAGCGTTTTGTGTTTTCCCGCTGGAATCAAGACCTGCCATTTTGCAAACGAATTTCCATTCTGCAGCCTCAACAGGTTGGACGGAAAGACGAGAATTATTGACAAGCACCATATCGGCAAGTTTTTTCTCAGCTTTGATATCGGCCAGAGTCACAAATTTTTCAGCTGATTGTAGCGCGACAATGTCCACCATACCAAAGCGACCAGTTTCATCAGTATGGTCTGGATAATGTTCTTTAATCACCTCGACGATTCCCATAATACGTTTTTCATTCACAGAGTGATAAAAAAACCCCATATCTCCGAGCTTCATATTCTTCATTTGCTTATTGGCGAGGAAGTTACGAACGCCGTCCCAATGCTCGCCTTTTTTGCCGCGCGCGCATTGATTACCCCAACTCCAATTGCCCGGTTCAGATTTAAAAAGCCAGTAAGCCATAGACATCTCCTCTGTAACTGAACTGGAGTTTATCAGGCTTTTGGTAAGCTTCCAAATGAGTGACTCCAAGGATGGATTTCGACACTGTCAAAAAGGCCTGCAATCGCGTAAGGGTCGGAGGCCGCCCAGTTTTCTGCGGCTTCCCTGTCTTTTGCTTCAATAACAAGCATGCTACCAATGGGGGTTGGTGAGGCTTCGTTTGCTTTATCATCTTCAGACATAAATGGGCCGGCGAAAAAAACATTGCCAGCATTTTTTAGATAAGTTAGATGCGCTTCACGTATAGACGCCCTTAATCTTAGCTGGTCAGGTTTGTCCCAGCAGATAAAACAAAATTTCAATTTACCAACTCCTCGTTAAGCCGTCCCAAATAATAAAGACAGTGAACTTTATCAGAAAAGAATTGATAATTACATCTCGCTGGTAAAAGGACGTGCGAGGAGTTGCGAAATCGCCATATCTACATTTACGTGTCCGGCAACAATCTCAGCAATGGCATTACAAATCGGCAACTCCACCTGATGCTTGGATGCCAGCTCTATAAGTGCAGACGCGCTCAAAGCACCCTCACTGACACTGCTGCGCGCGGCCATAATATCTGTAGCATTCGTATTTTGATCGCCCTTTCCAAGAGCGACACCTAATGAATAATTTCTTGAATTAGTGCTGGTGCAAGTGAGAATTAAATCTCCTAATCCCGCGAGGCCTCCAAGAGTTTGAGGTTTAGCGCCGAGTTGCACACCCAGCCGAGTCATTTCGGCATAGCCCCTTGCTGTTAAGGCGGCGCGCGCGCTTTCCCCCATACCGCGCCCGTCAACAATGCCGCATGCAATAGCTAGAATATTTTTTACGACCCCCCCAATTTCTGCGCCGATAAGGTCATCACATATATAAAATCGAAAATTAGGATGGCCGATGGTTGCAGAAATTTTCTCTCCCAGTGACATGTCTTTACAGGCGAGGGTGACGGCTGTCGGCAATCCTTTGGCAACATCGGCGGCAAAGCTCGGGCCGGACAATACGGCAAGTCGGCTTTCAGCAAAATAATCCGATGCGACCTCGGACATAAATTTCAGAGATTTTTGTTCAAGGCCTTTTGCGCATAACACCAAAACGGCATCAGAGCTAATGTGTTGCTTAAGATTTTGCAGTATATGCGCCATGTGCTGCGCGGGTGTCACCATAAGGACAAGGTCACAGTCGGAGATTTCATCCATATCCCCCGTCGGTGTTATGTACGAGGAGAGTTTTATCCCGGGCAAGTAGGGCTTGTTTTCATGCGCCTGACTAATAGATTGAATGACTTCGTCTTCAAACGCCCAGAGTTTGACTGGCTTTTTGTGGCGGGCAATCAGTTCAGCAAGTGCTGTTCCCCAAGCACCAGCCCCTACAACTCCTGGTTTTTTAAATTCAGAGCCTTGATCAATCATTTTACTCTCGCTTGGCAGTTTTTTGAATAATTTATTTTCTGATTCATATGCTGATAAATAATTTATTGATTATTCATTATTTTGCACATAGAAGTATACTATGAGCGATTTGGACATGAATACCAGAACGCAGATCATTCTGGCAGCTAAAGAACGATTTAGTCACTATGGTTATCCTAAGACCACAATGGCCGAAGTTGCCGCGGACTGCAATATGTCTCCGGGAAATCTTTACCGCTTTTTCAAGGGTAAACTTGATATAGCAACAGAGATTGCCCGTGAAGAGTCAATTATGACAGTTGATCGCCTGCGGCATCTGATTGATTGCCCTGTCCGCTCTGCCGGTGAGCGGCTTGAAGAAGTTATGTTTTCTGGTCTAAGAGAAAGTTTTCATAAACTTGAGAATAAGCCTAAAGCCGTAGAACTAGCACAGATTGTATCCACGCAAAGACCCCGCTTTTTTCTTGAGAGCCTGCGCCGGGAACGCCGAGTGATAGCTATTGTTCTGGATTATGGTCGTAAAACCGGTGAATTTGTTTTCGAAGATGTCTCAAGAACTGCTGCAACTCTTCAGGCAGCAACAATGAAATATCACTATCCGCAGCTTTTTACGCACCAAACGCTTCAAGAACTAGAGGCAGAACTATCTGCAATGCTTAAGCTTTTCTTCGCAGGGTTGATTTATAGTGACTATGAAGAGACAGACGAAATAAAAGAAAAAACGCTATCTTTCTAAAATATTTGTCATAATATCAGCATATTTTATGTTGCTTTTCGTTAAAAATTAAATTTATAAAAAAATAAATATAATAAAATCAATTATTTAATATATAATTGTGTTTTCTCACTAAATTATGAATAAAAATCAAAATATTTATTGTTTTTTATTTTAGATGTCCTATATATTCATTATCGAGACCATAAATTGCTTTGAAAGGATATGATGATGAATAAGCGTTTCTTTAAATCTTTGAAGCAGTTCCTCAATGTACCAACACTGATTGCTGCTTTGGTTGCTTTGTACGGCTTCGCGGTTCTTACACAGAATACTGCAGGCGGTTATTTACTCTAGATTTGCGAGACCCCCTCCCCTCGCAAGAGCCTGAAAAGGCATAAACGCTGACGGCCCCTCCCCCGTCAGCGTTTTTTCTTGGAAAAATCTGCTTTTATTATTGCTCGTTAAGTTCTATTAACGGCCACCTTGGGCGTGCGGCCATATCCAACATACTATCTTTGCCAGCACGCAATCTCTCGGCTCCTGCCCATGCAATCATGGCGGCATTATCTGTGCAAAGATGCGGTGGCGCTACGTGAAATTCGAAATCATGTTTGTCACAAATCTGCGCTAGAGCTGATTTAATATGCGTATTTGCGGCCACACCGCCCGCGACAACAAACTTCAAATTTGAAATTTCTTCAGATGGCTCCATCCTGTCTTGTGAAAATCGCTTCATTGCATTTTGACTGCGCTCAACCAGACAATCCGTGATGGCTTGTTGAAGGCATGCTGACAAATTCGCTACATCAGTTTCACTGACAGGTTGCATTTGTGTCGCACGAACGCGCAAGGCTGTTTTGAGTCCCGAAAAAGAAAAATCACAACCGCCATCGCCTGTGAGAGGACGCGGTAGGTCAAAAACTGTTGGATCTCCTTTTTTTGCCGTCGCTTCTACAGCAGGGCCGCCAGGATAGCCCAATCCCATTAATTTAGCTGCTTTGTCGAAGGCTTCGCCCGCGGCATCGTCTAAGGTTGAACCATAGGTTTTGTAAACCCCATAATCCTCAACGGCTATGAGTTGACAATGCCCACCCGATACCAGCAACAATAAATAAGGAAACTGCAAAGGCGCGCATAGCCGCACAGTTAAAGCATGTCCTTCGAGATGATTAACGCCGATGAACGGCTTCTCCAGGGACAAGGCAAGCATTTTACCTGTCATTAATCCAACCATGACGCCGCCGACCAGTCCTGGTCCGGCTGTAGCGGCTATACCATCCAGAGCCGTTAGTTCAATTTTGGCTTCAGCGACGGCCTGTTCGACAAGTTTATCGATAATACTGACATGGCTGCGCGCGGCGATTTCGGGGACGACCCCACCATAAGGTTCGTGCACTTCTATTTGGCTATGAACGCAATTGGACAAGATTTCACCTGGGCCGTTCGGATTATCAGGATTCAGACGAATGACTGCCGCTGCCGTTTCATCACAACTTGTTTCAATGCCAAGAACGGTCAGTGTCATTATAAAATTCCTAACGCTGTTCTGAATGGTGTTGTGTGATGGTTAGCCTGTTGGCGCATAAGCTTTCTACTTGTCCTAAAGTCCACTTGTCCTAAACTGGAGAGCACTGTAAACCAGACATAATGAATTGTCTTCCTTATATCAATTTTAGCCAATGAGGTGGCTGCCTTGAGCCGAATTTTTAATCTTGGTACACGCAAGTCGCCTCTTGCAATGGCTCAAAGTCGTGAAGTTGCAAGTTCTCTTTGTGATGCACATGGCTGGCCGGAGACAAGTGTTCAACTCGTTCCCATTGACACCAAAGGTGACATTCTTCTGGATCAAGCACTTTCTGAATTGGGCGGTAAGGGTTTGTTTACGCAAGAGCTTGAGAGCAAACTGCTTTCAGGTGAACTCGATTTTGCGGTGCATTCACTCAAGGATTTACCCACACAAGATCCAAACGGATTATGTGTTGCAGCTATTCCGCCTCGAGAAGATGCGCGAGATGCACTTATTTTAGCACCGGAACTTGAGGGGATAAAAGGCCTGGAAGATTTGCCGGCACAGACTAGGTTTGGGACCGCCTCTTTGAGACGTCAGGCACAAGTCTTACGCGTAAACTCAAATCTGGAGATTGGGTTGTTACGAGGTAATGTTGGCACTCGTATAAGCCAATTGACACATAGCACTCAAGATAATGATGGCATCGCTGTTACATTACTTGCCGTGGCCGGATTAAAAAGACTTGGACTGAGTGAACGTGTCGATATTATTATGCCGATAGACCAAATGCTACCAGCACCGGGGCAGGGCGCGCTGGCTGTGCAGACCCGCACTGACGATGCTGAATTGATTGACTTACTCAAACCTTTAAATTGTCCCATTACTTGGGCGCAAGTCAAAGCTGAACGTGAATTTATGGCGAAATTGGACGGTTCCTGTAAAACCCCGATTGCGGCTTATGCACAGGTTAAGGACGACAAATTGACACTTAATGGCCGGCTTTTATCCGTAGATGGTCAGGTTTGCGCCGAGGCAAAGATTGTCGGCTCTGTAAATGAGGCCACCGCTTTGGGTGAGCGTATCGCGCAGGACATCAGGAATAAATACCCTGAACTTGTGCCGGTCAGCGATACGCCGGAGGGATAGGGCTGACGCTCTGAGATGTATGCATATTCTGTTGACCCGCCCCAAAGATGACATTCCGGCTCTGAAACACAAACTTGTCGAACAGGGTTTTACTGTCTCAGCATGTCCGATGCTGGATATTAACATCATGCCCGTCGAAGAGAAAGATACCTCTACATCACAAAAAATAGCTACGGCGCAGGCTTATCTTTTTACCAGTGCTAATGGGGTAAGGGCGGCGTCCCATCATGGCTTAACAAAAAATCCAAACTTGCCCGTTTTTGCTGTTGGGCCTGCAACCGCGGATGCGTGTAGAATTGCAGGTTTCAAAAAGGTTACCGAAGCAGGGGGCGATGTCCAAAGTCTTATTGGGATGATTAAGGCAACTGGCATGGCTGAGGCGTCGGGTTTGTTGGTACATATTTCAGGCCGCGATCAGGCTGGAAATCTTGTCCAACAACTTTGTGATGCGGGTTATGAGGCTACCTCTATGGTGCTCTACCGCGCTGAAAAAATTTCTGCTCTCCCTGATGATATCGCAACATTTCTCGCTTCTGGTGAGATTGACGCCGTTATGTTTTATTCATCCAGAACCGCAACTCACTTTGTCACGCTGATGAGGCGTGCTGACATCAAGATGTCGATAACCGCTTATTGTCTGTCAGATGCGGTGGCCCAAATTTTAAAGCAGGCCGGGGTGGAAGATATAAAAGTTGCGGCAAACACAACTGAAGACAGCATGCTGAATATGCTAACTAAAAATTACTGAATTTCTGCTAATTAAGTCGGGTATTATTTAGAACGTTGCAACTCAACGATGCAAAAGGCATCATGTGGTTAAATTGTCTTGATTCGCAATTTGAGCAATATATGGCTGCTAGAAAACCAACACGCAAAACACAAAATAAAGCTCAGGGCAAAGCGACTGGGCCTAAGACTGTTTCTGGTAATCGGAACGCCTCTTCAGGGGAAACTGATAATGATGTGGAAGCCGAAATTATTGAACCTGAAAAAGACGAAACAAAAACTTCGTCTGACGCATATAGCAGTGTTCCCCCTTTTATTGATATGCCGACACATTCACCCCGTAAAAGTATAATGCGGCGACTTTTTTCAAGCCTGTTACTGGTAATCGCCACTTCTGCTTTATCGCTAGCCCTGATATTTGGCGTCTTGTTTCAGACGGGGGTATTTAATCCGCAAGATAAAATGCAATTACAAACGCTGGAGAATGATCTTCAGTCTAAAGCGGATGACTTGCGGGCTCTGCAAAAAGAAATCAATCAGTTGAAAGCCCGTAATGAAGCAGCTCTGGCTTTGTTCTCTGAGTTTAATGAAAAGCTGACGGGTCTGGAAGATACTGAAAATCTTGAGACACGGCTGGCGGGGATGGATGAATTAATCTCGGCACTAGAAGAGCGCAGTGATGAAAACAGATCCCTCTTGCTGAGTGATGCCAAAAAACTTGAGACCTTGTCGCGTTCTGTTGGGGCGCTTAGGGAAAAAAGAGTAACTGCGCTCCCAAAAGCCTATTCGGATTCAGAGTCCCAAAACCCGGCAGATCGTCTGGCACAAGCTATTATCAGTGGGGGCCCGTTTGACGCAGAATTAAAAGCTGTCGAAGCTGAAGGGCAACTCAGTGCCTCTCTCGACTGGGTTTGGCCTTATGCGCGTCAGGGCATTCACTCGCTAGAGCGTTTGACGGAAAAATTTCAAGACCGTATCTCAGAACTGCTGCGAAGCGTGTCTTCCGGTAAAAACGATGAGATGATGTCAGAGGGGTGGGCAAAGCGGTGGTTTGAAGGTTTGATGGACGGGCTTGGCGAATGGATTCAGATAAGGCGAACAGACTATCCTGACATTCAGGAAATTAGCGATGATGCAGGTCCAGCTTATTCTTTGCGACAAATTGAAAGGGCTCTGATTAATAATCAAGCTAGTGAAGCGCTGAAGTTAAGCCGTCGATTACCTGCCGATATACAATCTGATTTGAAAATATGGATAGAAGATTTGCAGGGTTATGTGGAAAGCCGCCGCCTACTGTCAGTATTGATTGAACTCGATCACCCCGTAAAGGATAAGGAGTCAATAGAGTGAGGCGGCCTTTATTTAACATTATTCTCCTTACAATTATTGGTGTTGCAGCCATCTGGCTTAGTGACCGCCCGGGTGACTTGGTATTGCGCTGGCCGGGATATGAATTACGAACGAGTGTTACGACGGGTATAGGGGTTACACTTGTCTGCCTCTTTATTTTTCTGGTTATGTGGTGGGGTTATGCTTGGCTTATAAACTGGCCTGAAAGATTTAAGGATATGCGCCAAAAGCAAAAACAGGCGCGAGGTGAGTCGGCAATGGCAGGCAGTCTCATGTCTTTAGCTGAGGGTAATGTCGCGGAGGCAAGCAAAGCTGCGCTTGAGGCGCAGAACAATTTGCCAGACCTTACTCTGCCGCTTTTGCTAGCGGCGCAGGCAGCGCGAATGGACGGTAATCATAGTTTGGCCGAAAAAAAATATAAGGCATTGATTGGTTTTCCTGCGCCTACAAACAAGCAAAACAATCCCAGAGAGCTTGGCTATCGCGGATTGTTTTCTATGGCACTTGCAGAAGGAAAACAGGACGAGGCGCGTGAGCACCTCCAACACACGCTCGCCGCATCTGCTGTTAAAAGCAAACCTATTTGGGCCTTGCAGGGTCTTTTTCAAATTGAAGCGGGTGACGGCAATTGGCAGGAGGCGTTAAAGCTTGTTGATCAGCTTGCAGCGCGTGGTGGACTTAAAAAGTCTGACGCGAAACGATTGCGGGCTGTGTTGCTGGTAGCCGAGGGGCAAGCACTTGCTCTGCAATTAGCCGAAAATGAAAACGCTGAGATAAGGGCGCAGGGTTTAAAACTTGTCCAACGTGCCATTATTCTCGAACCAGATTTTATTCCGGCGCTTGTGCTGGCATCTAAGCTTGCCTCTACAAATAATGTTGGTAATTCAGCTCATAAGATCGTCAAACGTATTGAACAGCTTTGGAAGAAAACGCCACATCCTGATTTGGTGTCTGCGTATCTTGCTTTGCAGCCGGGAAAGTCGGCATTGCAAAATCTCAAATTAGTTCAAAAACTCACTGCAAAAAATCGCACTCATTCCGAAAGCCGTATCGCGCTTGCTAGCGCGGCAATCAAGGCGCGGCGATGGAGCATGGCGCGTGTGGCATTACGAGATGAGGCTGAAACCCCGACGCGGCGTGTATGCCGATTAATGGCAGATCTTGAAATTGGTGAGAATGAGGACGCGGGGCTAGCTCGTGAATGGATGGACCGTGCCCTGACAGCGGTGCCGGATGCGTGTTGGGTTGGCCCGACTGGGGAAGCGGCATCGTGGCAAGCTGTATGTCCCGAAACAGGTCATATTGACGCCTTTAAATGGGGGCACCCTGCGCAGATCATGTCATCGGCTAGTTCGGGAACTGCGCTTATTGGATAAGCGCATATTCAAGAGTAAAGAAAATTTAACAAACCAAACCTGTTTGCTGAACAAATAATCTATCCAGAGGGTATTTGTGCTAACGAGCCGGTTTAGCTCAGTTGGTAAAGCAACGCATTCGTAATGCATAGACCGGATGTTCAAGTTTTCTTGGTGGCATTTTCAAAATCAGTATTATCAATAACTGTGCATAAATTATTTTTTGACTTGAAAAAGGCAATGTTTCGTTACGTCATGTTCTTTATGAGTTCAACATTTTATTGGAGTGTACCATGCGTATTTTTACAATCTTGTGTCTTTTACTTGTCCCGAGCCTCTCTCAAGCCGAGCACATAGACAATATTTCCTTTACAATAAAACCTGATTGTTCAATGGAAAAATATTTAAGCCTTGTTGATGAGTTTAGGGCTAATCCGACAATTCAGAAACATGGCTACAAAGTTAAAATTTTAAGCCCGATTACCAGTTCAAATATGACAATTAATTGGTGGGAAGGGACTACAAAGACTTTGGATGATTATTTGAATTTTGTATCTGACATGCAAAAGAAAATCCAAACGACTGGTAGTCCTGAAAATAAACTTATGGAGAAGTTTAATCAATGCATTACCAATCATGCGCGTGCAACACATTACGAGCCATTTGAAATAGATATCAGCAATGCCACGCATCTGGATGTTTGGGGTATAAAAATCAGAGATAACTGTTCTCTTCAAGAATGGGTGGCTTTAAGTGGGGAGTTTAACGATATCGTGAAGCCCCTTGGTATGCAGGGAAATATAAAGGCTCCTGTCATCACGCCGGATATCAATGGCTATTATTGGGTGAATTATGCAAATAGCCACTCAGCGCTTCAAGCAGCACAGGCCAAGTTTGATGCCGGCTCTGTTGAAGAAGGATCAAAATTTCAAAAAATTCAAAAAAAAGTGAATGAATGTATCTACGCCAACAGCCGTGAAACGTTTACTATTATAGATAAATAAATTCCGGTTCAGGATTAAACAATCTGGGGAGTGGTCGTTAATATAATTATCCTCCCTAAAGGAATTTACTTGCCCCGTCTTAATGGCGGGGCTTTTTTTGGTATTTTTAAACTATCTTGTAGCCTGGCACAGCTGCGAACGGTTTTCGACTAACGGCAAAGGTACCGCTACCGCGTCCGATTTCTTTATTTTCATCATTATAGATAACGGCCTCGGCGATATATTGACTTTTGGTTCTATTGACTACTTTACCTACGCCCCTTATTTTGCCGAATTGAACGGGTCTTAAAAAATACAGATTAAAACTTGAGGTCAGGAGGAAGAATTCTTTTTCCATAGAATTTGCCGCAAAAATAGCAACGTCATCCATCATCTTAAAATATACAAATCCGTGAATAGAATTTGCGGCATGATGCAGGATCGGGTCAATTACCATTTCCAATTCCGCCTCGCCCTCAGAGATTTTTAGCTTTGATTTAATCAATTCCTGAAAGGGTGCAGCGTGATACATATTCTCAAGTTTTTTAAAGTGTTGCTCTTGCATGATTAACTCCAAGGCAAGTGACGTACGTCTTACTCTAACTATAGATAAAGATAAATTTATTGCATTAATATGACTATGTTCCCTATGTTTTTGGGTAGTTCATATTTGTTGAGAGCTACGATGTAGTGAAGTTGGGAGAGAGATATGGATAATCGGGATATTTTAAAATCATTTTACGCCTGTATTTCCGGGGGCGATGCGACTGGCCTTGAAAAGCTGCTAGATGAAAACTTTGAACTTATTGTACCAAATGCAGGCGGGGTTTTATCAGGAAGATATATCGGTAAAGCGAGATTTATGGCTGATATTATTGGCACTGTTTTTGGCTGTGTGAAACCTGAAGATATTGTTTTTTGCAAGAATGTTGAGATTATGTGTGCAGAGGGCGATAAGGTTGTTGCCATTGCCCAGAATGATGGTATTGCGTTGAGTGGCAAAAATTACAATCAAGTTTATGCCCATATTGCAACTGTTCGACATGGAAAAATTATCAAGCTTATTGAGTTTTTTGACACTAATCTTGCCAATCAGGCACTTTGGAAACCCGATATGAATGATATAAGGCCTGATGAAGGTTTCAGTTTTCCCCAGATTTGCTGACTTAACGAGTTTATAGTTGATTTTTGAGGTGAGATTTATCACTAGAATATAGTCTCTAGATTTTTAAGATAATGACACCATTTATTTGTAGTTGATTGTATGGCACTTAAACCTTTTGAGATATTTACCCCAGTGCATGTTTTGACGATTGTCATTACATTAGGGTTGGCAATTTTTATCCCGCTTGCCCTGCGCGGGCGCTCATATGAGACGCGCTATACTGCGGGCGTTTCAATTGCAGTTCTCATATCCTATCATATTATGAAGCAAACCATCGACACACCTTCATTTGGGTTTCCTTGGCAACAGGCTCTGCCGTTTCATATGTGTGATCTCTCTTCCATTGCGATTGCGGTTTATCTTGCTTCGCGTCAGCGGATCTATTTTACTATCGCTTATTTTTGGGGTATCGGTGGCGCAATAATGGCTATTTTTCAGCCAGACCTGCCATATTTCTACCCTCATGTTGCTTATGTTCCGTTTTTTGTCAGTCACGGTCTTATTTTGCTGGGTGTGTTCTATGCGGTTATTACCCTGCGAGAGCGCCCGGTAGCCAGTGATGTTCTTAAGATGATTGGTATCACGATTTGTGTGGCTCTTATTTTATATCCGATAAATTTATTTTTGGGAGAGAATGCAAATTTTTGGTATCTCACGGCAAAACCGCAAGGACTAAACCTCATGGCGTTTTTCCCTGATCCGCCATTCCATCTTGTACCGATTGTGCCATTGGTCATCTTTGTATTCTGTTTGCTTTATTTGCCCTTCGGGATCAGGGATTATATTGCTAAGAACCGTTTAGGTGTTTTCTTAAAGAAGCTTCGTACCTGAGCTCATTTCTGATAAACATTATTCAAGCGTAGGAACTCCGGTTTTTAAAAGAGAGAAGTATTATGGGTCGAGTTGAAGGAAAAAAAGCTTTTGTGACTGGTGCTGGCTCCGGTCTTGGGCGGGCTATTTCTGAAATGCTGGCATCTGAAGGTTCAAAAGTTTGCGTTACGGATATTAATCTCGACAGCGCACAGGTGACCTGCGATGCAGTTAATGAACGCCATGGTGAAGGAACGGCTTTTGCATTTGCTCATGATGTGACCAGTGAGTCCGAGTGGCAGGCAACGCTTGAGTCTGGTGCTGAAGCGATGGGCGGCATGAGTATCTTGGTTAATAATGCCGGTATTGGTGACGGAGGTACAATTGAAGGTACAAGTTTTGAGCTTTGGCAAAAGGTGCATAAGGTTGATCTCGACTCGGTGTTTTTCGGCTGCAAATATGCTCTGCCTTATATGCGCGAGGATGCGCCCAGTTCCATTGTAAATATTTCATCTATTGCTGCTCTGATTGCCGGTCACAATATGGCAGCTTACAATTCTGCTAAAGCAGGTGTTTGGATGTTGACCAAATCAGTTGCCTTGCATTGCGCGCGTAAGAATTATAACATTCGCTGCAATTCAGTTCATCCGAGTTTTGTGGACACACCTATTTTGGAGTCCTTCTCGGCAAATCTCGACAGAGAAGCCCTGAAAGAAAAACTTGCTCGTCAGATTCCTCTTGGTTGTATTGGTGAAGTTAACGATGTTGCCTATGCAGTTCTTTATCTTGCAAGTGATGAGTCTAAATTTGTCACAGGATCAGAATTGAAAGTAGATGGCGGCATCAGTGCGATGTAAATTAATTAGTAAAGCAGTGTTCCAGATTAAGGTGGCACTGAAAAATTTAACACATTCCGAA
>NYTN01000037.1 GCA_002683515.1 Rhodobiaceae bacterium
CTTTCACCTCCAGAAAGATTTTCAAGTCCCTGCTCAGGAGACAAACGCAAATCAGCCATCAACTGAAAAGCCCGTTGCTTTTCTTCATTATCCATAAGCTCATCCAGAACATAATCACCAATGGTCGAAGACCCTTTGAATGTAGGGTCCTGATCTAGATAACTGACCTTAATTCCGGGCTGAACAAATCTCTCACCACTATCCGGCTCAACCATTCCAGCAGCAATTTTAAGAAGCGTCGATTTGCCCGACCCATTTCTTCCGACAACGCATAGCCTCTCCCCCGGTGCTATAGAGAAATCTGCGCCCTCAAGAAGAGGCGTCACACCAAAAGTCAGATTTACATCCTGAAGATATAAAATAGGTGGGCTGGACATCACTATTTCTCAATTATTCTCTATAATTCTGAAAGGGCTTCATATCATGTCCTACGCATCCATCCAATGCACCCAATGCGTCATAGCGCCATTAAATAATAAGAGTTTGTAGAGTTGTCTAATGATTGTGCTAGCTCTCAAGATTTGAAATTATTCTCTGTAAATGTTATGTGCCTATCACACTATAGATAAATCTGAGTCTCCATTCATGACGCAAGAAACAAACCTATCCCTTGGAAATGATTTTCCGGATGCCGATAAAAAAGATTGGTTAGACGCCGTTGATAAAGCTCTTCGGGGAGCCGCTTACGAGTCATTACAAAGCCGTCATAATGGATTAAACAGGGAACCTCTCTACACAAATGAGACAGTCAAGTTACCTAGATCTGCTCATGGCATGCCAGGCCAAGCCCCCTTTTTGCGGGGAAGCCAATCACTTTCAAATTCATTTCTGCCTTGGCATATTGCATCGCGCTTCACCCCCGGGCGTAAAGGTAATGGCAATGAAGATGTTCTCACTGAGCTAGAAGGCGGTGTAAGCGCGTTACTTCTGGAGTGTCGTTTTGATGACGTTACGTCTGCGCATCTTGATAAATTGCTTCAAGGTGTAGATTTGAACATTGCACCTGTATTTTTGCGCGCTAACGACAATGCCGCCAACCTTGCGCTTCATCTTGCAAGCAAAGCAGGTGAAGAAGCTACAATATATCTCGATCTCGACCCGCTAGGTTATGCCGCCGCTTCGGGTTTAAAGATTGACGATGATATCGACACAATTTTCTCCGGTATGGCGGAGCTTATTTCACAAACTCAATCATCAAAAAATATTCGTCTTATGACTGCCAGTGGGGTGCCTTATCATAATGCAGGAGCAGATGTGATAACGGAACTTGCTGCCATTATCGCTACCGCCACTCATTATATGCGCTATCTGGAACAATCAGGGCTTGATGTTACAGTCATACTCACTCGTCTGACTTTGACAGTAAGTTCTGACACTGATTTCTTTGGCTCTATTGCCAAGCTCCGTGCCTTACGCCTCCTTTGGGGGAATGTTTGCGCTGCACTTAAACAGGATAAAATAGTCCCGCCTTTTATTCACGCTGAAGGGTCTGAAAGATATTTCTCACTCGCTGACCCATGGGTCAACATGCTGCGGGCTACGATGTCTACGCTTGCCGCAGGTATTGGGGGGGCAGACGTAGTGACCGCTCTGCCATGCACATCAATTGCCGAAAGTGATAATCTCTTAACCCGGCGTGTCGCAAGAAATACGCAGGTAATTTTGCAGGAAGAAAGTCATATTGGCCAAGTTATGGACCCCGCCGGTGGCTCTTGGTATGTCGAGTCCCTTTCCGAAGCACTTGCCTCTGATAGCTGGTCTCTTTTCCAGGACATAGAAAAAGCGGGCGGCATTGCTTCCCTTGAAGGCATACACATAATCTCCTCGCGGATTGAGGATAATCAACTTTCAGAAAATAAAGATGTAGCAAAACGTAAAATGCCGGTCCTAGGTGCCGGTGATTTTGCCAATCTGGAAGAAGCTTTACTAAAGCCCCGTCCAGCTTATGGGAGAGGCATCCTTAGAGAAACTCGGCCTGCATCAGCATTTGAACAATTACGTTTTGTTGCTGAAACCCATAAGCCTAAAGTTTATTTAGCTGTACTTGGGGAAACTGCAGAATTCACTGCTAGATCAAATTTTGCCACAAACCTTTTTGCGGCTGGTGGGATTGAAAGCCATCTTGGCTGTGGTGGAAGTGACCTCACGAAAATTATTGATGACTTTACCGCCAGCAGGTTTTCTGTCGCAGCTATTTGCGGCACAGATGCCGCTTATGAAGAACATGCTGATACTCTTGCGCAAAGCCTCGCTGAAGCGGGGTGCGCACATGTATGGCTCGCAGGAAAATATGAGTCAGACGCAATTAACGGAAATATTTTTATGGGCTGCGACACGATCTCGGTTTTGCAATTAACGCTGAGCCTTTCAGGTATTTCATTTAAAGAGGGTCAATCATGAGCCAGCTACCTGATTTCAGTAACATCTCCTTTGATGCCAGCGCAGCTATTGAGCCGGAAAACCAAAAAAAAGATTGGCAGGAAGCTATCAACCGAAATAATGATCGCAAATCCCGCGAAACGCCGGAAGGCTTGTCTCTCAAAAGATTATATACTGAAGAAGATACTAAGGATTTGCCGCATATGGGTGGGTATCCCGGTATTCCTCCCTATATTCGCGGCCCCTATGCGACCATGTATGTCAACAAACCATGGACAGTCAGGCAATATGCAGGTTTCTCAACTGCAGAAGCCTCTAACGCCTTTTATCGCCGTAATCTAAAAGCAGGACAAAAGGGTCTTTCGGTAGCCTTCGACCTCGCAACACATAGGGGTTATGACAGTGACCATCCACGCGTGGCTGGTGATGTCGGCATGGCAGGTGTCGCGATTGACTCTATTTATGATATGCGCATGTTGTTTGACGGCATTCCGTTGGATGAAATGAGCGTTTCCATGACCATGAATGGTGCGGTTCTTCCGATTATGGCGCTCTATATTATCGCCGCTGAAGAGCAAGGTGTTGGGCCTGAGAAACTGGCCGGTACAATTCAGAACGACATCCTCAAAGAGTTTATGGTTCGCAATACATATATCTATCCGCCTCGACATTCCATGCGGATAATCTCGGATATTTTTGCCTATACCTCTGCCCATATGCCTAAATTCAATTCAATTTCAATATCCGGTTATCATATGCAAGAAGCTGGCGCCACGGCAGATCTTGAGTTAGCCTATACGCTGGCCGATGGGGTTGAATATGTTCGTGCAGGAATGGATGCAGGGCTAGACATTGATATATTTGCTCCCCGTATGTCTTTCTTCTGGGCTATTGGCATGGATTTCTTTATGGAAATTGCCAAAATGCGCGCAGGGCGTCTTTTATGGTCCCAACTCATGCAGGGACTTGGCGCGAAAAACCCGAAATCACTAGCCCTAAGAACTCATTGTCAAACCTCCGGATGGAGTCTGACCGCTCAGGATATTTACAATAACATTACCAGAACCTGTGTTGAAGCAATGGCGGCTACACAAGGTCACACCCAGTCACTTCACACCAACAGCTTTGATGAAGCCTTGGCATTACCAACGGACTTTTCTGCTCGGATTGCAAGGAATACTCAATTGCTTTTGCAGATGGAGAGCCGAACAACCAATGTGATTGACCCTTGGGGTGGCAGTTATTTTGTTGAACGACTGACGCATGACCTTGCGGCGAAAGCACTTGAGCATATTAAAGAGGTCGAAAGCTCCGGCGGTATGACCAAAGCGATTGAACAAGGGCTCCCTAAAATGCGGATAGAAGAAGCCGCAGCCCATACACAAGCGCGCATAGACAGTGGAAAACAGACAGTCGTAGGGGTGAACAAATTCCGCCTTGAACAAGAAGATAATGTTGATGTCCTGAAAGTTGATAACAGCGCCGTACGTGGATCGCAGATTGAGCGTCTTCAAAAACTCAAAAATGAACGCAATAGTGAAGCAGTTACAAAATCCTTGGAAGCTCTTACACACGCTGCAAGCTCAGGCGAAGGCAACTTGCTGGGACTTGCTGTGGATGCAGCTCGTGCCAAAGCAACAGTCGGAGAGATTTCCGATGCCATGGAGAAAGCTTTTACCCGCCATAAAGCAAAACCAAATGTTATTTCAGGTGTCTATGCCAACAATTTTGGTAACGACAGTGATGCCATAGTTGAAGTGCGCGATATGGTTTCGCGCTTTGCACAAAGACAAGGCTGTAACCCTAAGATATATATAGCAAAAATAGGTCAGGATGGCCATGATCGCGGACAGAAAGTTGTCGCGACAGCTTTTGCAGATTTAGGGTTTGATGTGATTGTCGGCCCTCTATTCCAAACACCGGCAGAGGCAGCTGCGGATGCCATTGAAGGCGGAGCGCATGCTGTTGGCGTGAGTTCCCTTGCTGCCGGTCATTTGACCTTAGTGCCTGAATTAAGGGAAGAACTGAATTCGCAAGACAGGCAAGATATTATGGTGATTGTTGGCGGTGTTATTCCACCTCAAGATTTTGATTCTTTGTATAAGGCTGGCGCAAAAGCAATATTTCCGCCTGGTTCGGTTATCCCGGATGCCGCTAAAACTTTACTGACTGAACTTTCTGCACATCTTGGGCATAATGAACGACCTTGAGTTGGGTTAACCGCCTAACTTCTTTCGCGCATCAGTCCTTCTTGAGAGGCCGAGGCAACCAGCTTTCCATCGCGTGTGTAGATGGAGGCAAAATTCAACCCCCTTCCAGCTCCCGTTACCGGTGAATGCTGAGAGAAAAGCAACCAATCATCAATCTTATAGGGATGATAAAACCATAACGCATGGTCAAGGCTAGCAGTTTGGATATCTGTATTCATATAATCTTTGCCATGAACGCGCAGGCCACTATCCAGCAAAGTCAAATCGGACATATAAGTCAGTACGAGCCGTTGGTGATCAACATCATTGGGTATGGTGTCATCAGTTAAGCGTATCCAAACATTATTGAGGGATTCAATCGGCTGTGGGTTCAGGTAATCCATTGGTGTGACTGGGCGAACCTCATAGGCGCGTTTACGTAAGATATTTTCCCGAAACTCCTCTGGAATTTTATCGATAATATCTGATTGTAATTCCTGAAGAGATTTCAGGGTTTCGGGTGCAGGTACATCCGGCATTCCTTCGTCATGCTCCAGTCCAAACTCTTCCACCTGAAACGACAGTGCCATATTGAGAATTTGCTTGCCGTTTTGAATTGCTGTCACCCTACGACTTGAAAAACTTCTTCCGTCACGCGCAATGTCAACATCGTAAATAATCGGCTTCGAGCGGTCACCCGGTCTCAGAAAATAAGCATGTAAAGAGTGGCATGGTCTATTATCAACTGTATGAGAAGCGGCAGAGAGGCCTTGAGCAATCACCTGACCGCCATAAACACGACCTGCTCCCCCTTGCGGCGTAAATCCGCGGAAAATCAAATCATCAATTTGTTCAATATCGAGAATGCTCTTTAAACTGACAGTCCCCATTTTATTCTTTCTTTAATTAGGTGTTTTCGCAGGTGCCAATGTAACGCTTTCTCCACACCCACAAGCATCGGTCTGATTAGGATTATTAAACACAAATCCCGAAGCAAGTTTTTCAGATTGAAAATCCATTTCCGTTCCTATTAGGAACAGAACTGCTTTGATATCCACCAAAACTGTAACGCCCTTATCCTCAACAACTTCATCCTGAGGCATGATTTCGGTGGCATATTCCATTGTATATTCCATGCCTGCGCAACCCGCATTTTTTAGACCGAGGCGAACCCCAAGATAATTTTCATCCGACTGCGCCATAATGTGCTTTACGCGATCAGCTGCAGCGTCTGTAAGTGTAATTGTTTTTGGCAATTGAAGAGTTTGGTTCATTATCTACCCCTATACCTAAAACATATTCAGTGCAACACGGGCCTCATCGGTCATACGACTTGGGTCCCATGGTGGTTCAAAAACCATATTTACCTTCACATCACCAATGCCATCAAGGGCGCTAACAGCATCCTGAACCCAAACCGGCATATGTTCGGCAACCGGGCATCCGGGAGCTGTAAGGGTCATATCAATATTTACATCCCTGTCATCGGTAACCTCTACACGATAAATCAGGCCAAGCTCGTAAATATCAACTGGGATTTCAGGGTCGTATACACTCTTCAAAGCGCCGACGATTTCATCTGTTAGGGCCTGCATTTCAGGAGAAATTTCAGGGGTAGCAGTTTCATCATCACTTTCAGCAGGTACTGTAGCTAGATCAGAAGATGTCTGAGCAACTTGAGCCTCAGCTGAAGTATCAATAACCGGCATGTCTTTATCTTGTGTGCTCTCAGACATTATCTCACCCGAAAAAACTTATAGCTTTGTGAATGGACTCGACCAGGGAGTCAATTTCATCACGCGTATTATACATTGCAAAAGAGGCACGCGCAGTTGCTGTCACGCCAAATCGCTTCATAAGCGGTTGTGCACAATGGTGTCCGGCACGCACAGCCACCCCTGACCGATCAATCACTGTCGCCAGATCATGAGGGTGAATATCTTTAATAATAAAAGAAATAACACTGCCCTTTTCAGGCGCTGTACCCATGATCGACAAATTGTTTATTTCAGTCATTTGGCGGGTTGCATACTCAAGAAGGCCGTGTTCATGAGCTGCAATTTCTTTATGACCATAGCTTTCAATATAACGAAGGGCTGCGCCTAAACCGATAACCTCTAAAATAGGAGGTGTTCCGGCTTCAAATTTGTGAGGTAAATCACCATAGGTCACATTATCGAGTGTGACCTCACGTATCATTTCCCCGCCCCCTCGATATGGTCGCATTTTATTAAGATAGTCGGCCTTGCCATATAAAGCCCCGATGCCCGACGGGCCATAAAGCTTATGCCCAGATAGAACATAAAAATCACAATCAAGATCTTGAACATCCGTTTCAAGATGCACAGCCCCCTGACAACCATCAACCAAAACCGGCGCATCATGTTCATGAGCCAAACGGATAATTTCCTTGATTGGCGTAATCGTTCCCAAAGCATTCGACATTTGTGTCAACGCAACAAATTTGGTTTTTGGCCCAAGGAGATTTTTGTAATCTTCCATATCAAAGGACCCGTCATCATTGACACGAACCCATTTAATAATCGCGCCTTTGTGTTCCCGCAAATAGTGCCAAGGGACAATATTAGAATGATGCTCCATTTCAGAGAGGATAATCTCATCCCCCTCGCCAATATGGTCAGCACCGTAACATTGGGCAACGAGGTTTAACGCATCAGTCGCTCCACCTGTAAAAATAACTCCTTCAAGTGACGGCGCGTTCAAAAAACGGCGAACATCTTCTCGGGCCACCTCAAAATCATCCGTGGCTTTATTTGAGAGATAATGCAGCCCCCTATGCACATTCGCATAGCCGGAGGTCATTGCCTCATTCATGGCATTCATCACCTGAACAGGTTTTTGTGCGGAGGCAGCATTGTCAAGATAAATGAGCGGCTTCCCATAAACCTCCATTGACAGAATTGGAAAGTCTGCCCGAACTTTCTGAACATCAAACACCGTATTTGTTGCCATTACTTCATTTACCTGCATCTTAAGCACTTTTCTTTAAAAATGTTGCAACACGCTTCAACAAATTTTCTTGCAAGACAGTTCCTGCTGCAAAATCATCTAGACGTTCTAAAATTTCAGAGACAAAGCCTTCAACCAACATGATACGTGCGGCCTCTTCGTCAATGCCGCGGCTACGGAGAAAAAATAATGCTTCATGATCAATCTCGCCAATCGCTGAACCATGTGCACAAGCAACATCATCAGCGTAAATCTCTAACTCAGGCTTCACATTCATCATCGCTTCGGCCGACAATATCAGCGCATCAGATTTTTGCGTTGCCTCCACACGTTGTGCATCTTCATGAACTATCACCTTGCCTTGAAAAATTCCACATGCCTCATCATCCAAAATAGTTCTAGCAACCGTGTCACTGGTTGTGTCGGCGCTAAGATGGTTCAGCCGAGTTGTAATATCAATATGTTGCTTACCACCCGATAGAAGCGCAGTCGCAAGACCTGCATGACTCCCAGGGGCATCAAATGTTACCCGAGTTTCAAGACGCCCAAGACCGCCGGACAAACTAATAGCAACATTATGATATTGCGCCCGCGCCCCTAAAGAAACTCTATTAAGCAACAAGGAAACTTGCGTATCCTCGGCCTGATGTAATCTTAAATGCCTGAGCATACTGTCTTTATGTTGATAAACATCGGTAACAAGTTGAGTATGCCCCCAGCCACTATGACTTTCAAGCAATGTAAGATTTGCCCCTTCAGCGAGACGAAAGATGATGCGCACAAAAGAAGTCTCATCAGCAGAGGTGTTATGAAAATGAATTGCCATTGGCTCTTCGATAACCTGCGAAACATCAATCACAATACCCGTTTCAAGATGAGCGAGATTGGCATATAGAAGCGGATCAGTAACATCTTCGTCAGACTGTTGGACAAGCTCTGGGTGATCTACGAGCGCACTTATCTCCAGCCCATCAGGAAGTTCTTCCACCTCCGTTAGTAGTCCATTGATAAAATCAAGCTGAAGGTCTACCTCAACATCGCATGTGAGGTTACCTAAGGTAACATCTTCAGAAAGCTCAAGCGATTGATTATGAAAATACGAAGGCAAACGTGCGGAAAGGTCGGTATAGTGCCAATCTTCATTCCTTTTGTTCGGCCATCCATTTGCGGCGAAAACTTCTTTCGCTTCTTGCTGCATATGATTAAAGCTGGTCATAATTTACATGCTTCCATCTAGGCCACATAATCGGCGTAACCAGATTTTTCGAGTTCCAGAGCAAGTTCAGGTGAGCCCGTTTTGACAATCTGACCGCCAGCTAAAATATGCACAATATCAGGCTTGATATAATCCAGCAGACGTTGGTAATGCGTGATAACAAGCATTCCTCGTTGAGCATCCCTTAAAGCATTTACGCCCTCGGCCACAGTTTTAAGGGCATCAATATCCAACCCACTATCTGTCTCATCTAATATTGCCATCAGTGGTTCAAGCACTGACATTTGCAAGATTTCATTCCGCTTTTTTTCGCCGCCAGAAAAGCCAACATTGAGCGGACGCTTCAACATGTCATCATCCAGTCGCAAGGCTTTCGCCTTTTCTCGGACGAAACGCAGGAAACTCGCTGCATCCATTGCTTCCTCGCCACGCCCGCGCCGCACAGCATTCACAGAGGTTTTTAGAAAGGTCATATTTGTAACGCCAGGGATCTCAAGCGGGTATTGAAAGGCAAGGAACAACCCCGCAATAGCTCTGTCCTCAGGTTTCATATCTTTAAGACTGACACCATTCAGCAAAATATCGCCATCTGTAATTTCATAACCATCACGACCCGCAAGAACATATGAAAGCGTAGATTTACCGGAACCGTTAGGCCCCATAATTGCATGAACCTCACCAGCAGAGACACTCAAACTCAGGCCTTTGAGAATTTCCGTGTCGGCGACAGAAACATGAAGATTCTTAATTTCAAGCAAAGCACTCATCCAATGCTTCCTTCCAGTGATATGCCGACAAGCTTTTGCGCTTCAACGGCAAACTCCATGGGCAGGTGTTGCAGAACGTCTTTACAAAAACCATTTACGATAAGAGAAACGGCTTCCTCTGCATCTAATCCACGTTGCTGACAATAAAATAATTGGTCATCACTGATTTTGGAAGTTGTGGCCTCGTGCTCCAAAATGGCCGAGGGATTTTTTGTTTCGATATACGGGACTGTATGTGCTGAACAGGTGTCACCAATTAGCAAACTGTCACACTGTGTAAAATTACGAGCCTTATCAGCTTTGCGGTGAATACTCACCTGACCGCGATAAGTATTTGAGGATTTACCCGCCGAGATACCTTTAGAAATGATGCGGCTCGATGTGTTCTTTCCGAGGTGTATCATCTTCGTGCCACTGTCTATTTGCTGATAATTATTACCAATAGCAATGGAGTAAAATTCACCAACAGTATTATCGCCGCGCAAAATGCAGGAAGGGTATTTCCAAGTGACTGCCGATCCAGTTTCAACCTGTGTCCATGAAATCTTGGCGTTATCCTCGCGGCAGTCGCCCCGTTTGGTAACAAAATTATAAATTCCGCCACGGCCTTCTTCATCACCAGGGTACCAGTTTTGAACAGTAGAATATTTAATTTCAGCATCCTCTAACGCCACAAGTTCAACAA
>NYTN01000038.1 GCA_002683515.1 Rhodobiaceae bacterium
AATTACTGTCAAGAATAGCAATCACGGGAATACCAAGCTTATGTGCTTCAGCAATAGCGATGGATTCCTTGTTGGTATCAATCACGATCATCAAATCAGGTAGACCGCCCATATCCTTGATACCGCCAATCGCAAGCTCAAGCTTGTCGCGTTCGCGGGTAAGATTGAGAATTTCCTTTTTGGTGAAGCCAGTGGAGGCCTCTTCGGCCAGCAAGTTTTCAAGTTCACGCAAGCGCTTGATTGAATTTGAAATTGTTTTCCAGTTTGTGAGCGTACCGCCCAACCAACGTGTGTTCATGTAATACTGAGCACATTGTTGCGCTGTGCGCGCGATAACTTCAGTCGCCTGACGTTTTGTCCCGACAAACAGAACGCGTCCTCCAGCAGCAACCGTGTCCCGAACTGCAACAAGTGACTGATGCAAAAGCGGGACGGTTTGAGCCAAATCGATAATATGAATACCGTTTCTGTCCCCAAAAATATAAGGGGCCATTTTAGGATTCCAGCGATGTGTTTGGTGACCAAAGTGAACCCCAGCTTCTAATAGCTGGCGCATATTGTAATCCGGTAGAGCCATGACTCTTTCTCCTTTCTCCGGTTAATCCGCCATGAGGAAATGGGCCGAACACTTCGGCACCGGAGGGGCTTTACAATTAGGCAAAACCAATCCTCATGTGAGTGATGCGGCGGGTATAGGACAGGTCGGGCAGGAAAACAAGCCCCAATTATCATTGTTAAAGGCTTTTAAATATCTTCAACATGCAAAACACCGTTCAAAGCCTTGATAGCTCCAGAAATGCGCGGATTTATCAGATATTTCCCAGGCAAACGAAGTTCAACCTCATGCCGCTCATTTTGCATGATAAGGGTTACAATCCCTCCTTTTGAAGAATTAATTTTGATATCCGTGTCACTCTTACTGCATCCTTCATCAAGTTGTTTCCTGATATATGGCAACGCGGTTTTGTTTTCGACGAAAACACGCAAGCTTGCATCATTACCCGAAGCCACCACTTCATCCAGAGAACGAATATTTTCGGCCTGTAATCTAATTGTGTCATCCTCGCGTGAGACTTTTGCGCTAATAATCACGGATTGCCCAACACTTAATATTTCGCGCTTATTATTTAGAACCTCTGAAAACACAATCGTTTCAAATTGACCGGTGGGGTCAGACAACCCCAAATATGCGAAAGGGTTGCCCTGTTTGGATTTACGTTCATCCATTTTAGCAATTGTTCCGGCAAGCAATACATTGTTTTCAACCGAACTTGGAAGGTCTTCAAAACTCAACACATTCATACGTCTTAATACTGTGCGGTAATCATCCAGCGGGTGACCGGAGAGATAAAAACCAATAGCGTCAAATTCACGGGTCAGGCGTTCAACAGGTGACCATGGAGCGACCTCCCGCAATGTCCGGCTTTCGGAAATATCTTCTTCACCAAAAAGATTACTTTGACCTTCTTTTCTCTCATTTTGCGCAATCGTAGCCTCTGATAGGAGCATTTTTACAGCATCAAAAAGACGCGCACGATCAGTTTCTAGGCAATCAAATGCACCGGCAGATATCAAGTTTTCGAGGAGTTTGCTATTAATCCCAACAGCACCAACACGTTTAGCAAAATCAAAAATATCCGTATAAGGCCCATTTTGACTGCGCTCGGCAACCAAATCAATCATAGATTGACGGCCGACATTCTTAATCGCCGACAGCGCGTAGATGATTTCCTGCTCACCCGTTTCAAACATCACATCCGAACGGTTAATATCAGGCGCAGATACTTTGATGTCATGCGACAGCGCATCCTGAACAAAAATTTGTAACTTGTCGGTGTTTTCATAATCAAGCGACATTGACGCCGAATAAAAAGCCACGGGATAATTCGCCTTTAAAAATGCAGTCTGATAGGCAACCAGCGCATAAGCTGCAGCATGACTTTTGTTAAAACCATATCCGGCAAACCTATCGACCTGATCAAAAACCGCGCTGGCATTTTTTTTATCAACGCCATTTTCTCTAGCGCCTTCAAGAAATCTGCTTTTTTGCGCTTGCATTTCCGCTTCATTCTTCTTACCCATAGCGCGACGGAGCAAATCCGCTTCGCCCAGCGAGAAGCCGGACATCACCTGAGCAATCTGCATGACCTGTTCCTGATAAATAGGCACACCATAGGTTTCCTCTAGCACGGGTTTCAGCATGTCATGCATGTAATCAGGCTCTTCTTCCCCTTTTTTACAGGCGATATAACGCGGAATATTATCCATTGGACCTGGACGATACAAAGCAACCAGCGCAATAATATCTTCAAAACAGTCCGGTTGCATTTTGCGGAGAACATCCCGCATGCCAGCACTTTCAAGCTGGAACACACCTACCGTATCGCCACTGCTCAGCATGGTGAAGGTGTTCTCATCATCCAGCGCTAACTTCCCAAGGTCAATCTCAACCCCTGTCTTGGCAAGAAGTTCCACCGCACGCTCCAGAACTGTTAGTGTTTTCAAACCAAGAAAATCAAATTTCACAAGTCCAGCAATTTCCACCCATTTCATGTTGAATTGTGTGACCGGCATATCTGACTTCGGGTCACGGTAAAGGGGGACAAGCTTTTCCAGGGGTCTGTCACCAATCACCACACCCGCAGCATGAGTGGAAGCATGGCGATAAAGACCTTCAAGTTTGAGACTAATCTCTATAAGCTGATCAACAGCCGGGTAATTATCCCTCTCCTCTTGGAGGCGTTGTTCACTATCAATAGCTTCCTGAAGGGTTACGGGTGCAGCGGGGTTGTTAGGTACCATTTTACAAAGTCTGTCGACATGCCCATAAGGGATTTGAAGTACCCGTCCAACATCGCGCAAAACAGCCCGTGCCTGAAGCTTTCCGAATGTAATGATTTGGGCAACTTGGTCGACACCGTATTTCTGCTGAACATAGCGGATAACTTCGTCACGCCGTGTTTGGCAGAAATCAATATCAAAATCTGGCATAGATACGCGTTCAGGGTTTAAGAAGCGTTCAAACAGTAACCCGAATCGCAGAGGGTCAAGATCTGTAATCGTCAATGCCCAGGCAACGACTGAACCCGCACCTGATCCCCGCCCCGGACCTACAGAAATACCGTTTTGCTTCGACCACTGAATAAAGTCGGCAACAATCAGAAAGTAGCCCGGAAACCCCATGCTATTAATGACCTCAAGCTCATAATCAAGCCGCTTTAAGTAGGTTTCTCGATCAGTAGCTGGCGACTTATCTGCAAGGCGTTTTTCCAGCCCTGCCCGCGCTTGGCGCGATAATTCGTCGGCCTCTGCCTGGCCGCCATCCCCAGCGACAAAGTCGGGTAAGATAGGCGCATGTTTTTGCGGACGGAAGGCACATCTGCGTGCAATTTCAACCGTATTTTCTATTGCTTCGGGTAAGTCAGCAAACAACGAAACCATTTCTTGAGGAGTTTTAAGACGATGATTAGGTGTTAACTGGCGACGCTCAGTTTCGCGCACATAAGTACCCTCAGCAATACAAATCAAGGCATCATGCGCCTCGAAGTCATCTTCTGACTCGAAGAAACTCTGATTAGTCGCCACTAGTGGGATGTCATATGAAAAAGCAAAATCTATCAGCCCGGTTTCAATTTCTTCATCATCTTGAAGCCCGTAACGCTGTAATTCGATATAAAGATTATCGCCAAAAATATCGCGCAAGCGGTGAAGTATTTTTTCAGCTTCTGCTTTATTTTGCGCCCCTAAAAACCGATCAATCGGCCCCTCGCGCCCACCTGTAAGACAAATAACGCCTTCACCAACTTTAGAAATATCTTCCAATGAAACACCGGGTGGTTCAATGCCATCACCCTCTAAATGAGCGCGGCTAACAATGGAAATTAAATTTAAATAACCCGTTTCATTTTGTGCGAATAGCGCAATAGATGGAAGGTCACGAGAGTCACGACCCGATAACGCCAGACGACGAAGTGATAAAGTAACGCCAATGAGTGGTTGCACACCAATACCAGAAAATTTTTCTGATATTTCAAGAGCACCAAAGAGATTATTGCGATCTGTTACCCCCATTGCAGGGGCTTCGAAACGTAAAGCTGCATTTGCCAATGCTTCAGGCTTTAACGCACCTTCAAGCAGGGAATATGCACTATGAGCGCGTAAATGGATAAATTTAACCGGCACTTCTTCTTTTAAGTTACTCATATTGTAGCTTGTTGGGTTTTCTATCGTGGGCATCATTATTACTCTTTACTCAATGTGCCATCAGTTCTGAGTCTTGTCAGGCTATGGATGATGTTTTTCCTGGTAAAGAGGGGATTCGATTGTGGGTAAGTCTGGCAGGAGATACCGTGTCGCTCCCACACTGGTTCCACGGCTATTTATAGAAAGCTTCCAATCATTAAAACAAAATATCCGAAGATAATAAGCGACATCAACGCAGTTAAATCTTTCACAATCATCAATCCTAACCCTTAATTATTTAAGAATAATAATTATTGTTCACTTTCTGTTCTTTATTGTCAATCAATATAATAATTAATAATTTCAATTAGCTAGAGGTAGCTAAATAATTTTACGCATGAATAATGCCGTCTGTCAGAGTTATTTGACGATCCATCAGAGTCGCAAGCTCAGGATTATGTGTTGCCACGAGAGCCGCACTACCATTTTCATTCGCAGTTTCAAGCAGTAATTCAAAAACCATACGACCGGAAGCGGGATCAAGATTACCCGTCGGCTCATCGGCAAGTAGAAGCACAGGGTCATTAGCCAGCGCCCGTGCTATCGCAACACGTTGCTGTTCTCCGCCGGATAACTGCCCCGGATAATGCTGATGCCGTTCGGTTAAGTTTAATCGTTTTAAGAGCTTTGCCGCCTTTTCGCGAGCTACATCCCTACTCTTTCCTGCCAAACGCATTGGCAGCATTACATTTTCCAAAGCTGTGAATTCGGCCAACAAATTATGAAACTGATAGACAAAGCCGATGGACTGTCGTCTTAAAAGAGTTTGTTGAGCATCCAAACAAGCGGCAACATTCTGCCCTAAAAGTTTAATACTTCCTTGATGCGCGCTCTCTAGGAGACCAACCAAATGCAAAAAGGTCGATTTCCCTGCTCCTGACGGCCCCAACAGAGCGACATTCTCCCCACGATACAATGAAAAATTTACGCCTTTCAATACCTTCACCAACTTATCAGCATCACCATATTGATGATGCAAGTCGGTGATTTCTAAAACAATGTCGCGCTTAGTCATTTCGTAACACCTCTACCGGCGCCAGTGATGCTGCGCGCCAAGACGGATAGAGCGTTGATAGAAAAGACAATGCTAAAGACAAACCAGCAACCATGACAACATCTTCAACAATGATTTTAGCGGGAAGTTCATTCAGAAAATAAATTTCGGAAGGAAAAAGTTCTGTCCCTGTGAGAGCTGTGATTAACTGTCTGATAGCCTCAATATTTTGGCAGAAAACCACCCCGACTATTACACCTACCAACGTGCCGACCACACCGATAGACGCACCGGTGATAAAAAATATCCTCAAGACCGCCCCTCGTTTCATGCCCATAGTTCGTAAAATAGCAATATCGCGACTTTTATCTTTCACCAACATCACCAGACCTGAAACAATGTTCAGCGAGGCTACAAGCAAAATCATCGTCAAGATAAGGAACATAACATTGCGCTCGACCTTTAACGCACCTGAAAGCGCTGCATTAGTTTGCTGCCAATCTCTAACCCAGCCTGCCTCTCCGACTGCTTGGTCAATCGCCGGACGTAAATCCTGAATTTTATCTGGATGCGCCACAACTATCTCCAGCTCAGCCATATCTGTACTTGTTCCGGTTAACGCTGATACTGTATCCATATCTGTGAAGATGAATGTAGCGTCATAGTCGGACATCCCGACTTCAAAAATACTCTCCACAGAATATTGGCGCACTCGGGGAGCTGTGCCGAAAGGCGTTTTTGCTCCCTTCGGTGCTATCAAGGATATCGGCATGCCTATCTCAAGTCCGTATATCTCAGCCATGCGTTGACCAATAGCAAGACCGGGAGTAGCACTTTCAATTTGACCTACACGGGACAAGTCACCGAGCACTTTATTTTCCGTCAAAACTGGAAGTTGAGGAATAAGCGCTTTATCAACGCCGCGCAAAATCGCTCCACGTGCGGTTGTTCCGACTAAGACCATGACTTGAGCTTCTAAAACGGGTACTACACGCTGAACTCCATCCAATTGAACAAGCCTATCAACAACTTCTCTTTGTGACTGAAATGCTCCACCGTAAGGACGGACAACCGCATGCCCCCCCACACCAAGTATCCGCTCAAGCAGGTCCGCCCGAAATCCATTCATCACGGCCATAACTATAATAAGGGTAGCAACACCAATCATAATGCCCAAAAAAGATGCCCAAGCGATAAGCGATATCACCCCTTCGCGGCGGCGAGAGCGAATATATCTACCCGCAATCTGCCACTCAAATCGGTTAAAAAAACCTGTCATTATTTCTTTTCAGGTGGTGCAGATGCCAACCTGTCCATTGCCGCCTCCAGCGGAAGGGTTTCTTTTTCTCCGGTAGCGCGGTTTTTAATCTCAACCTCTCCGGCTTCAACACCGCGTGGCCCGATGACTGCTTGCCACGGGCAACCAATTAAATCCATATCCGAGAACTTTCCGCCTGCTCGCTCATCTCGATCATCATACAAAACGTCAACACCAAGCGCAGTAAGGCGTGAATAAACACCCTCGCACACATTATTACATCCCTCATCAGTGACTTTCAGATTAATTAAGCCAACCTGAAACGGCGCAACGCCCCAAGGCCAAATAATGCCGTCATCATCATGAGATGCCTCGATAATAGCTCCAACTAATCGCGAAACACCAATCCCGTATGAGCCGCAATGTAGCGTAACATTTTGCCCATCAGGCGAAGCGACGTAAGCCTTCATTGCTTCACTATATTTTGTCGCAAAATAGAATATATGTCCGACTTCAATGCCGCGCGCTTCCACTCTTTTGTCTGCCGGAACATCTGCCTCAAAAGCAACTTGGTCATGCTTTTCATCCGTCGCTGCATAGCCGGAAATATAGGGCTCGATCACTGGCGTCAGATCCTCATGATAGCTAACCTCATCACCCGGCGCAGGAAGTTCAATTAAATCACGATGACAGTAAACAGCAGATTCACCAGTTTCAGCAAGAATGATAAATTCATGGCTCATATCCCCCCCAATCGGCCCCGTATCCGCCGCCATAGGAAGTGCCTTTAAGCCAAGCCTTTCAAAGGTACGCAGATAGGCAACAAACATTTTGCGATAAGCAATACGTGCATTATCTACGCTGACATCAAAGCTATATGCATCTTTCATCAAAAATTCGCGTCCCCGCATCACACCAAAACGCGGACGAATTTCGTCTCTAAATTTCCATTGGATATGATAGAGGTTCAGCGGTAAATCTTTGTAACTGCGCACATTATCGCGAACGATCTGCGTGATTTGCTCTTCATTGGTAGGGCCATAAAGCATAGGGCGGTCATGCCGATCAGTAATCCTCAGCATTTCCTTACCATAACCATCATATCTGCCGGACTCTTCCCACAATTCTGCAGATTGAATAGTTGGCATCAGCATCTCAAGAGCGCCTGCTCGGTTTTGTTCTTCGCTGACAATATCGGAGATTTTGTTCAATACACGATGACCAAGAGGCAACCAGCTATAGATACCGGCACTCGCCTGACGCACGAGCCCGGCACGCAACATTAATCTATGCGATGCAATCTGCGCCTCAGCAGGGTTTTCTTTTAGGGTCGGCAAAAAATAAGCAGATAAACGCATTCAATTTCCTTTATTTATCATACGCCGATTGTCGCTAAATGCCGACAAGAATATCCGAGGTAAGAAGCCAGTAAACGATAAGAAACAAGACTGTCGAAACAAGTGTTGTGATAAGCAATTTGCGCCCGATACGCACATTGGCAGGGGCGCTCCCCGGCGACCCGGGTTCAACTTCGCCAGCCTCATCTTGGGTGACAACACCAAAAGGCAAAACCGTGAAAAGCGTTACAAACCAAATCATGCCATATATGGCAATGCCAAAGGTTAAACCAATATCAATCATTAAACCTGTTCCAGTTCAATCAACGTCCCACAAAAATCCTTTGGGTGCATAAACAGAACCGGCTTGTTATGCGCGCCATTTTTAGGCTCATCACTTCCTGCAAAATGTGCGCCTTCGGCAATCAGCTTATCCCGCGCCTCCATAATATCCTGAACCTCTAGACAAATATGATGCATGCCGCCTTTAGGATTGCGATCAATAAATCCGGCAATTGGCGAGTCATCTCCCAGCGCTTCAAGTAACTCAATTTTTGTATTTGGTAACTCTACAAAGACTGTCGTCACGCCATGCTCAGGCAAGGCAACGGGATCAGTGACCTTGGCTCCCAAAATATTTCGGTAAACATTTGCAGCCTCGTCCAGATTTGGAACGGCTATAGCGATGTGATTTAACTGACCAATCATAATGAACTCCTTAATTCTTATCTCTTTTTTATACTGTGATAAAAGTGACTGCAACTTCAGGCTTTTTACCACAACGTCGTCGCATCTCGGAACGCACTTTTTTGGAAATTTCCTGCTCAGCACGCTTCGGGGTAATTTTCCCATTTTCAGGAATAACACGCTCCAGCGCATCAAAAACCCAATCTTCAAGACTAACACCCAAACCATCATCATCCGGCAGACCCATCAAAACCACACCCGGAGTACCTATTAGCCGACTGGCTTTATCCAGCGCCAAACTGACCCCTACAAACCCATTAAAGGAAAGTTTTCGCCTTTCACGCGATGGGCACTCATCAGCTGGAATAAACACATCACCATCAAGATGCAGTCGCCCCGAATAAACTCGGTCAACAACCTCAGCGTCACCTGGGGCAAGCCTTAGCATATCTCCATTTTTTACACAGATAGGCTGCGGCACTTGTAGATCTCTTGCCAGTTTCTCATGAGCCAGCAAGTGTCTGAACTCACCATGCACAGGCACGGCAGCCTTTGGCTTGGCCCAACCATACATCTCAATCAGTTCATCACGATTAGGATGACCGGATACATGCAACAGACCATCACTTCCCGTCAGCACCTCCACACCAATCGCTGCCAAGCGGTTTTGCAATTCCATCACTGAAGTCTC
>NYTN01000039.1 GCA_002683515.1 Rhodobiaceae bacterium
CGATAAACTCACCAATTGCACGGATGCGTGCGCCGACTTTAACGGCATTTGGAAACCTTGCCATTCCGACGCCGTAATTCACGCCCATTGACATCTGCTTAACCTCAATCAGTTGGGGTAAAAATTTATTGGCGAGTGATAGTGTGAGATACCCGTGAGCAATAGTGCCGCCAAATGGCCCATCTTTAGCTTTAGTTTCATCTACATGTATCCATTGGTGGTCATCAGTGGCGTCGGCAAACATGTTAACCCTGTCTTGCTTCATTTCCACCCAGTCAGTCGGCCCTAGGGTGACACCTTCCTGACCAAGAAGGTCTGCCGGTGTTTCATATTGTTTGACCATTTTTTATCCTTTATGCGTGCTGGCTAGAGGCTGAGATGACTTCCCCAGTGAGATAAGATGAATAGTCACTGGCTAGGAATACCATGATATTGGCCTGTTCCCAGACTTCACTGCCGCGTCCGAAAGCCTCCTTATCTTCAAGCTCAGCGAGTAATTCCTTGGTTGTTACTTTGTGAAGAAATTCGTGAATCGCAAGGCTTGGCGCTACGGCATTGACCCGAACACCGAATTCAGTGCCTTCAATTGCGGCGCAGCGCGTAAGTGCCATTACTCCGGCTTTTGCGGCTGCATAATGCGCCTGACCTTTTTGTGCGCGCCAGCCAAGCACTGAGGCATTATTCACGATGACGCCTTGTTGCTGTTCTTTCATAATTTGCATGGCAGCGCGGTTAATTCTGAAACAGCCATTTAAAGTCACGTCAAGAACTATGGACCATTGGTCATCTGTCATATCAATAATATCTGCCGTACCGCCAAGACCCGCATTATTGATAACAATGTCAATACTACCGAGAGATTTCTGAGCATCAGCAAAAAGGGCATCAACATCCTCTTGGACTGTTACATTGCATAAGGTTGTATCCGGCTTTTTTCCTGTTGCGGACTCCAGTCTTTCGGCAGCATCTGCAAGGCGCCCTTCATGGATGTCAGAAATAAAGACAGTAGCACCTTCTTCAATGCATTTTCGAGCCGCTGCAAAGCCAATACCTGTTCCGGCAGCTGCGGTGATGACGACTGTTTTTCCGGCGAGGAGGTTATGCCCATCGACATAATTAGGAGGGAGTTTCAAATCAACCATTTGTGGTGCCTCTTGGTTCTTTGGGCATGCCTAGAGCACGTTCTGAGATAATATTCCGTTGGATTTGGTTGGTGCCGGCATAAATCGTGTCTGCGCGAGAGAACAAGAATAGCTTCTGCAATGGCGAAAGTTCATTTTCAATAATTTCGGCATCTGCGCCAATAACATCCATAGCAAGTTCACCCAAATCTCGGTGCCATGTCGCCCAAAAGATTTTAGAGATATAGCCTTCTTTACTGGTGCTACCATCTTGAGTGCCGTTTAACATGCGGAGCGCATTATAGCGCATAACCTTCAGGCCAGCATGTGCTTCGGCGATGCGGCGGCGAAGAGAAGGGTCCTCTGCACGCCCGTTTGCATTCGCGGTTTTAATTATAAGGTTCAGTTCATTTTGGAACATCATTTGTTGACCAAGGGTTGATGCTCCGCGCTCAAAGCCGAGGAGTGCCATAGCAATCTTCCAGCCTTCACCGACTTCTCCGATAATATTACCTGCTTCGGCTTTGGCTTCAGTGAAGTAAACTTCATTAAATTCTGCTGTGCCGCTAATCTGATGAATAGGACGAATGTCTATGCCCGGTTGGTCAAGCTCAACCAACAAGAAAACCAGACCGTCACGACCTTTGGTACCTTCTTCAGCGCGCGCAATAACGAAAATCCAGTCGGATTCATGCGCCAAAGATGTCCAGACTTTCTGACCATCTATCACCCAGTGATCACCCTCAAGGCGGGCTTTTGTCTTAATATTAGAAAGGTCAGAGCCGGCATTTGGCTCGGAATAACCCTGACACCAAAGTTCAGTGCCATTTTTAATGCCGGGCAGGAAGCGGTCTTTTTGAGCCTCTGTTCCATAGGCCAAGATGGTTGGCGCCATCAATGTTTCGCCTATATGACCAGCACGACCGGGTCCACCATGGCGGGCATACTCTTCGTTAAACTCGACAAAATCCATCAGACTTAAATCGCGTCCTCCATATTCTTCAGGCCATTGCAATCCAATCCATCCGGCTTCACCAAATTTTTGTTCCCATGCGCGTCGCAATTCAGGGGACGAGTCTTCATCTCCGGGACCTCCACGCCATCTGATTTGTTCAAATTCGCCGGTTAAATTCTCCAGCATCCATTGGTTGAGTTCTTCGCGAATGCTCATATCAATCCCCTGATATACCTGATGCATGTGACTTAAGACCGATTTGATCCGCGAGCATTTGAAACCCGTCCTCAGATGAAGTGAAGAGGGCGCGGTTTCCGCGCGCGCGTTTGAAATAATAGTGTAGAGGATATTCCCAGGTGAAGCCAATACCGCCATGCATTTGTATGGCATCGCCTGCTATTTTGAAAAAGGCTTCAGAGGCATAGTTTTTTGCAATTAATGCAGCTTCAAATTTTGCCGAGAGGTCATCATCCAGATCGGGTGATGCGGCGAAATATGATGCGGATCTTGCGCTTTCAAGAGCTATAAACATATCTGCACATTTATGCTTTACAGATTGGAAGCTACCGATTTGTCTCCCGAATTGAACGCGTTGATTAGTGTAATCTAGCGTCATATCCAAACACCTTTGCCCGCCGCCGACACATTCAGCTGCGAGCGATCCATGGGCAATCTGAAGTGTTTGCGAAAAAGTGACATCTTCTGCTTTGCCTATCGCCTGGCCGTCAGAAAGTGCAACATTTTCAAATGATACTTTTGCCTGACTTCTAGTCGGGTCTAATGAGGCGTATGGGGTTACGCTTAATCCTGCAGTGTTTGGGCTATAACCCGTCAGCACGACGTAATTATTTTCGTCTTTTGCGGCAACTAAAATAAGGTCTGCATGTGCGGCATCTGTTGCTGGAGAAAGGGTGCCGCTTAGCTTGTTGTCTTTAAGGGAAAGTTTTTCCCGGCCATCAAGAACGGAAATAATAATATCGCCACTGGCGATTTTACCGAGCAAGTCTGTTTTGTCGTCTTCACTCGCAAAAGCCTCAATCATATCTGCTGCTAAAACACATGTTGAAAAGAAGGGCGCGCTGAAAAGCGTGTAGCCGGTTTCTTCCATAATCACGGTACGCCCCAAAAGCCCCATATCTGCACCGCCATATTGTTCGGGGATACTGATGCCCGCCATGCCTTGGTCACGGCCAAAACCTTCCCATGCGGCGCGGTCAAAACCCTGACCTTCTTTTGCCATACGATGTAGGGTTTTACCGCCATCTTCCCAATCAGATAGCCAGCCTTTTACGGCTTCGCGAATCATTTCGTGATCTTCCTGAAATGGAAATGGCGGCATAGGTTCTAGCTCCCGTAAACTTTTTGAGCCGGAGGCGTAATCTCGATTAACTCACGAATTACCACCTCAATCTCTTCAGGTTCGTAGCGCGCTTCTTTATCTTTGATTGGCCCGGTTTTATAACCATCTGCGATGGAAAGCTTGCCGCCAAAAGACTCAAAGCAATAACCGTTAATATCAACTGAAGCAGGACTGCATAGATAGACAATGAGAGGGGCAACATTTGCGGGGTCGAATTTGTCGAAACTGCCGTCTTCAGGTACTTTCATCATATCGGCAAAGACTTCCTCCGTCATACCTGTGCGGCCTTGCGGAGCCACTGAATTAGCAGTGATACCATAGCGTGCCAATTCAGCAGATTGATTCAGTGTAAGGGTTAAAATCCCACCCTTTGCAGCTGCATAATTGGTTTGCCCGACAGAGCCCTGAAGCCCCGCGCCGGAACTGGTGTTGATAATTCGAGCATCGGGATTTTCACCATTCTTGGACTTTTCACGCCAATATTTTGCGGCATGAGAGGACAGGCAAAAATGACCTTTAAGATGCACGCGTATCACATCGTCCCAGTCACTTTCACTGAGGGAGGTGAACATGCGGTCTCGGTTGTTACCGGCATTATTGACAACAGCATGTACGTCACCAAAGTGTTCAATTGCAGCAGCTAAGATTTTACCTGCAGAGGCATAATCCGTAATGTCGTCGAGATTTACAATCGCCTGACCGCCCGCATCATTAATAATCTTGACAGTTTCAGCTGCAGTGTCGGGGTTAATGTCATTGACGATTACATTGCCCCCCGCTGCGCCCACTGCGATGGCGTAGGCACGACCAAGGCCGCCACCTGCCCCGGTAATGATGATTGTTCTGTTGTCACATAAGCTCATATTTAGAGTCTTTCAATGATCGTTACATTGGCCAGACCACCACCTTCACACATGGTTTGCAGGCCATAACGTCCACCAGTCCGCTCAAGTTCATTAAGCAAGGTTGACATAAGTTTTGTGCCTGTTGCACCAAGCGGGTGACCCAGCGCAATCGCGCCGCCATTCACATTGGTTTTTTCATGTGGATAGCCGGTTTCTTTAAGCCATGCCATTGGCACAGGCGCAAAAGCCTCGTTAATTTCAACAAGATCAATATCCTCCAGAGACATTCCGGTTTTATTCAACGCATATTCTGTGGCAGGAATCGGAGCTGTCAGCATGAAAATTGGGTCATCACCGCGTACACTCATGTGATGAACACGTGCGCGAGGTTTCAGATTATATTTTTTGACCGCATCTTCTGAAGCCAGCAACATGGCTGACGAGGCGTCTGATGTCTGGCTGGAAATACCAGCATGGATGCGACCGCCATCTTGAAGCGGTTCTAGCGTTGCCATTTTTTCCATGGTGGTATCGCGTCTGACTGTTTCATCCATCTCTAGGCCGTTAAAAGGTACGACCTCATTGTTGAAACGGCCTTCATCAATCGCTGCTGCGGCTCTCTGATGACTTGCGAGGGCATATTTTTCCATCTCTTCTCTGGAAATATCCCATTTTTTGGCAATCAATTCAGCGCCGTGGAATTGTGAGACAGGTTCGTGACCATATCTTTTGACCCAGCCTTCTGACCCTGAGAAAGGGTCATTGAAACCAAGTGGCTGGGCGAGTACCATAGCCGAACTAATCGGTATTTTTGTCATTGTCTGAACACCGCCGGCAATAACAAGGTCTTGAACACCTGCCATAATACCTTGTGCGGCGAAATGAACTGCTTGCTGTGATGACCCACATTGACGATCAACAGTTACGCCAGGAATAGCTTCGGGCAGACCTGCTGCGAGCCAGCATGTCCTGGCAATGTTGCCGGCCAGAGGCCCTACAGCATCAAGACAGCCGAAAACGACATCATCATAATCTTCTGCGGGAATATCATGCTTATCAACCAGTGTACGCAGAATAAAAGCGCCTAGGTCTGCACCATGAACATCTGCAAGCGTCCCTTTACGTCTGCCTGTTGGTGTTCGGATTGCGTCAATAATATAAGCTTCGCCCATAGTTTTCTCCTTAATAATTGAAAGTTGTTCCTGGCCCCAGTTCAGCATCATCCGCTAAAATCATAGTTTCGAGAATATTGATATGATGATTACGATCTCCCCATTCGCCGCAAAGCGCCCATGCGCGTTTCATGAACATGTGTAAACTGACTTCAAATGTATAACCCATACCGCCATGAACTTGAATGGCTGTTTCTGCTGCAAACATAGCCGTATCAATTGATGACACTTTGGCCTGATGGACACAGCGCCCGTTCTGCGTAGCAGCAAGCTGAACAATCGGACGGGTGAACTCGATTTGCGTATGTACATTTGCCAACTGATGTTTAATGGCTTGAAACGATCCGATTTGCTTACCGAATTGTTCGCGGTCTTTGGCGTAGTCCACTGATAAAGTGACCATTCTCTTGGACAGACCGCATAGAAAAGAGGCGTTGAGCACCGTACCACGCTGGTCAATGGCCTCCAGACCATCCCCAGCATGAGAAACTTTATAAAGCTTTCGCAAAGGATCAATTGATTTTAATGGGGTGAGGGTGACATTGTTTTTATCAATCAGACGCGCCTTACCTCCTTCACCGATGAGAAACATATCGGCTTTATCTGCATGGCTGACCATGCCGGATAGCCCGCAAACAGGTAGGACTTTTAACTCTCCGCTAATCACAGCACTTAATTCGTCAGTTGCCCCCATCTCTGAGAGAACCGGCACACTAATGCCTGCTATTTCGATAAGCGGTTCGGTAAGCGCGACATTACCTGCTATTTCAGCAATGCCTGCCATGACAGAAAAATCCTGCGCCAAGCCGCCGTTTTCCTCCGGTGCGACAAGACCTAATAAACCCAGCTCGGTAAAATTATTCCATAATGTGGGTGTGTCATTAGAAGCATTCGAATCCAAAAGGTGACGCATATACTCTATTGTATGTTCACCCGCAAAAAAACCTTCTGCCGCGTCAATAAGTTCCTGTTGGTCTGATGTGTAGATTAAATTCATACCAAAATTCTTATTGTCTGGGGAGACCGAGAACACGCTCGGCAAGAATATTACGTTGAATTTCGTTTGTGCCAGCATAGATAGGTCCGGCAAGGCTGAACATATAACCATCCAGCCATCTACCATTTTCAATTGCGCCATCGCCTTCTTCCAGCTCGGCATACATACCCATAATGGTCATAGCTGTGCGGTGCATGGTGCGATCCATTTCAGACCAGAAAATTTTATTGGCACTGGCCTCGGAAGATATTGATGCACCGCTATCAACTTGTGCAACGAGTGCATAAGTGGCTGCAGTGAATCTTTCAGTATCACCCCATGCCTTTAGCACCTCTTCTTTGATGCCGGAGGAGAGGCGGTTGGCGTTTTGCTTATAGAGTTTTACCAATCTAGCGGCGGCGGCCTGAAAACGGGCTGGGGAGCGAAGCAATAGACCTCTCTCAAAACCCGCTGTCGCCATTGCAACACCCCAGCCACCATTTTCCGGACCCAGAAGGTTGCTAATCGGGACACGCACTTCATCAAAAAATAATTCGGCAAATCCCGGATCACCATCCAGTTGAGCAATTGGGCGAACACTAAGGCCGGGGCTGTCGAGCGGCACAAGAATCTTAGACAGACCGTGATGTCGGCTACTTTCAGGGTCAGTTCTGAATAATCCAAAACACCAATCGGCAAACACAGCGCGTGAGGACCAAATTTTCTGACCGGTAATCACATATTCATCACCATCGCGTATGGCTTTACTTCGAATGGCCGCCATATCACTTCCAGCGCCGGGTTCGGACCATGCTTGCGCCCAGATTTCATCACCGGCAGCCATAGGCTTGAGAAAGCGTTCTTTTTGGTCGTCAGTCCCGTATTCCATAATGGTTGGGCCGAGAAGAAAAATCCCATTTTGGCTGACACGCAGTGGCGCATCGGCACGGTAATATTCTTCTTCGAAAATAAGCCAATCTGTGAGACTGCATCCGCGCCCACCAAATTCTTCAGGCCATGTGACCATGCCCCAATTTCCTGCGTGAAGTTTTTTCTCCCACGCGCGGTGAAGGTCGAAACCTTTTTGAGTATCAAGGGAAGGTAAACGTTCGCCGGGTACATTAGTATTTAGCCAGTCCCGCACTTCCTGACGGAATTGATTTTGACTATTTGAAAATACGGCGTCCATCAATCATCACCAAAATCGGCGGCTTTGCCGGTTTCAACAAATGCATTGCGGGATTTTTGGCTGTCCTCGTGCATATACATTTCAAAGGTAAAACCTTGTTCCCAGCGATAGGACGCATCTACGTCAAAAGGTTCAATGCCGTTTAGTGCTTGCTTGGCAATTCTCAGGGCATCACGGCTTTTGCCTGCAACAACTGTGGCGAGTTTATGGGCTTCATTTTCTAGATCTGCGCGCGGAACGACATTTTCAATCCCACCGAGGCGATGCATTTCCTGAGCTGAAATTTGTCCACCAGTTAGGAATGCTGAGCGCACTTTCGTCAAAGGAATCATTCTTTGTAAATGTGCCGCCCCGCCCATGGCGCCTCGGTCAATTTCCGGTAATGAGAAAAAACAATCATCAGATGCGATGACAATGTCCGAAGCACCGCACATACCGATTCCGCCGCCAATCACAAACCCATGTGGCGCAGAAATGACAGGCATCTCACAATGATGGATGGCTTTGAAGGTTTCAAAATTGCCTTTGTTGACCTCTACAATTGCCGCGCTATCAGCAGCAAGTTCTTTAATATCGACCCCGGCACAAAAACCTTTGCCTTCTGCTCGGATGAGAAGAACACGAACATCCTGACGCTTCCCCAAATCTGTTATGATAGTGGGCAACTCGTTCCATGTTTGGCTGTTAAAGGCATTTACCGGCGGGTGGTCGAGAACCAGCTCTGCAATATTATCGGCAACATTTACATTAATTGGCATGATTTAATTCCAACTCTTTGCACTTTGGAGGCGTTTTTGTGCATCGCTAATAATGGTGTCAATAATGTCACCGGCGC
>NYTN01000040.1 GCA_002683515.1 Rhodobiaceae bacterium
CTTCATTTATAAATTGAGAAGCGACTTCCAGCCCGCCATCCAAATAAAGTGCTGCGATTATCGCCTCGCACAGATTCGCCATCACATTATCGCTTAGCATAATATTATCATTTTGCTGATCGTGAATAAGGGTCGATGCCATATTGAATTTCTGTGCAATTTCAGAACAGCTTTCACGGCTAACAAGAGCACTTAATCTTTTTGCTAACTCACCCTCATCCGCTTGCGGGTATTTGTTCATCAAAGTTTCAGAAATCACCAACCCCAACACCCTATCACCCAGAAACTCAAAGCGTTCATTATTGCGACCGACCATGCTGGAATGATGAAGGGCTTCATCAAGGAGAGTTGGATTATGAAAATTATGCGCGAGTTTTTTTATCAGCGCGTCTTTAGCTTTATTATGTTCGACGTTTTCAGATATCACTCAACGGCCTCAAAAATACGGGTCCATCTGATATTGACTGGCCATTCCCAGACCTTCCAAAAAACCCCTTGATCATTGACTGAAAAAAATTTGACCTCGGCACGACCGACAATATTTTCATAGGGTACAAAACCGACGGCACGCGAAAAGCGGCTATCCATTGAATTATCCCGATTATCGCCCATCACAAAATAATACCCCTGCGGAATGTTAAAAATTTCCGTATTATCTCCGCGACCATTCTCAACCAAATCAAGCGTCTGGTAACTAACACCATTGGGAAGTGTTTCAACATATTGCGTAATCTGTAAGTCTTCCCCATTAGCTTGGGGAGATACAAAATCTTTTATCTTTTCGCGTCGCACAGCGCTCCCGTTCAAATAAAGCTGCCCACTCTTTAATTGCACTGTATCCCCGGGCAGACCGACAACTCTCTTAATGTAATCAGTACGGTTATCTCGGGGGAGTTTAAAAACAATGACATCACCACGCGTCACATCTTTACCCATTATACGATCGGAAAATAGTGGGGGTGAAAAGGGCAGACTATGTCTGGAATAGCCATAGCTATATTTCGAGACAAATAAGTAATCGCCAATCAAAAGTGTCGGCAACATCGACCCAGAAGGGATACTAAAAGGCTGAAACAAAAGTGACCGGAACAATATAGCGATAAAAAGTGCCTGAACAGCTATCCAGATATTGTCAGAAAAATTTTGTTTAAAATCTTCCTTATTGTTCGAGGGGTTCAAATTATCATCAGACATAGGCAATTTACCCCAAGTTAATATGATGCCTGCGCGGCAGAAAGAACGACAAATGCCATTGCATAATCACCCTCGTCGGACAGACTAACATGAATTTCCGGAGTCATACCCTTCGGGGTTATCTCATGAAGTCTGGCCTCAGCCTCTCCAGAGAGTTTCAAGACAGGACGCCCGTTTAATTCATTTTCAACGAGGATATTTTTAAAACCTATTGCGCGAGGGTTGTGAGCAGTTGGTGGCCCCTCATCTATCTTGGTGTCTTGCAAGTTTTTGAGGCCACTCAAACCCCGTATGCCGACACCTAAAGCCTTGGCGCAGGCTTCTTTTGCAGCAAATCTTTTAGCATAAGAAGCAGCAGGTGATAGCTGCGCCCGCGCCCTTGTTTGCTCAACTTCGGTAAAAACACGATTTTCAAAGCGGTCCTCATATATTTTCAGGGATTGCGTGATGCGTCGAATATCCGTCAAATCGCTACCAATGCCCAAAATCATTTTTACAGCTCCACCGATTTGAGTGTTGACGGCACTGCGGAAGAGCAATCTGCTGCATCAATTAAGCCCCGCATTTTACGGATAATATTTTCGAGCCCTTCAAAAATAGCTTCACCAATCATGAAGTGCCCGATATTTAACTCCCGCATACCTTCAATAGCCGCAACAGGCTGAACAGTTTCAAAACACAAACCATGACCGGCATGGACTTCAAGACCTGCCTGACGCGCCATCGCCGCTGAAGCTATCAATCGCTCTAACTCAGTTGCCTTTTTAGCCTCCTGACCTGCAGCATGTGCTTCGCAATAGGCGCCTGTGTGTAACTCGACAACAGCCGCACCCAATGCCTTTGATACAGCTACCTGCACAGGGTCGGGGTCGATAAACAAAGACACACGACACCCTGTATTCGCGAGCTTATCCACGATTGGGGCAAGCACTTTATGCTCTGCTGCAACATCCAAACCGCCCTCGGTTGTCACTTCCTGACGTTTTTCCGGTACAATACAGACGGCATGCGGTTTGTGACGCAATGCAATATTAAGCATTTCCTCCGTCGCAGCCATTTCCAAATTTAACGGTAAATTAATTTCAGCGGAAAGCCGTTCAATATCTGTATCAGATATATGGCGTCTATCCTCTCTAAGATGAGCTGTTATACCGTCTGCACCTGCTTCAGCCGCAAGCACGGCAGCTCTTACCGGATCAGGGTGGTCACCACCACGCGCATTACGAATAGTCGCTACGTGATCAATATTTACTCCCAATCTAACATTAGGTTTCGCATTATCTGTCATTTAACTGCTCATGACTGTTCATTTTAGCTCGGTTTAATTCGCAAACTCTTAATAGCATGTCTCTTAACACTTCAGAGACCTGATTTAACGTTTTTTTTCTTTACTTCGCGTGATGCCTTTTTCTTTTTGTAAAAATCTATCAAAATGTTTGTAGGTATATAGGTCAAAATAGTAATTAAGACACCCAAAGGCAGAGCACCAATAGTCATTGGTACAATAATGGGACCGAATGTTTCTATCGGCGATAAAAATATATTTTCTAGCGTCATAACGGGAAATGCGTTGTCGTCATACCCCCGTCCAAGCAAAAAATTGCCCGTGTTAAATGTAGATAACCATATAAAGGGAAACGTGAAAGGATTCCCGACCCAAGTGCCGATAGCAGACGCGATGATGTTACCGCCAAAAAACCAAGCCAATAAAGCCGCTGTCACAAAATGAGTACCCATAAAAGGTGAAGCGGATACGCCAGCTCCAATCGCAAGCCCAAGTGCAATACTGTGTCCGTCTCCTTTAAGACGTAATAATCTGTGCCAAACATATTGCGTAGCCCGATACCATCCAGCCCGAGGCCAGATCCACTCACGAAACTGACTTAAACTATCTAACGGCCGTCGTCTCTTGAACATTATTTTCCCAACGACCGACTGCCGGGCTTAATGGCTTTAACAGATTTTAAATCTGATGGTACATCACGCGCTTTGAAGGTTTCAATTTCCAAATCGGCGAGTGAAAGAAGTTTCACACCGATTTTTGCCTTACCACCTGAGCGATTAATAAGGCATGTTGTACCAACAACAGAGCCGCCATGCTCCCTAATGGCCGCGATTGCTTCTTTAGAAGAAAGTCCGGTAGTAACAATATCTTCAACCATCAGCACCCGAGGTTTACGACCTTGAATTGAGTCAAAACCAAAACCACGACGAAAAGTGAATTTGCCATGCTCGCGCTCCAAGAACATTGCAGGCACACCTAACTGACGACCCATCTCATAACCGACAATCACGCCACCCATAGCCGGGGAAACGACATAATCAATCTCTTTATCAATTTCTTGTTTAACCTTGCCAGCCAGAACTTTACATAGCCGCGAGGCTCGTTTTGCATCCATTAAAACTCGAGCGCATTGAAGATAATTTCGGCTATGCAGACCCGAAGATAGAATAAAATGACCATCAAGCAGCGCACTCGAGTCACGAAACAGTTTTAATACAGCTTCAGATTTCATTTCACGCTCTTTCATCTGGGTTGTGTACGTTTAAAAGAATTAGGCTACTACTCTTTTAACGCGATTCACGAGACGACTCCCACGTAATGCGGAGATTATTTCTTTTACATGATTTAAATCGCGTACTTCCAAATCCATTTCTAAGAAGCAGAAATCTTCATCTCGTTGGTTCATAGATAAATTGGAAATATTTGCTCCAAATTCACCTATTGTTCGAGAAATAATCGCTAGAGCACCAATCTTATTTGCAACAGTCAGCGTGAGGCGTGTATCATACATTCGATCATAGCTGGCATCATTATCCCACTTTAACGGCAACCATCTACCAAGCTCAGCCTCATAATCTTGAAGCAAAGGTGAGGAAATTGGATAAACCATAACACCTTCACCGGGCGTCATAATACCAACTATACGATCTCCGGGGAGGGGAAAAGTATCGGGCGCAAATTTTATAGCTGAGAAGGAGCCGCCACCAATAACCGGAGCGTTTTTCTTTCCGTCACTCCCCACTTTCGACGTAATGGCATTTAACGCTGTAACGAGCATGCCAGGAGATTTTTGGTCCGGATATACTTTCCTGAAAACCTCAGTACCTGAAACCTCTCCTCCACCGACCATTGCATAAAGGTCATCGAGAGTTTCGCAATCCAACGGCACCAATGCCCGTTCAAGGTGGTTATCATCATAACTTTTCTTTTCAGCTTGAAACACACTCGCAATTATTTCCCGCCCAGTTTGGATATGTGCCAGATGTTCATTCTCTCGGAGATGATGACGTATAGCCGCGCGCGCTTTGCCAGTCACTACTATGCTTTCCCAGTTTGCCGAGGGTAACTGACCTTCTGCACGAATAATTTCCACCTCATCACCATTGCGCAAGACCGTTCTAATTGGGGTGATATTCCCGTTCACCCGTGCGCCCGCACAACTATTTCCAACTTCGGTGTGAACCGCATAGGCAAAATCAAGCGGTGTTGCGCCTTTTGGCAAGGCAATAATTCTACCTTTAGGGGTAAAACAGAAAACTTGATCATGGAAAAGCTCCATTTTGGTATCTTCGAGAAATTCCTCGGCTGTATTTGCGATTTTTAGCTGGTCGACAAGCTCCTGAAGCCACTTAAAGGGTTTAATATCTTCAAAAACTTTTCTTCTTTCGTCATCGCTGTCCTTGTAAAGCCAATGGGCAGCGACACCGTTCTGCGCAATCGTGTGCATTTCGGACGTACGGATTTGAATTTCAACACGCTGACGGTTCGGGCCGATAATCGTGGTGTGAAGCGAACGATAATTATTCGTTTTAGGAACCGAGATGAAATCTTTAAAGCGCCCTGGAACAAATTGCCATTTCCTATGAACAGCGCCGAGCGCTCGATAACAATCAACCTCTCCGTTAACAATAACGCGGAAGCCAAAAATATCTGAAAGTTGTTCAAGAGAGATAGATTTATTTTCCATTTTTCGCCAAATAGAAAATGGACTTTTTTCACGGCCCTCTACAGCTGCCTCGACGCCTTCCTTCGTAAGCAAGTTTTTTAAATCATAAGCGATACTATCTAGCATATCGCTTCGCTCGGCTTTTAGGGCGACAAGCTTATCGGAAATCAAACTATAACCTTGCGGTTTTAGCATTTTAAACGAGAGATCTTCGAGTTCTTCACGAAAAGATTGGATACCCATTCGCCCGGCAAGCGGCGCATAAATCTCGAGTGTCTCCTGCGCGATACGCTGTTTACGTTTGGGATCCTGAATATAATCCAATGTTCGCATATTGTGCAGTCGGTCAGCAAGCTTAACAATCAGGACACGAATATCATTTGCCGTCGCCACTAATAATTTACGGAAATTTTCTGCCTGTTTATTTTGATCAGCGGTAAGCTCAAGCTTAGAAAGTTTGGTGACACCATCAACAAGTTGGGCAACTTCTTCACCAAAAAGCCTCTGCAACTCTTCATAAGTTGCATCCGTATCCTCAAGCGTATCATGAAGGAGGCCCGTAACAATGGTTGGCTCGTCGAGTTTTAATTCGGTTAAGATACCCGCCACTTCGACTGGATGAGAAAAATAAGGATCACCGGACGCGCGCTTCTGGTCACCGTGTTTTTTTACGGTGAAAACATATGCTTGATTCAGGAGGTTTTCATCAAGATTACTGAGATAGCCTGAGACTTTATCAACAAGCTCAAATTGACGCATCATTTTGGCGTCCTCCCAAAGTTGCTTTCAGGAGTCTTAGTAATCGTTACCCTTGTCATGATTGGAACTACTGCTGGATCCCTTAGAAGCCATTTGCTCCATTTCCTGAAGAGCAGCAAGAATATCTTCTTCACCCATTGGTGGCGCAGAGGCTTCTTGTGATGCATCTTCACTTGCTTCAGCGTCTACATCGACGTTTTCGGCAGGGGCAAGTTGTGGTGCCATAACTTGCATGTCAGCTTCCGGCTCATCAACATCCACCTGACGTTGCATGGATGATACCAATTGCTCACGCAATTCAACTGGCTCAAGTTTTTCATCGGCTATTTCACGGAGGGCGACGACTGGATTTTTATCATTGTCACGCTCAACGAGAATCTCAGCGCCAGACGACATGCTACGTGCGCGGTGAGCAGAAAATAAAACCAATTCAAAACGATTGGGAATTTTGTCAACACAGTCTTCGACGGTCACACGTGCCATGCTTAAACTCCTGAAAATAATTAACTAGCATTGTTAAATATCTCAAAAACAGACGCTGGATTATTGAAACATGTTTTTGAGTAATTATCAATTTGATTGCTGTTTAGTTACTTCTATTTTGATTATTTCGCAAGAAAAAACGCCTATATTTTCTCTATTTTAAGCTGTTCTGTGATGCAAAGGCTATTCCAAAGTGTACTCACCGACTTGCCGGTTCTAGGATCCCGCCATTCTGGCGCAACATCCATAAGAGGCCGGAGAACAAATCCGCGTTTTGTAATCTCAGGATGAGGAAGGTTTAAACGCCCCTGAATCATATGCCCGTGCCAATCCAGAACATCTAAGTCAAGCGTGCGTGCACCCCATCTAACACTTCTCTGCCGCTCAAATTGATTTTCGATAGCCTGAAGTCTGTCCAAAAGACCATGGGGCATCAAAACACTACTCAATCGTACGACTAAGTTTACATAATTTTCCTGTCCGAGCGGGCCAACAGGCGGTGTATTATAAAAATTGGAACAGGAAAGAATTTTCATACCGTTTGATTGCATAGCGTTCAGGCTTTCTTTCACGGTTTCAATTGGCGCGCCCACTTTGCCTGATAGATTGGAACCAATGCCCACAAGTATCATCTGACTTTCCAGTTTTGCTGACCGTTTTCGGCCCAATAGATAAATATCGCTTACAGCTTATCAAGTACAAAGACAAATCATAAAGCGGCATAGCGCTGTTTCAAATCTTCAATTGGCCTGTTAAAAAGTAATATGAATAATTCTACCAACTTAAAGCCAGAGGCAGAAAGAGACTGCCCGTTATGTCCTCGCCTCGTAGACTATCGTCAGGCCAATCAAACAGACCATCCCGACTGGTTTAATGGCGCAGTACCCTCTTTCGGGCAGGAGAATGCTGAGGTGTTAATTGTCGGCCTCGCCCCAGGAGTTACCGGTGCCAACCGAACGGGACGTCCTTTTACGGGCGACTGGGCAGGTGATTTACTATACGCCACACTTGCAAAATTCAATCTTTCAGACGGTCAATATGATAGGCGTCTAGATGATGGATTGAGCCTCAAAAAAGTGATGATTACAAATGCAGTTCGCTGTGTGCCGCCGCAAAACAAACCTACTTCCGCAGAAATTAAAACTTGCCGACCTTTTCTCAACTCTAGAATGAATACCTTAACAAATTTAAAGGTCATTCTCGCATTAGGTAAAATCGCACATGACAGCATTATTGCAGCATTAGGTTTAAGCTTGAAGGATTACCCCTTCGGTCACGCAAATCGTCATGATATCCCCGCAGATAAAACCACCGCCTACGCACCAGTCATGTTCGATAGCTATCACTGCTCGCGCTATAATACGAATACCCGCAGACTGACCCCTGAGATGTTTGAGAATGTGTTCGAGAAAATCTCCGCGGAACTGGAATAAATCGTTAAAACCTATTTGTTCTGGTGCAGATGATAAGCATCAAGAATTTTCAAAATGATTTCAGGAGTGGCATTTCGAGACTCACAAGGCCAACTTTTAAGGTTTCCTTCAAAAGGTTTTATATAATCCTGCGCTAATAGTTGTTTATAAAAACGGTTAAAGCGACGTGAGTGACCGCGCAGAAAATAAACCTGAACCGGGACACCTGCGAAGCATGCCTCACCAACCATATTAACACTATCGCCCGTAACGATCAGCTGGTCAGCCAGACCCAAGATTGCCTTATAAGGATTGTCTCCCTTGCCATGCCATAAATAGTAATCATGACCAGCGAGTGTCTGCCTAATAATATCTGCATAATCTTGAAGGGAGCGGCTCGACAGACTGATAAGCAATCTATGACCCTGTTGAGCCAATGATAAAAGATTGACTGCTAATTCTTGAACTTCTGAAATATCAAAATTATAGTACTTATTCGGGCCACCAATAAGAACCCCTACGCATTTGCCCTGAAAATCTGAAGATATAAGCTTGTCATACCAGATTGAGGATTCTCTTTTTAAAATTTCAGAGCTGAGCCCATGGGGGCCTAAAATTGTTGTTATGACATTATTACCTTTAACTTCGTCATGTGTTGGAGCCCAAACAAAATCAAACGCTTTTGTGTGAATGATTGGATTTTGTAAATATACTGTAAAACATTTTCCTGCAGATCGACGCTTAAGATGTCTTGCAACAGGGACAGCTCTTCGTCCGCATGCAATAATCATATCGGGGAATGGCGGTTTAAATCTTTCATCTAGCGCTACACCAAACTCAGCAAATTTATAAGGCGCAAGAACGCTCCATGGGAATGACAAATTAGCATGGAAAAATGTCACATCTTGACTCAAGGCCCTAGCTATTGACTCGAGTTGAACATCACTACCCTTACTCCCATTGGAAACACCCCAAATTTTCATATTTTAAGTGACATGGCTTATATCATCCCTTTTCTCGCATTAATCTGGCTTTATCTCGTTGCCAATCACGACGTTTTTCATTGTCGCGCTTATCAGACTTTTTTCGGCCCGTCCCCAAACCGATTAAAAGTTTGGCGATGCCATTGTCATTAAAATATAACTTTAAAGGTACGACTGTAGCTCCAGCCCGTTGAACAGCAGCCGCTAATTTACTTATCTCTCGGCGATGTAAAAGGAGTTTTCTCGGCTGTGTAGCTTTATGATTAAATCTATTACCAGCATAATATTCTGGGATATCTGCATTAATTAGATGTGCCTCAGCTTGATCAAATTGAACATATGCATGCGCAAGATTTGCTTTTCCCAAACGCAGACTTTTGACTTCAGTACCCTGCAGTACAAGGCCCGCCTCAATTGTATCCTCTATCTGATAATCATATCGCGCACGCCGGTTTTCGGAAATGACACCTGATATACCGTCAGCCTTTTTTTTGCGCCCGCCACTTTTTGCAGACATCACAGCCCCCGTTATGCCAATCCAGCGTGAATGAGAGCCTGCCGAACCGCTTTTTTGGTAAGCTCTGTAACAGGCACAAGCGGCAAGCGCAATTCTTCAGAACACAAGCCGAGCTCTGCTGCGGCAAATTTCACAGGTGCAGGGCTCGCTTCGAGAAACAACGCGTGATGGAGCGGCATCAAACGATCTTGGAGCTCAAGCGCTCTAGACATATCACCCGCAAGACACGCTGACTGAAATTCAGCGCATATAGCAGGTGCCACATTGGCGGTAACGGATATACACCCAACACCACCATGCGCATTAAAACCCAGCGCTGTGCCGTCTTCTCCTGAAAGCTGAATAAACTTCTCACCACAAGCCTGTCTTTGCAGACTAACCCTATTAAGGTCGCCGGTTGCATCTTTAACACCAACAATATTCGACAAGTTCGATAAAGTCGCCATGGTCTCAACCGTCATATCAATTACAGAGCGACCGGGGATATTATAGATAAAAATAGGAAGGTTCTCTACAGCGTCATTAATGGCCGTGAAATGCGCGGTAAGCCCTGTCTGGGTTGGCTTGTTGTAATAGGGTGTAACAACTAGAGCCGCATCTGCCCCTGCCTTTTCGGCATGGCAGGTGAAATCAAGGGCTTCAGAAGTCGAGTTAGAGCCCGTACCCGCTATAATCGGCACCCGCCCAGAAGCTGCTTCAATCACAATCTCAATCACTTGAAGGTGTTCCTCATGACTTAAGGTTGGCGACTCGCCGGTCGTACCGCAAGGCACAAGCCCGTGGGTACCGGAGGAAATTTGATGCTCCACCAGCTTAACAAGTGCCTCAACGTCAAGCTTGCCATCTTTGAACGGCGTAATCAAAGCGACGTTGGAACCATTAAATTTTGTGACCTTAAGGTCTGAACTCATCTTGTCTGACATTATATTGTGTCTCGATATTACATCTCATCGGCGGCATCTATCACCGACTATTTGTAGACGCGCACCCTAAGTCAAATTGCTTTTTTCTTCAAGCACCCCAGCACTACTGACAGCCTTGATATTGAAACATGACTACATTCAGCTTTGCAATTGACCAAACCGCTATGCTGTTCTATTTAGGTGGTCTGCGTAGAGAGGTGCCGAGTGGCTGAAGGCGCTCCCCTGCTAAGGGAGTATGGGTTAATAGCCCATCGAGGGTTCGAATCCTAATGTTACCAGCCAAAACAACCAAAAGAGCAATAAAATCAGTTCCTTCTAAGTAGTGCCAGTCTAATAAAGTTAGCGCCAAAAGGCTATCCCCAAAATGTTGCAGATCGAAATTGTGTCTGTTTTTTGATCTAACTGGACCTATATTGGACCCAAATATATTTAGCAAGGAAGGGGCACATATGGGCCACCCGGGGTACCCCGCATATGTGCATATAAAGTCCAGAGTGATTTGTAATTTCGGTTTTAAGACACTTCAGTATTTAACTTTATTTTCAGAACTGTGTTGAATAGCTGAAAATAAACTCGTCCTCATATGGCATATGAGCAGCACCAAATAAGAACTTCTTATATTTTGCGCCAACAAAGCTTGAGTATTCTTTTTCTGAAGATTTTATATGATTTAGATTACTTGTCTGAGTAAATTTTGTAGACATCACAAAATCCTTTGAGAATTGCTTGGCATAGGCAAAGGCAACATCAATTTGCCGGCCAGATGGATCTAAAGAAATCTTTTTATTTGTATAGGTAATATTACCATCCATATCAGCTAAGTTTGACAACCGAATATTCATACTTCCACTTGAAACACGATTAGGTTGCGAAATTGCAAATTCTAATTTGTCATTTCCAAATATATCAGTCTTTTCAACTATGAGAGAATATGAGTCCGACAATACATCTTCAGACCCGTAAAACATCGTATCAGACTGGTTATCCATCTGAGAGCTTGCAAATAATGCAGAAGCTCTAAGTGAAAAAGTTTCTGATACTTTGGAAGAGTAATTCACGCCGCTGAAAATTGTTTCTGTTTTGGCACCCTTCAAGGTGAAAGCTCCAGTGCCTCTGAGACCAAGAAACCCATTTTCCTCATCAGCTATACCTGCAATAAATCCAAGTGTGTCATTTTCATTTATTGTTTGGTTAAAACCAAATGATAGAGCTGTGCTTTCTCGATCGGCTACATTACTCATGACCTCATAAGCACCCGGACGCTCTGAGTTGTTAGTAGATTTCATCCAATTTTTTTCAGAATTGAACGGATTGGTATCTGCAAAACTCAAGTCATTTAGTACGCTTAATTGATCACTATTTTCAGGGTCAGATATTTTAGGGTTATATCCAAAGAAATAACTGCGTTTATCAGTTTCTATATATGCATTTAACCCCAAACTATTGTTATGCCTTGATAGATAGGGGGTGTCATATTGAGTAAAATTTTTAATAAGTTGATTATCGTTTTTTAAGAAATTTTGTGCCGGCAGAGTTGCTTGACCTTTTGTTAAACTCAATTTTACAAGCTCTGTTCGATCACCAATTTTAACATGACTGAACTTACTCTCATCTTCTAAATTATTATCTAATTCCAATGTTTTGAGATTATTAACAGCGGAATAAACATTAATTGTTTTGGCATTCAGCCCAGATTGTCGGATATGACTTGATACGTCATACGCAAAGCCACCATCCATTGCATCATAGAAGTAGTTATTTTCTCCTTTAAGGGCTATTGCTAACGAGTCTCCAAATGATCGTGTTGGAGATATAGTGGTTGAAGAAATAGAATCACCGTTTTCTCTTATATTTTGTTGACCAGAATATACAGAGAGCCTGACATTGGAGTCTAAAGTAATAGGTTGCAAGGCTGCATAAATATCCATAATTCCATGACCAAATTCAGTACTGTAGCCATGAGTAACTCCATTAGCGAATACTGTATTTCCATCGGGGGTAAACCAAGTATTATCACCAGAAGCTAAAATCCTATCCACAAGCTGCTCAGGTGTATGATTTGGAAATGCTTGCGCTAAAATCGCTAAAGCACCAGAAATCATAGGAGCAACGAATGATGTACCTGATGTAGAGCCAACGAAAAAGGCGTTATTTGCTAAACCAGCTATTTCCCAGCCATCTGCACCAATACAGTATTCAGCAGTTTGACCACATGGCGCAGATTTTCTAGAATAGGTTTCATTACCAACTGAACCAAGAATTTCAATGTTTACAGCAGTAATCCATGCCTCTTCAAGTTCTGGAAATAATACAGGAAGTGCCGCAATTGTGTCCGCATCATTTAAACCTGCAGTATTTGATAAAGCAAAAACAACAACACCAACTTCTTGGTAATCATCTAATTCACTCACATAATTTGCTACAGCCTCACCACCTAAATCAGAAGCTGACGGGCCAAATAAACCTGATGTCCAGTCATCTGCAACCTCTGCTTGAGGGGTTGAAGAGTTATTATTGATATTTGATTGAATGGTAGTTATCGGGGTGTCACTGGGGCCCCAACTATTATTTTGAGCAATATGATTATTGTCTTTTGCAAACTTTGTTGCTTGAGCCCATTTTTCAGCATAAAAAGTTGAGTCTGCTCCAACCGAATTTGTTCTGTTGTTATAGCCCGCATGAACTAAATCGACACCGGGCGCAACTCCAACTAAAGTATCATCGTTAGACTCATCTGCCGCAATGACCCCAGCAACAGTTGCACCATGATAACCAGCACCATTACATGTGTCTACGACACCGTAGAGTGTTATAATGGGATCTTGCATATCTGGATGAAAGGAGTTGTGGCAACTGTCTACCACCATTATAGTTTCGCCAGCCCCGTCAAGACCATAGCCGTGAGCTTTGTGTGCGTTAATTACTTCCAACGGATTTTGAACACTTGCAGCACCCACACCGTTAAAATTGTCAAATTCATCAGATGAGCGTCTTGTTTCTGCAGATGTTTCGTCATAGGAAAGTTGAACACCTGCATTAAGAGCAAATTCAGTAATATTGATTGTTACTTGCTGATCCCCATCCTCAGCAGCCCCATCGCCATCGACAGAGTTTATATCCACCACTGCGGTCTCGGCTGGACTCTCATATATTGTATCATTGATAGGTTTTAGCGGAGTTGTGCCAGTCAGACTTAAGGCATTAATAGTAACATTATTTGAAACGCTATAATCTGTTCCGTTATTTGCTGTGCCAGATGTTCTAAGTGAAACATTTACCGGGAAATCTGATGCTCTACTGGCAGTTACAGTGAGAGTTGCTACACCTGTTTTTTCATCAAAAGAATTTGTTGAGGTTGATAAAGTAATTGTCGGAGCAGCATCATTATCACTTATTCTTATTTCTTGGCTGGAACTATCAATATTACCCGGTGAGGCAGAGGACATAACAATTGTTGCAGTTTCAGCAATTGATCCATCGTAAACATTATCGTCAATCAAACTTACTGTAGCAGTTCCAGAAGTTTCTCCAGCAAGAATTGTAGCATTAGAAACTGTAAAATCGGCACCTATCGTTGCCGCATAATCACCAGCACCATTTGCCGTGAACACAACGACTATGGGAGAACTTGCAAGCCTATCAGTGCTTACATTGAGAGTTAAACTATCTGCGCTATCCTCTCTTTTAGTTCCAGACAATGACGAGGAAGCCCCAGAAATTGTTAAATTCGGAAGAGGGTCGTCTTCTGTAATGGTAAAAGATTTTCTGGAAGGCGAACCTTGCTGAGCATCAGCGCCTTCAATAAAGTTTATATATAGAGAAGTTGTCTCATCTCCCTCATAGATTTCATCGTCTATAGGGGAAATATTACCGGCACCAGTAGATGAAAGTGCAGGAATTATCACACTAGAACCATCATTAACAAAATAGTCGTTTCTGAGGGCGCCCTCTCCATTACTTAAAAAATACACTGTCATATCCTCATCAGCGATTTGATCAGTTGTTGCAGTTATAATTATTTGCTCAGTGGATAATGACGCATTTTCAGCCAATGACGTTTGGGAGAGGGTAAAACTTACTCTAGGGGCCTGTTCGTTTTCTGCAATAACTAATGAGGTAGAGTTTGTACATCCCCCTTGCGATGAGATTGTTTTTGTTTCATCTCCCTCATAGATAGCATCATCGACAGTAACTAATGATGATGTTCCAGACGAACTTCCTATAGGAATCGAGATTGGCGATGGATGAGAGTAGTCATCTGTCGGCCCAGAAACAGTTAGATTAATTGTCAGATTTCTGGTGCTGGGCGCTGCTAATGTTGCTGTGATAGTTGCCGTTCCGCCTTCGGTTACTTGATTTGTTGAGGTTAATGTAATGGCTTCAGCTGAACAGCCACCGCCACCGCCACCGCCACCTCCAAGAGCAAAAGCTCCAACTGCAACGCCGCCACCAATAAGCAGACCAGTATTTCCTGAGGTTGTTATTGCGCTCTCAGTGACACTTTCAGTTAAAACTTCATCAGCGCTATCTGGTAACTCTTTTTTGGGGGGGGCAATGGATTGCTCAAAACCAGCAAAGAGGTTTTCTGTTAGCGTAGCCTTATCAACAGGGAGAGCTAATTTGTTAGTGTTGAAGAGATTTATTTCTTTTTGTAAGGATTTATGAATGGCATAGATGTTTTTGCTGAACTTATTAGTTACAGCCGAAATATCTGAGTAGTTTTTGTTTTCAAAAACAATATCTGAGGATTTGGCAGTGTTATTTTTTACCGCCTCATCGTCTTTTGATATTTCTTCGTTTGTTTCAGTATAAAATTTAAGACTGACTTTTTTGTTTGTAAGTTTTTTTAAGTCATTATCATTTAAATCATAACCTCGTTCATTCATACATTTCTGAAGCTCTGATTTATATTCTTTAAAGCTTTTTTCAGCTGATGGACAATCTTTGGCAACTGCTTGAGAAATACTTATCCCAAAAAAACCAATAAATAAGGATACTAACAAAACTCTCATAGTAACTACATTATACTTAAAACCTATTTTCATTAAATTTATTAGGGAGAAGCTAATAGATGGTGTCAATTCAATTTAGCGCCAAAAGGCTATTCCCAAAATGTTGCAGATCGAAATTGTGTCTGTTTTTTGATCTAACTGGACCAATATTGGACCCAGAAGGAACTGACTTATTTACGCGCCCGTAAATTCATAGACTTCAACGCGTTTAATATCTGCGCTAACCCGCTTTGCAATTGACCAAACCGCCCTGCTGTTCTATTTAGGAGTTCTGCGTAGAGAGGTGGCCGAGTGGCTGAAGGCGCTCCCCTGCTAAGGGAGTATGGGTTAATAGCCCATCGAGGGTTCGAATCCCTTCCTCTCTGCCAGTTTTCTTAAATAATGAAATGGTACAGATGCCCCGATTTGAACGGGGGACCTCTTGATCCACAATCAAGCGCTCTAACCTACTGAGCTACATCTGCACTGCTTTCATGACTTACTGAAAGTGTTGGGAAATTAATCCTTAAAGCCTGATGTTTCAAGCGGATAATTTGAATTTCCTATAGAGTTGCCCAAAATCATAAATAAGTCTTATAAAGTGAGTATAAAACCATTAGGAGATGTCGCATGGGTATTAACACGCCTTCAGAAATCATAGCGGATTTGGTTATAGGGCCTACCGATCAGGGAATGGTGCGCATTTACATAACCTCCGAGGAAATTGATTTGCCGATGGATTTTACGCCGGACGAGGCTGAAGAAATTACTCGGGAATTAATTGCTGCCATCGCTTTAATAAAGGACAAAAGCGGGTGACAGGAAAATCACTCGCTCGCCTTCTGGGTTTTTTGATTGTCCTTGCCATGCTGGTACCAATTTTGGGTATTGCATGGCTCACCATAGCCCCGCCCGAAATATCCAACAGCGCGAATGATGGCTTAATGTCATTTTTGATGGCGACTGTATTGCCTTACCAATTCGGACAAACTCTTGGCCTCATGATGGGCGTCGCAGTTGTAACTCTATTAGCCGGAGTTCCGGCAGCTTGGTTTGTCACTTTCATCGACTTTCCCGGACGTAGGCATTTACAATGGTTGCTATTACTGCCTCTGGCAATACCAACTTATATCGCGGCTTATGTATTCGCAGAATTTCTTGATAAAGCCGGACCCTTTTACCAGCTATGGGTTTCAATTTTTGGAAACCATGCGTGGTATCCATCACTCAACAGTCTTGGCGGTGCCATCTTTACCTTATCTGCTGTGCTTTATCCCTATGTTTATATGTCGGCGCGAACAGGTTTCATAAATCAATCTGCAGAATTAATGCAGGCCGGGCGCGTTCTGGGTGCGTCGCAATGGGAGAGTTTTCGTCAGATTGCTATTCCTCTCTCTCGACCAATGATAATTGTTGGTGTTGCCCTTGCGCTAATGGAATGTCTGAATGATATCGGCGCCGTTGAGCATCTTGGGGTTAAAACCCTTACTGTCGGGGTTTATGAAACATGGTTATCACGTGGCAGTCTCGAAGGCGCAGCCAGAATTGCAATGCTGTTGCTTGGCTTAATGGCGATTTTATTACTAGTAGAGAGATATCTGCGTGCGGGTGGTATTGAACAAAAATCAAAAAACAACCTTGCTCCCATTTTGCATAAACCTACACCCCTTATACAAGGCGTCATTCTTATAATCAGCACCCTGCCGTTTTTAATCGGCTTTGTGCTGCCGGTAGTATTGCTTATCATCTTTTCTCTGGGACGTTTTGAGAATGCCGATGGTCTATTCTCTTCAGCCACAAGAAGCATTGTGCTTGCCAGCGCGACA
>NYTN01000041.1 GCA_002683515.1 Rhodobiaceae bacterium
CTCCGGCACTCTTAACTCCCGCACCGTTAAAATTTGCAAAAACGCGAGCTCCTTCACTAGCAACTTGTATTTCATAAGCGCGGTGAACCTCATCCCAAGTAGCGCCCTCCCTGATGGTGGCAATAGCAGAGGTAATTGCATTTTGATTTTTACGCGCCGCTTCTCTAAGAATAGCAATCTCTTCAGGTGTTTTTACCATCCGAATTTCAATCAGAAGATTAGTTGCGTCGACCACCCTATCAGCATCTAACGCGCCATCAAGTGCCGCAACAAAACGCGTATCATCAATTCCTATTTTACTAGAATTATGAAGACCAAGCTCTTTCAGTGCAGCAATTGCAGCTTCAGTAACGCCAATGTATGGTTCGTCTTCCATACCTTTGACCATAGTTGCAATAGCGCGATCCTCTTCAGTGGCTAAATTTTCCGTGAAAGTGTGAACTTTTAAAATACCACCATATGTTCCAAAATAATAAAGCTTTACCTTAGGCATCCATGTAGGTTTCTGAATTAAAACAGCAGCTTCTATTTCTGTTACTATTAAGCAGGCTTCTTTATTCGGGTCCCTGGGCAAAATTGCACAGGCAACCCAAGGCACGTCGTATAAAAAGTCACTGTCAAAGTCACTTAAGTATAAAACATTATTTGATGAGACTGCCACAAGAGCATCCAGACCTTCACGATCCATAATCTCATAAGCTCGATCTTTATTTAACAGCATCAGGCTTCCTATCTATAATTTGCTGCAGCCAAATATCCGCCGACGCGGGTTTCCCAATCAGCCACATCAGTGTAAAGGCCTGTATACATATCAGATAGATAAATGAGCCATAAAGCCCCACTTTGTGTACACACAGGCCCGTGGCGTATGCCAGGGGGCCTGCCAATATAATGATCTTTTTTTAACACTAAATCTTCTTTGATATCTTTTCGCTCATGATCGTATGTATAACCAATGTAAGCATCCCCACTGATAAGGTATAAACATTCATTATGTGGGTGGTGTTCTGTTCCAGGATCAATAAAACCCGGTGACAAAGCAGTTAAAGCAATAACCTCTCCAGTTCGGTCATCTTTACGTAAAGCCTTAGTTAACACTCCAGGGGGACGATCTTGTTCACCATCGGGATTAACCCATGTTGATTTCTTAACGATATCCTTCATCGGATCTGCCCAGCTTAACTTCCAACTTTCCATGACAGGAATGTGATCACCAGCTTCCATATCGATCTCCCCCTCTTGTCCTGGGAAATATTCAAAAGCTTTGTTTGTGAAAAATAATACCCGAGCTCCGTTTTCAGAATGCCAATCTCCGCAGTTCATGCCACCCGGAATATAAGTATAGCAGCCAACTGAAAGGTTATCGTCACCAATCATGAAAGCGCCTTCCAGAACATAGATATCCATAGAAGCAGAATTATATCCAGCTGCGACGGTAAACCCTTGCTTCATTTCAATAACAAAATGTTGTCCACCAGTCTTTTCTTCGCGACAACACTCTCTCACATAAGCATCCGGCATTCCGGGAAGAAAATTATCTTTAAGCTCTGATGACGTCACGTCAAGCCTATCAACTCTTTGCATTGCCATATCATTTACTCCTGTTTTGTGATTTATTGTCGAATTTCCTTAGATAATCGACAACAGCAAGACTGCACGCTTTTGGTTTGGTAATCATACAATATGTACTACCCGCGCCCTTAATGGTTTTAATATCAACATCTTGTTTTAATTCTAAAAAGTCCCTCAACAACCCGTCATAGCTGGCAGACTCAAGATTATCGTCTTTGTTAAGAGCACTGTCATTTCCCATTAACAACATTGTCGGACATTTTATATTTTTAATATCTGAGGTTAAGTCCAGATTTGAATAGGCATCCAAAACAGACTTTAATGTCGTCATATTCACATTTTCGACATACCGTTTCTTCGCCCAACGTTCATACTCAATACCATTTGCGGAGTACAACAAGCGAGGTGGTAAGACAACACCCGCGTACATACGAGACATTTGCTCAACACCAAATACACTAGCGACTTCATAAGATGCTCGAAAAATATCTTTCCAAGTTTGATCAGAACGTATCCAAGGGTAGGCTACGAGCGCATTCATGCGTTCAGGGTATTTAGATGCAAATCGCACTCCAATTGAAGTTCCTGTCGACGTGCACCAAATACTCGTTTTTTCAATACCGGCATGGTCTAAAATGGCCGCAAGGTCATCAACCCATCCCTCGACTGAATAAGGCTCGGTCATGCTCCAGTCAGACTTTCCAACACCCCGATAATGCCAATGAAGGAGTTTATGATGTGGCTCAAGGTATTGATCGCAAAATTCAAATTGTTTATCAACTAGCGCAAACCCGCCAATTAATGTAATTACGTGATCGCCCTTACCCTTAAGTTGGTACCATAAATTAGAGCCTTCTCTTCGTGCTTTCGTCATCATTTACCCCCGTTCAAGATAGTCATAAACTGTTTTAACGCCTTCAAGCATGAAGCCCATTGGTAACCAGTAACCCCCAAAAACTTCTTTAGGTTGTATTGGCATTAATTCTTCATTATCAGCTTCATGAAAAGACAAATCTGCCCCACCTTTTAATATAGTCCCAAATTCAGTACCCGACATGATCATTTGTGTTAAATCGTGAATCATGGGCTTTCCTCTTGGCGGGACATTACAATCAGGGAAATGGCGCTCACAGGTCAATGGAAGATTTCTTAGATAGAATTCCATATCCTGTAGCTCTATTTCTTCAGAGGGCATAAAGGACATATCAATTAACCTTTCCCCTTGACGCGAGACTGAACGTTTAAGATGTGTTCCGAATGAAAAATCTTGGTTCATATTTGGCAACATAGGATGAGTGCCACTTTGATGAAACTCACCCATCTTTGAACATGCTCCTAAGAACCAACTAAGGACTACAAGCCAATCTTTGTCACCCCACTGAAAAGCTGAATACATTGTATTTTGACCATTTAACTTACAAGGGATCCCTATAACAGCCACATTATAATGTGTTCTCGCAGGACCAACATCTGATGGCAACAATGTGGCTGGATAGCAACGCAAATGTGGGCTCCACAAAAAAGCTTCTGCGGCATTGTCAGCAGGCTCTAAAGGTGCTGGAAGTAGAGCAGATAAAGCATTTGGATCAGCTGAGAAGTGAATAAGCAATAGATCTCCGGCAAATCGCCAGGGAAGAGCTTCAACAATTGATGCTGACCCGTGAGGTGCAAATGGTCTTGAGTAACCTTTAGTCACTTAGTTATTCTCCCCACCAGTCTCCCCATGGTGAAACCATTTCACCATTATGTTTTGACATAAATGTAAAATATTCCTCTACCTGACCTTGCGCCCAGTCAATATTTGAATATTGAAAATCAATTTCCTTTTCACCCCGACAAAACCACACTGCTCCCTTATGTGTGGCTTGAGGGCCATGAGGTCTTGTTGGAGGACGAAAAATATATGCCCCGCCATTAATTCCACCGGTAGTTCCCATCAAATAATCACCTTGGAGTAAAAATAGTTCTTCCCAAGTATCGTGAGCCTCCAAGCGTCGATCTACCCAACCTGGCTGTTGTCTTGTCATTAAAGTATAAGCTGTAGTCTGAGGGTCTTGCCTCAGTATTTTAACACCGAGTGCTGGATCAGCTTCTTCAGCGGGACGCCCTTCATATGATGGAGAGGGCAACCATGGCATATCAATAGCATTTACTGGGTTTATGGTAGCCGTGGAACAAGCAAAAGTTTTATCACCAATAATCCAATCATTTGGACCATTTGACATCCAACAAATCTCAAAACCTAAATGTGAACGAAAATCGATTAACTTATTGCCTGCCTTAATATAAATATAATCGCCCCGGCTTAAAGATACATTGTTAATTATCAAGTCACCGCTTAGGATTAATATTTCGACATCTGATAGGAATACAACATCGTCTGGAAATCTCCACAATGGTGATCCATTCAATAATAACGTGCTATCACAAACTGGGGATCCAGTAAGTTCTATAGCCCGTAGTCCAGGCGATATATTACCAAAAGTATAGCTAAAAAGATTTAATTCACTCGCCTGAATAAATTCTACATGGCCTCTGAGATCTGTATTTGAATTTTCTGACATTAAGAGGCGTATACCTTCTCTAAAATCTCAATGGCCATTTCAGCATTTGGAAAGCCTGACTCTAGCCCAGTGAGCAAAAGGATTTCTTCAACTTCTTCTTTAGATATTTTATGGACATGAGCCATTTTGAAGAAAAACTCAACTTCACCTCGCCCAAGCGCGGTAAAAGCAGCAACGCAGCAAAGTATTTTTGTACGCATATCAACTTTGTCCATCTCCCATATAGGCACCATAACTTCCATAAGCTTTCTTTGAAAAGAAACCGGACGATTTGTTATGATCCACTCATGAATTTCTGCACCCTGTTCTTCACCCCATAATTTAAGGCAGATATCTTTATATCTTTTTTCTAAGTCTTCCATTCAGGCTCCGTATCCGTGAGAAATTTAAAAGGTACTAGGTTACTTTGTCGCTATTGTCATCCACCACGGGTAAGATCCAAAAAAATAGCTGTCGCCAGACCCCCAACCAGTTAAATCATTTGGCAAAGGAACATCCTCAGCATTTGAGAATCCACCACGCATGAACATTTCTTTACGGTCTTCCTTAAAGAAGCCAGGAATATATGGATCTGACATGCGTCGACCTGTTGAATCCAGTAAGAAAGCAGATAATTTACTATATTCGTCAATCAAATTATCAAATGGAGGCGACTCCATAATCGCAAACACGCCACCAGGACGTAAAACCCTGTAAGCCTCACGAACAACCTTATCCCGCGCCTTAGGTGGCAATTCATGGAATAGCCAGATCGCGACAACCAGATCAAAGCTTTCATCTTCAAAACCTGTTTCTTCAGCATGAGCTTGTTTGAAGTGAATTTTTTTATTTCTCTCTTCTGCAAGGCGGTGACCATACTTCAACATAGGCGCCGCATAGTCCAAGCCAACAACATTTGCATCTGGATAGATATCACAATAAGGAAAGGTGCTTTTACCTATGCCACACCCTAAATCAAGGATATCTTTATAAGGCCTATCTGGTACACCACGCGCTAATTGCCACCCCATCTCATCATTATCGTCCCTATGGACTAAAAACGGACCAATCATCCAATGATATAAAAAACCTGCGAAATCACCATGATAGTTTCCAGGCTGAGTATGTATTTCTATGTTTTTGTAATAAGTCGGCGGCTCGATTTCCGGATTCAAATCCAACTGGCCGAGAAAGTTTTTCTGATTAATATCATCCAGCCACGCCTCAACTTCATCGCGACGATTCTCAAGTATATCCAAAACAGTTTTAAACATAAGGGCGTGATTATTAAGCTCAAAGAAAGCACCAAATTTATATATGTGTGCATCGTTCATAATGCTCCCAATATCAGAAATAACTTCGGAAGAAGTGCCGGACTTAGAGTTAGCAAATTTGTTTTCATTAGAAACAAAAAACTCTGTCATGGCCTTACCTAAACCAGTAGAATTGTATTGCATCAATCCTGAGACAAAATCAAATTTTGCCTGTTCGCTTCGTGACTTCTGAATTTGCATGGTTTCTAACTCATATAAATAACTAAAATTCCTAATTAATATGTAATATGACCTTAACAAAAATAAAGTCTTTTTTTGAATAATTCTAAGTATTTTGATATCTTTGATAATGACTATTTAAATGCAAGTTACAATTTTTTTTATTAATAATTGAAACAGAGAAACCAATGGTGAAAAAACACGTTGAAAATAAGAACTGGAGGGACATTAAACCCTTAAGCTGGCACTCCCCTCACCTCAATGAACCACTTCATAAAAGAATTTTGTCATCTGATCCTGAGACAGGCGCAATGACGTCAATAGTAGATTTACCAAAAACAACCATAAGTGATCAGATACTCGCCGCCAATTGTGAATTACAAA
>NYTN01000042.1 GCA_002683515.1 Rhodobiaceae bacterium
AAAACATCGAACTGGGATCCACTGCCAATCCGACTGACATCACCGCTGACGGTGGTGGTCTGACGTTGAAGGGATCCTCCGACAAAACCATTACGTGGGTCAATTCCACTGATTGTTGGACGTTCAATCAATCAATCAACATCACAACTGGTGGCCTGAAAATTGGTGGCACGGAAGTTATCACTTCCTCCAGAGTTCTGCAGAATGTCACCCTTAATAACTTGGTCGTGGATGGCGGCACCTTCTAGAAATCATGAGTGAAACTATCAAGTTCAAACGAACCAGCATCCTGCAGAAGCGGCCTACAGCCGCTCAGTTAGATCTGGGTGAACCCGCGGTAGTTTTACATCAATCGAGCTTTGGTGTCTTTCTTGAGGATTCCAACGGAGACATCAGAAAAGTTGGTCCGATTCACGTTGGCAGCAGCGCTCCTAATGGAAGCGCTGCTGGCAGCTCTGGGCATGCTCTGGGAGAGGGTTGGCTAGATACAAATAACAACTCCTTAAAAGTGTGGGATGGAAGTCAATGGATTTCTATTAGTGGAGGCGGTGGAGGTGGCTCTACACACCTTGAAGATTTTGGTCTTGAAACTGGCAGTGTAGACTATGGCCTAGTCACTCAATCGGTGTCCTCTAACGAAGATTGGGGCAGTTCTTTGAGTCTCCTAAGTAATTGATATGGCCAAGCAAGTTCAGTTTCGCCGAGGCACAACAACCGAACACGGTTCATTTACTGGTGCTGTAGGAGAGATTACGTTTGACACAACTTTAAATACGCTGCGTGCTCATGACGGCTCAACGGCTGGCGGCACACGGCTAGCTCGTCATTCAGAAATTGTTCCTTCTTCTCGTCAAATTATTGCGGGAATAGGACTCGATGGAGGTGGTAATTTTAGTTCTGACGTAACGTTGAACCTTGACAATTCTGGCGTGACTGCTGGTACTTATGGCAGTGCCACTCAAGTGGCACAAATTACGATTGATGCTTATGGCCGCGTTACTTCTGCTGCCAATGTCACCATCCAAGCAGGCTCCGCCGGAGTCAGCCTTGGTCTTGCGGTAGCCCTCGGCTAATCGCTATCTACAATAAACACATTCAAATTCAAAACAATGGCCCTGCTGTATAGCCTGCTCAATGCTGAGCCTGCTTCGCTGCCACAGCGATTGAAGATCAACGGTACTACCCGCACTGATTCCTCCAGTTTTACTGCCGAGGAGCTTAACCAAGCTGGTTATACGGGACCGTTTCAAAAGCCTTCTTGCGACCCTGTTACTCAAATTGTTGTTTGGCAAGGCACTGGTTATGCAGTGCTTGACCTGGCTGATTCGGAGATTGAGAAGCGACGGCTGGAAGCAGTTAAGGCAGGAGCTGATTACCGAGGCTTCTGGAGGGCATTGCTGTCGAGTTCTGTTTATCAAACGTTAAGGGCCGCTGCCGCTGCAGATCTGGGCGCAAACATGCTGGTCACCGAGTTGATCGCAGCCTTGTCTGACGCCAAATTGGGCGAACCTAATGAAGAGATCATTGGTTCTGCTATGCAGGAGCTTTTGGAGGCACTTGCTCTGCCTGGCGATGAAGTTGAGGCGTTGTATTACGCTCTAAAAGCTTACGGCTTATACGAGCTCTATCCGATTCCTGGCTTTGTTGAGCCTGAGCCACCTGCTCCTGAGCCTGCCCTTGTGCTCGAGGAATCTCCTGTAGTTATTACCGATCCCATTGATGAACCTATTCCCGAAGAAGAAGAGGAGGAGACGATCGTCTTCAATTCTGGCACCACTTCAGGTGGGATTAGCGATGGCGCCACTTCTGCTGGTTTTATTTTTAGCGGAGACGTTATCGGATCAGCCGGCGAAGACACCGTCATCTTTGACCTCGACGACGACTAGTCTTCAATTCGCCAAGTGATTCGCATGGAGCCTCCCAAAGGGGAGGCTTCGTTTTGTTCTTCAATAATTACCATTGGGATGACAGCGTCTTCCACTGGAGTGATGGTGGCGTTTGGGAATTTGTCGCGTGCTTTTTTTGCGAGCTTGTTGCATCGCGCCTTGCGATTATTTTCTGCCCATTTTTTGAGAATTTTTTCACTCTGATCGGACACGCTTTTCATGACGTGCATTGCACGCCAACTCGACCAGTCCTGCCTGCAGTGTTTGAGCATGCGCTGCACCCATGAATTGAATGCAAGGTCAGGCCATCGACTAATAAGCCAAAGCCCTAGCTCGTAAGCCAGGGCGTTGACTAATTTTGACATTTTCACTTAGTACTAGAACGATAGAGCACCGCAAACTCGTCAAGCTGCTCTTCTGTCAAAAGGTCTTCAAGGAAGTCCCAGGCAGCAATCTGATGGCTCTCAGCTCTGTAATACTGAGCCGCAGCAGTCAGTTTGATCGGACGACGCTTAGGGACAGGCGTGGCTTCAGGAGTGACTTCAGAGGGGATACTTTTCTCTCGCATGAGGCGAACGAGCTTCTCGACGTATCCAGGGTCAGTTGCGTAGCCCTCGCTTTTTAACATTTTTGCAGCAGCTTCTGAGGAAGCTGCGTTGTTAACGCCTTTATAGGTTTTGTAGTCGAGATACCAAAGCTTGATCAAATAATCGACGCAGGCTGCACGAGAAGGGAAGTCGAGGAAGCCATCCTTGATGGTCACCCAATTGCCATTCACCCATTCCTGAGTTTGTGACATGGTGCCATTCTTCCCTTTCAAGCCGAAGAAGTTATTCTTGCCTGCAAGGTGCTTGCCATAGCCACTTTCCAGCGCCCATTGCGCCGCAACAAGCTCTGGATACTTGGCTCCCGACGCCTTGGCGTAGGCATAAATGCCTTCCCAAGTGTTAGGGATGTCCGTAGTCACTTCTTAGCTGCGTCGGAAGGGAAAATGCGCTTGAGGATGGTGAGGACCAATTGCACTGTGGAATTCTCTTTTAGAGAACTTGCTGCAATGATGTGTTCGGCGGCGCCAACAACGATTGCGCCAATGAAGAACCACTCTGCGGGAGACATGGTAAATACTGCTTACGTCGTTTCCAGGCTAGCGGCGAATTTCTAAGGAACGAACGCGCTCTTCTAGCTTGTAAACATTATCAGTTAATAGCTGCAATTTTTCTGTAATGTTTTCAATTTGCGTAACTACTTTGATCTGAGAATTGCCAACCGTGATAAGCATTCCGCCAGTAGCAAGAAGCATTCCGGCGGTCACGGTCGCCACAAACTGGCCTAAGCTTTCGCTCCACATCTTCATGAGGCCTCCTCTTAGCTTTCATTATAAGCGTCACCAATCGTCATTTAAAAGCTTGTAGATTAGAAGCACAACTGAAGAGGGCACTTCATGTTTGTTGCGTATGAGCCTGATGATTACCTGCATAGCCTCATCGAAATACGCAAATCTGACGCCCGAAGATTGTTCCGAAAGTCGATATATAGCGATTATCCATTGAGAGGTCCACTGGGACAAGCGGCTTGCGCTTACTGCGGTCAATGGCACAGTCAGATGACCATCGATCACGTCATTCCTAAAAGCAAGTCAGGACCGCATTTTGCTCGTTGGAATCTTGTTCCAGCATGCCAGCGATGCAATCTGCAGAAAACCAACTTGCCTGTCTTTGAATGGTGGCGACAGCAACAGTTCTGGACGCCAGAGCGAGAAGAGATTCTGACTGCTTGGGTGTTTGTTAATTCATTCGTTGACTCTCACACTCGGCAAGAAGAGTATTGGCAGTTCTTGGCAGACAAGCGTGTTGTACAGCAATCCATGTGTCAAAAAGAAAGAAAAAAAGAGCCACGACGTGGCCCTTTTTCTTTAGAAGATCTCAAGCATCTGGAATTGCAGTTTGCTTAGCTTTTTCGTAGAACGAAGTGCCAATAGTTTCTTGATCCATGCGAACAGGTGACTCGACTGGAGTTACTAATGCCTCCTCAAATGCAATTAAGCGATCCAAGTACCATTCAGCTTTTTTCAGAGACTGAAGGCCCCCTTTTTGCTTTTCTCTCCAAAGGTATTTGCAGACGTTCCCTTTCAGAAATCCTCTGTATTCGTCTGGCGATAGTTGCGCTGCAATGGCCTCAATGCATTCAATGGATGCAGAGGTGTAGTGCTGGGGTCGGGAAACTGGATCAAAAGGTTTGACCATTTTCGTAAAAGGCGTCAAAGGCTTCAGGAACAATAGGCTCAGCAATCTGCGCCATGTGGTCGGCGTACGCACGGATTTCCCACTGGGAGTCTTCTGGCAGTCGCAGGCTAAGAAAGTGCAGCAAAGCTTGCAGACTGCAAGTCCACACAAAAGATGTGTAATGGCAGGTGGGCAAGATACCTCGCGCCTGCTCTTTGCTCACACCTGCTGTTAGGAGCGTCTGATAGGCGGCCTTCATGACCAGAAGAGCATCAGAGTAGGCAGCTTCTGCAACGCCTTGTCCACGGCCATTTAAAGGGCCAGTGGAAGCTTGTTTGTTGTCTTGGCTTTGCCGCCTAAAAGTGTTGGGCATGTAAAACTCTTCGTCATCAGCAACGCAATAACGAAAACTTTTTTCATTCCAGCCGAGCTGATCGTTTGCATAGGTGCCTCCAATAACGTGCTTCCACCATTGTCTGGCTACAAACAACGGAGCCTTCACTTGCCATTTGAAGACAACGCCTCGGAAAGGAGAGGTGTGCTTGTGCTTGACCAAGTAATTGAGAAGCTTTTGGTCCCTCGAGGTAAATTCTGGGCTTTCAGCGTCAAAGCTCTGCCGTGCATCGTTAACGATGTCAATTGAACTGCCCATATAGTCGAGCAGCCGCAAAGAACTGATGCCATCGGAGAGAGGATCATGATTTGTGAAGTCAGTCATTGGTCTAAACGAAGCCTGGAAAGGGCATGAGTGCTAATTCGTGACGAGCGAGCACAACACTCGTCCCATTCCACAGTCGCTCGTGGGCACGAACGTCCTCTGGAATCTGTCTCAAAGGATATCGAAACAATGTGTCCCTTGAAACCTGAGTAGACCCATCCGCCAGCAGTTAGTGACAGAAGAACCACTCGTTCCCCTTGTTGAAGTTTGTGCTTTCTGCTACGGCGGGGACCGGAAAACCTGGCTGGAGGGAGAACCACCCGTATTGGTTCGGAATTTGCGTCCACAAGCAACGCTTGGTCAAACAACAGAAAACTGGATGCCCTTTAGCGTAGTTAAAGGCAGAGAAAAACCATGCAATACAAGATTCCAGTAATAATTGATTACGATGGGATGAAACGCACAGTCAAAATGGGACCGTTTGAACGCAGCTTGGAAAGGGAGTTTGCTCTGTCGGTTCAAACGAAAGCCATTGAAGATTGCAGTAGTACAGAGCAACTTAAAGAAGTTGCTAAAAACTTACTAGAAGGCTGGAGCAATATGCAGGGAGCCCTGCAAACCCTTGTCCTAGAGAACATTGAGCTGCGTCAAGCTATGACATTGCGTGACAGCGAACTCAAAGCTGCGGAGACTCTGATGGAAGAGGCTGCTAGTGAGATTGAGAGGCAACGTAATTTGCAATCATCTCAATCCAAGCGTGGTCTTTGGCCGTGGTCGAAGTAAGTAGAAAAACTTTCCAACCACTCATCATCGCCAAATTGAATTTCCGCGCATCACGCTCATAGCCGGATCCACTGACATGCCTGCCGCGCATATAAGTGCCGCCTTGAATTTCGATGATGCATTTGCTTGTCGGATGCGCGAAATCAGCTCGATAACGCTTTGAGCGCTTAGATTTTGAGTATCGTTCTTGGAAGTCACGTTCCCATTCTTCAACATCACTGAACTCCCGTTCTAGCGCGATTGAAGGAAACTTGGCTTGCCATAGTCCCAAGAACTGATCTTCTAAAGCGCTCATGTCGACAACGCAAGGTTGTCATACTTTAGCGGTCATCGCCATTACCTTTAATCTTTCCGCGCTTCGCACGATCTGCCAATTTGTCCAGATTTCCTTGAGCAACATTGGAAAGATCAAGATTAAGTTCAGAGGCAATTTGAGCAACGTACCAAAGCACGTCGCCAAGCTCCTTGCAAATAGCAGCGCGAGTGTCATCGTCAAATTGACCTCCTTTGTCGCGAATAACTTTCTTAACCTTTTCAGCCACTTCACCCGCTTCACCGGAAAGGCCAAGTGTTGGGTAGGTGATGTTGGCACCCTTGGAGTTGGGATTGCCAGCATCTGGGTAGATGGCCGTTTTACGAGCCATTTGCTGATACTCGTTGATGTCAAGAGAAGAACAATGAGACATGATTAGGTGGATTGAATGTTGCGTCGGTCAAAGACCGTGACGTTTTTGTTCCTGGCTTTCACAAAGACTGTGCAGCAGCGGCGATTTGACTCAATCACTGTGCCTGTTTGCCACCCGCATCCAGAGTAAATTTTGACTGCGGTGCCTTTGCGAAACACTTCTAAAGGTGTTGGGTTTTGGGCCATCCACTCAGCACGTTTAAAAGACGAAGGTTTCGGCTTAAAACTGCCATCGTGAAGAAATTTGCCCACTCAATTGCGAGCATGTTGTTTAACAATCTGGCGAACTGTTTCGCGAGAAAGGTTTACAGCAAGGCTGATGATTCGGAGAGAAACGCCTTTTTTTCGCAAGTCAAGAATTCGCTTGATTGTGTCAGGACGTTGATCCAGAGGCTGAGTGTCCCAAGTGCGGGACACTTCTCTCGCCAGGACGTTCAAACTTTTGATCATGAAGGCTTGCTCTTACTGGAACGACGGGTGGTGCGCTTGGGAGTAGCAGCAGTCACGGCTTGATCTGGTTGAACGTGAACGGCAGGCTTCTCTACAGGCTTAGCTGAGAACTTGCCACACCATTCAATCTCTCCAGTAATAGGCCAATTGACTAGCCCCCACTCTCCGTAGGCGTGGGTTGCAAGTTCAAGGGCAGGGGCAGGAGGGTTAATCCGACACTCACCAGCAGGGCGGACACTATCGCCTTCAATAAAAACGATGCCGCTGGGAATTTCTTTCCAATAGTCACAGGATCTGCACACTCGTGTTGACATAAGGCAAGAAGGGCGCCAATGGGCGCCCTGATAGGAGATCAGAAGGGAACTTCGCTAGAAGCAGACGATGCGCCGACTGCAGCAGGTGTGCCGCCAGAGTTGTCCCACATGGAGCAATACCCCTTAGCACCGTCACGCTTACCCTTTACCTGCACCTGGCCGGTGTAGTTGGGCTGACGTTCATTCTGGCGGCGATCATTGTTCCAGAAAGACGCAGTGATTGTGTAAAGGCCCTTGTCATTAGGCCCTGCCTCTTTAGCCTCCTTGAAAACATCGGCGGGGATTTGGATGTCGGCCTTGTAGATGGGCTGGTTTGCCATTGAAGTGAAAAAGAATCAGAACAAAAGTTAGCGCCGTAGATAAGACTATGCAGCCCTGTCTACGGATATAGCGAAAGGTTGACCACCTGGATAGTGATCGTTGAAGAATTGCTGGGTCTTCTGCGCCATAATTCCGGCCTGAGCAATGAGTTCAGTACCGTTGAGGCTCATTATTTGAGCCTCTTGCCCTTCCCCTTTATCGGGGTCGTAGATAGAGATGGCACAATGCGCTTGCTCGATTTCGATGTTATACATCTGCTCGATTGCTTGCGTATAGGCACCCAGTTGCATCCGATAATCGGCCAACTGATAGTCAGGCTTTTCTTTGTAGCTGGTCTTCCAATCGAGAAGGGCGTAACCGCCGTCTTTCATGGTTGCCAGCATGTCAAAGGTGCCTGCATATCCAATCTCCCTGGACGGGCAGAACCAGGCAATTGCGCTTTCGACGAGCAATGGCTCGTCTATGCGCTCAAGGAACGATTCAATGGAGTGGTAATAGGGGATGTATTGCGGAAATGCATCGAAATGCGTTTCAATATCTTCCCCATTGAACTGATCCTCAAGAACGCCGTGGAGCCAATTTCCCCGCTCCACGGCGTTGCGAGTACGACGGTTTGCCTCAAAGTCGCCGACTCTTTTCCTCCAATTGATAAGAGCCATTGTCTTCCCAATGGGAGCTGTTGCCGACGCAACAGTTGTCACAGACGGTAGGACAATGCCTTTATCTATGTTCGGCAGATCTTCAGAAACGTAATAACGCTTCTTGTTGATCTGCATTCTGTTGGGTTCGTAGCGCTTCAGCTTCATTAGGCGTTCAAGTTGGAGGTCGAAACAGGCCACTGGTTATTTTCCAGATGGCAGAGATGACGAGCCAGGCAGCAATCCCGCCTGCGCTAACGCCCACAAATAAACCAAGTGGATCATCGGAATAACCTCGTTTAAGAAGGGTTGAAATGACCGTCATCTCGGTCAAAGCAAATAATTCCATGGAACGCTAGGGCTAGCGAGGCCGCGGCCAGATCTACTTTTTTGCGGCATGAAATTTCTCGCATGCTGCAATTGTTTCTGTTGTGCTTGAAAGGCAGGCAGCTCTGATGGCATCGAGCTGACTGGTCATCTCGGCCTTGGTGACCTTGACACCTTTGTCTTTTGTCCATGCAGCCACAAGTGTGGTGATGGTGTTAGCAAAGTCTTCAGGCCTCTTGACATTGGCTCCAGTGTTAAGGCCAACGCTTTCAAGGGTGTTTTTTACTGCCATTTGACAAGCTTTAGAATCTTCGTATTTCAGGGGGTTTGCCTGACAGAAGTCAACCAGTGACTGCTTGCCGTCGAAGGTGCTGGAAGCTTGGATGGCAGGCTTTTCAGTTGCTGGAGCTTTCTTTGCAGAAGAGGCTTTCGCCCGTTGAGTGTTGCCATTGGATTCCTCCGTTGGGATGTCTTCACCGGCATAAAGACGTAAACCCAGGCCAGTGAAAGTCGCAATGGCTTTTACTGCTCCTCGCTGACAGTTGTCGCTGATAGCTCGACCGTCAAGTTCCTTGATGGCATTGTGCTTGCGATCCATGATCGGGAAGACTAAGGCCACAGTCCGACGACATCCGTCTGTCAGATAAGGGCGGACGTAGTAAGCGCCAGGCGTGCCGAACACCACCTCACCCAACGTCTTTTCCTCAAAAGCTACGTACAGAGAGGGGAAGTGCTGCTTCAAGTAGCGATAGGCAAAAGGCCAGGACAGATAAGACAGTCCTTTGTAGTCCTTTTCAATGTGAGGACCAATGTCAGGGGTGTCGTAAGCGGCGGCAAAAGCTTCGCCGGAGATCTCTAGAGCTGCAAAATTGCCGTTCATGCGATCTGCAAGTAAAGCTTGTGAATGTGTATCAGGAGTCGACATTGGAGTTGTAAAAGAGGACGAGGTACTTTCCAGGGTTTTCAGAGTCGCCGACGATCAAGCTTTCTCCTGGGAGAGGCCAATCGTTAACAACGCGAACATCTGTAATCACCTCTGAATGTTTGAAATCAAAGGCCTCTTCAAAGACACATTGCTCTGAATAGAGACACACTTCGCAGTCTTCGTTTTCTGCGAGGTAGGCACGTAGTCGTGCCAAAAGGTCAGAAGCTGTCATCTGGAAAGAGATCGGAGGGATCGACGTTCTCTTTGGTGAAGTCACAGCACTCTTCCCAAGCATTGTTGGCAAGAGTTGCGCTGCCTTCCCAAGGGGCGGTTGAACGCACCAAGCGCTCTAACGTTTCACTGTTTGAAAGTCGAGCATCGTGCGCGATATCGGCAAGATGATCCCAAGCAGTGTCTGTGAAGAGCACATGGCGGCGCTTTTTATGTTCCCCATGAGCCAAGTTTGTCATGAGAGGTTGAAAGCTGCCTGCGTTAGGTTTTGCAGCTCGACACAAACTACACATCACACGCAGGGTGTGCCACCATTAATTAAGAAGAAAATGTTAAGCCAGCAACTTTGTATCTATTGGCACGCATTCACAGAGATTCACATGCGTTGCGGGTTTCTGAATCGCTGTTAGAACAACTGGGTTTCAAATCCATATATGTCCTTCTCAATCCTTGACCACATTGACAAGCTGGACCCTGCCAAAGAAAAAGGGAAATACAACTGCCCCGTGTGCGAAGGCACAAACCTCTCGGTTAATTCTGAAACAGGGGCATGGAATTGTTTTAACGACTCTAGTGATCAACACCGTGCTGAAATTAGAAATATGATTGCGCCACTTTCTCGATGGGAAAGACCCGACCGACCGTCTCAAAAGTACACTTTTAATTACGAAAACCGTTCCGGCGACAAAGTTGTAGAAGTTGTTCGGAACGACGCATCTGGCAAAAAGCAGATCTTCCAAAACTTTCCAACCATCGAAAAAGGCAGCTCTCAACGCAAAACTTTGGTGGAAGAAGTTCGCGCTCAGGTGCTGCCGTACAGATACAAAGAAGCCATTGAAATGGCTGCTGTTAGCAAGCAGCCCGTATTCATTGTGGAGGGCGAATTGTGTGCAGATAAGCTCTGGGAAATTGGACTGCCTGCTGTAACTTTCTTGGGAGGTAGCGGCCAATACCGTACAAATGGCGACTATTCGTCGCTATTCAATAATCACAGAGTCGTGCTCTGTCCTGACAGGGACGAGCCCGGCGTTGCTCTTATGAAAGAAGTGGCGTCGGATAATCCCGGCGCTCAGTTTTTATATGCTGACCCAGAGTCGTTTGAATGGGAAAGTCTTCCGTCAAAAGGCGGCTACGACGTAGGAGATTGGGTTGACGAAGGCGCCACTCAGGATCTAATTCTTCAATCCATTGTCACGAAAGATCGTCACGAAGGTGCTGACGGACTTCCTTCATACGAAGAAATTATTCAGAATTTTGAGCAGATGGTTGGCTTGTATGCCAACGACACTCGCTCGTCTTTTGAAGCGCAGAAATGGCTCAATCGGCACAGCGTCAAGATGCCGCAGCCGACTGTCGACAAATTGCTGGCCGAAGCAAAAGCCCGCATTCATGGCAAAGAAGAACTGCAGGTGCTCGACGCCAAAACGATCGCCTTGTCTGAAGATGCAAGAAAGTGGACAATTGCCGGAATACTGCCTGAGAGCAGTGTGATGCTCCTGGCTGCAGCCCCAGGTTCTGGTAAGTCGACTCTTTTATATAACTGGGCACTACACATCGCAACGGGAAAATCTTGGAGCAATCGCCGCTGCAAAAAAGGCACCGCTGTCATTATCCAATGTGACGAGCCAGTGGTTGATGCAGCCGAAAAGCTTCAAATTATTGGCTACGGCGATGACACTCTTGATTACGGCAGGGTCAAGCTGATCGAGCGTTGGAGGTTCGAGAACATTCCGCAACTGCTGGATCTGGTAAAACGTGAACGGCCTCAGATTGTGATGATTGACTCCCTAACAGCGTGTCTGGCTGGCATGGATGTTGACCTTGTACGCTCTGATGCTGGCAACTGTATATATGAGCTTCGTGATATCGCGAACACCTACGGCTGCTCCATTGTCATTCTTCACCACCTGAATAAGAGCGGAGGAATTCGAGACAGCTCCAGTTTTGAGGCCAACGTGTCAGAAGTTGTCAAACTGTATCGACAGGAGCAAAACGGCAACAGCGATCAATTTATTTTTGAATGGACAAAAAGCCGTTCTGGATTGGCAGGCAAGCATTTTCTCACCAGATCTGAAGGCAGTTACGGATGGAACTACGACGGCCCGATCGATGGGGGCAGGCAGGAATTAGACAAGCTTGTAAACGCTCTAAATAACCGCGCTTTCGAGCGTTTTGATCGTTATAAAGCCAGGAGCGCAGTTAATCCTCCAATGGCTTCTGCTCAGGCTGGCAAACTGTTGGAACAAGCACGTCGCCAAGGGCTGATCGATTGTTCCTGGGAAGTCGGACCAAATGATACGAGAGCCAGGATGTATCACTCTTGGGATTACCAAGAGCCGGATTTTGGTAATTTTGATAATGAGCCAGCGCAATCGAACGAAAAGCAACAGCCAGCAGTCGCCGTCAACGTGGACGACTGCTTGTTCTGAATTACGGGGGAAAGCGTTTCCGCTTTCCCCGCCCGTCCGACTCTGCAAGACAGGCTAATTAATCTTAATTGTTACTTACAATAAAAAGAACGCTTTTGGGTGGTTTTGTGCTTGATGCAGATCACTCTTTTTTTGCGTCTGAAATCTCCTTGGTCGGAGTGCATTCCGAGGAAGAGGAGATTGCTAAAGAGATAGACGACGACGTAAAAACCCGGCGATCTAGACGGCGAGCGCGTGGACGGCAAGCACATTGGCACATTGAAATTTGACATGCATGCTTAGACTCATCCCGAGCTGACCAGCCGGTTAGCTAAGTCGCCTGATTAAGCTCACTACTCCTAAGCGCGAGGGAGCCGCCCCAAGCGGCTAACGAGCATACCAAACAAGAATCATCTGCCAAAATAGGCGAGATTAAGTTTAGTAATGCTTAAACCTCCCAAGCCTGTTGAAACGCTTCCTTCGCTGAAGCATGATGATGTCGAGATTATCTGTCGGATACATTTCGGCTTCTCAACACCCTTACGAGGGCCACAGCCAGCGCCTCGTTATCTATATGGTGCAGTGAGCCCTAAAGGCGAACGCCACTGGCGCAACGATCTTGAAGCATTGAAGGCCTTGATCGACAACGGATTCACTATCAATAAAAAGGACCGACATGGCTCGTCCAGACCTTGAACTTTCTGATAGTCAGGAAGAGTTGAAGTACGGGGTGAAAGTCCTGCTTGACGCAGGACTTGCGCCGGAAGACATTGAAAAAATTCGCAAAAAAAACAAGCCAGGAGTTGGCTTGGCGAAAAACCTTATCGGCATGCGTCGATATATGGTGCAAGAACTTCTTGCGGCAAAGTTAAGCAATCGTCAAATTGCAAACGTTTTACAACTTTCCAAAGAAACTGTTCACGCGGATCGGAACCACAACCGTAATCTTTATACGGAAAAACTACTTGCATCAGCAGACGTGCATCGAGCACGTCTGCTTAAAGAGCAAATGGATTTAAAAGAACAGGCCCTGGAAAACTTTGAGCACAGCAAACGAAAAAAAATCACCACTGTTCAAGATAGCGATGATGGCAAAGGGGGCACAATCATCCGCGTTGAAGAAAGCGCAGGTGACCACGGCTTTTTAAATGTTGCCAAAAACTCTTTGGTAGAGCAGGCAAAGCTGCTTGGCCTGCATGAGCTGAAACGTGAAGAGAATCAAGACAAAAGCTATCGCCAGTTTTTGCAAGATCTTTCAACCACCATTGACAAGGAGAAGGAACTTAAAAAAGCTGATGAAATTAGAGATGGCGCTATTTCTATTGACTTTGGTGACGATGGAAACGAAGAGTTGGGTCCGGGTGGAGAAATCTTAAAACGAAGAAAAACAGACGATACTTGACTTATTTGGCTAACCTCGCCAACATGAGACTATCGCATAAGACTGTTGACTTCTTTTGACACCGTTGACGATTTTCTGCGCAAAACGCGGGAGGCGAAGCAAAAACAACGTCCTGACATTGAAAGCCTTGTAGAGGAGACTTTTGAAGATCCGCACATCATTGCTATTACGCCTGATCTGGGAGAGCAAATCCTACGCTTGACAGAAAAGTATGGCGATGAAACCTTGAGGCAAATAGCTTTGTTTGCACTCGGCAAGTGGTTTGCGTATCACACAGCATATGTCGAAGAGCTTGTCGACACTGATCAAACCAGAGAAGCCTTAAATGCAACCGTAGATGCCACCCGTGTTGGCCACTGCATCACCACGCTTGAAACAGTAGGTAGTTTCAGTGGCAGTGACGAATGGATTGCCATGGTCAAAGAGTTAGCCATTGGCACCGTTTGCGACGAATACAATCGTCGCGAGGACCAAGAGGAAACTGATTGGGGGAGATCTGCTGATGAATGATCAAATGCATGCTGTCGATATATGCATTCCACCAGCACTGGCAAGTGACGTGCTCCAGATGGCTGAAGACAACTTTCACCCAGCCTGGAGCAAGGGTAGGCAGAAGGGCAAGTATTTTATCTTGTCAACCGACAGTCTTGATGACCTTTCTGAAATTGCTGACTTTGCCAGAGTTAATTTAGAAGAGCCAGAATTACCGCTTTCTAAAACAAAACGAGCCGCTTGTCAAGCTTTGCTTGATCGCACCCATAGATATGCAGTGTTAGAACCTTTAGGGGAAATCCATTGCGTTGCCGTGGAGTGGCGAGATGTGCCCTTGAAAGGCAGCAGAGGTAGTCGTATCGCCAATGAATTAAGGCAAGCATCCAGTGGACTTTACTGGTCACAAGCTTCTTGTCTTTCCTGATCTAAACCATTTTGCGAGTCTGATTCTTTCTGAAGCTTGCTTGAAGCGTGGCACCGTTTGCGAATTTTCGCTGCCCGCTCTTCTGCTTTTTTGATCAATTTTGCCGCTTTCTTGCGATCTACAAGAGCATCCGCTTGTTTCATTAGCTCTGCAAGCTTTTTGACATGATGCTGAAGGCTTTTCATTTTCCATTGTTTCTTTTATATTTTGGCAAAAAAAAGCCTGGCTGAATGCCAGGCTTGTATTGATATCAACTCTCAAAACTGCCTTTGAAATTAGGAACCAGCCCAAATCGCTTTTGAGCTTCCTCCTTCTTTTTCTGCTTGCGGAGCCGATGGGCAAGGGTGGCAACATGCTCCATAACTTTTAACGTGTCCTCTACGGAAGACCCGTCTGGCATCTGCGTTTGCACAACACGCAATAGCGGAAAAAATGTGTCAGTAGCTCGTTCCATTTCTTCCTCAGTAATTGGATCGGTGTCGTTCATCTGCAAGTTAAAAAGGTTCGCCCTGCATCTTGCCATAGAAAAAGGGCCTTGAGGCCCTTTCTTAATGTTTGTGAGCCTCCGATGGGCCGACTCTAAAGGTGCACCTATTAAACCCCTTTAGGAAAAGCGATCTCCTAGGCACATCCCAACAGGTAATGCACCCTCGCTTAACAAACCCGTCCACCCTCACGGCTCTTGCTCCACGGACAAGAGGCACCTGGTATGGTGCAGGACCGACTCACCTCACGAGCATACATCATGAACCACTCTCCTGTCATTTTATTGGTGGGCCTTTCTGCAATTTGTGCCACGGTCTTTGCTTTGGCTGTAGACGTTGATATCAAGCCTGACCAGCAAGGATATGAAGAGTGTCGTGAGCTGCATCCAGAAAGGTTCTGTCGGATTTTCAATGGGTTTGAGGTTTAGTCCGTTGTTGTGATACACTTCTTTTGTGGTCAGGGATGGCCGCGTCTGACTCCTACAGCACCGTCTAAAAATGGACAGCATCAAAGCCAAGATCGCCAAGCTCCTCCGTATGCAGGAGAGTGGCAATGCCGGCGAAGCAGCCAACGCTGCACATTTTGTTGAGAAGCTTTGCCGTGAGCACGGCATCTTTCCTGACGAATGTTCTCCCGACTACGATCCTGAGCGCGACGTTGCTGTTTATTGGTGTGCCACCAAAACTCCTTTCAAGCGTGTAGATCACGCTGATTGGAACCTGCTTCACGCTGTCGCTTCGCATTTCAACGGCACCACTGTCAACACTACTGCAAGCAAATATTTCAACTTCACACTAAAAAACAGCAACGCCACGCATCGCATTATCGAAGTGCTAGCCACTAAGGGCAATAAGATTCAAATTGAGCTGTATTACGAATATCTCAGTGAAGTGATGGAGAGTCTGGCCGATAAAGCCAAAAAAGAAATAGCTGGCACCGAAGCTGACTCAAGAGCTTTTCGCAATAACTTTCGTAAAGGTTTTGTTCGCGTCATTGGGTCTAAGTTGCGAGCGCAGAAAAAAGCTGTCTACCCAGAATCAGGCTCGTTTGCCATTGCAGAAAGTACTGCATTGGCTGTGCAGAAACGGAACGAGATTGAGCGGCGCGAAGTCACTGCTCTGCAAAAACGGCGTTATCCGCGCCTTTCTGGGGGGAGTAGTGGAACCTACGGAGGAAATGGCACTGAAGCTGGAATTACTGCCGGTCGCAACACCTCCGTAAACCGTCAAGTGAGCACTGCTGGCCAGCGTGCCCTTTGCGCTGGCTGACTTGGAGGGAGGCTTGACAGCCTCCCTCCTTTGCCTATATATTCTTGTGCATGGGCAGCGATGTCCACTTTTTCCTGATCATGGTTTCACACTTCGACGACATTCAAGCTGATCGCGAACTCCAACACTGGGGGTACGGCGTTCGGCAAGGCAACAACGGCTGGCACGTTTACGAATGGGAGCGCGAGTCAGAGCTTTCAATACGCACCCAGTCCATCTCCGAAGACTTCTCACAGGAATGGGAAGCCGAGCATTTCCTAAACCTTCTCAAGCGCCGCTGATCATGACTATTACTGCTGAAATCACTGAAAAGCCCACGAAGCGTGGGCGCATATATATCGCCACTTTGAGCAATGGAGTGGTGGTAAAAAGAAACTCAACAAAGCCAAAGCTTTACTTTGCTTTTTTCTCCTGCGGTAATTGTTACACCCTTTGCAGCAACAGCTTGGACTACATCTGGAAGCATGGAGCCACTGAGCGCGAAGATTTCATGGTCGTAGAGATTGCCACTAATCGAATTATTCCGAAACAACTTGCTCCCAATGCTTTAAAGCGTCAAGAGCGTGAGAAGAAAGCTGCCATCAAGCAAGATGCTATTTGGGAACGGTTTCAGAAGGCGCCTAAGCGTTTAATGAACAGCATGCACAAGCAAATGGAATTTTGGCATAGCCATCATCCTTCATATCCATTTTGGGCGGCTTCTGCAAAGTGGTGCGAAGAATGCACTCAAAATGACCTCAAACAGTTGTTCGACCAAGGGCTTCGCACAAGTGGTGATCTTGAGGATCATTTGAAATTAACTCACGCTCACGCCTCCTATCTAAAGCAGAATCATTAACTCACTTCCCATCGTTTCCTATCAACAACAGATCATGCACAACATTGTCTCTTACCAGAATTTCGGACCTTACTTCTCTCCGGCAAAGGGCCGCTACCAAGCGGCCCGTCTTCGGGATTTAATCTTTCATGTTCGTCGATGCATGGAAGACGATGACGATTACATAGGTGTTTTTGACGGTGATAAGTGCATAGGCATTTGGGCTCGTGAGCACGACATCCAAAGCGATGGCGAAGGCGGTATGGAAGTTGCTGGGAAATGGTATGAACTTCATCGCCCAGGCGGCTCTTACCCAGGCACTTGGCACGCCATGTTGGAAATAGTCAAATGATGGGAAATAATGTGATTTTCAGAGGACCGCGTGGGGCATACTTCATCATGCGCACAAGTAAAAATGGCAAAAAATGGCAAGATAAATTAAGTGGGCCGCAGCTTCGTCTTGTGATCGAAAGCGGTGCGACAGTTTTACCTTTTGAGGACGAGCCAGGTGCGTGCAGGTGAAAAAAAAGATCCGTCTGGTTTTGTGTTTGACATTTTTTTAGATCCGGCCAGAATCCTATCTTGGATCCGGCTAGAAGCCTATCTTGGACCCGGCTGGCTTCCTATCTTGGACCCGGCTAGGTTCCTATCTAGGATCCGGCTAGGTTCCTATCTAGGGGCGGAGGAGGATTTTTGATGATAATGATTCTCATTCTCAATAAAAAATGATAATGATTCTCATTCTCAATAGTTATTGATAATGATTCTCAATTGCAATAAGAAGTGATAATGATTCTCATTCTCAATAAGCGTGTGCCAGTTGCAAAATTGTCACAATGATAATGATTCTCATTCTCAATAAGCGAAGCCGTATGGTGACTTGGTATTTTTATTGACAATGATTCTCAATTGCAATAGATGAAGCTTTATGGTGACTTGGTATTCTTTTATTTCACTTTGTAACATTTGATACACTCTATTCTTTATACTTTTTCCCTGAATTATTTGGCTTAAGTGTTGCCTACCGTTTCGCCGTAGTGTGTCACGACGCCACGCCAAAACGTGGCGGCGATGACACAAACTGATCATGCAGTTTATGACAACAATGCCGAAAAAATTGGCGCTGCAAAGTAAAGAGAAAAAAGCATTTTTTGCCGTATCAATGGCGCCGGAATCATTAGCAGCGCTAATCACTGTTGAGAGGCTCCCACAAGCGACCACAAGCGGCGTTAACCCTTGCCAGGTACTGGCACCCCTAGCGAATGTTTCCGCAGATCGCCAGTGATGCCAAGGGTTCTCAGTCGTTAATGTTCGCAGTGATACCAAAAACGGATTGTTTGACAGAATGCCATGGTTCGTGGTACTTCGCACGGGCGCGTTTCCTTTTATCTCCGAGGCAGTCACAGCAGCAGAATCAGCAGCCCCTACCATCGTTCGCCGGTATCCGTCAAGTCAACGTGAGCGATCGATGGACACTTTAAAAGGTGTACCCAGATTGGTATCGTTGCCGTTTCAATCGCCGCTTTGGCTGTATTGTTCTCTCAACGGCGCAGCGATGCGCCGCCGATCTTCTTCCATCTCTTCAGCCATGACAAACGCAGCAGCACTTAAAGCAAGCGCGACAGCCCTGGTGGTCGCCTTTCTTGCTCCTTTGGGTGTGATCTTCCTTGCTTCCTTAGCAGTTGAAGATCAACGGGCATTTTTATCTTGCCGCCAATCTGGTCAGTCAGTCGATGCCTGTATGCTTCAAATCCACGGCCGCTAATTAATATTTAATTCTGCAAACTTATTCTTTATTGTTATGTCTTCCTTTGACCTTAGCCCTGCCACTGCTAGAGCTCACGCTATGGCCGCCGCCGAATCATTGGGTTCTAATCTTATTTTAAGTGAATTGATCGCATTCTTGCCTACCGCAACACTTTACGAATTTATGGAAGACTTTAACCAGCATTTAAGCTGCGGCGATTTTAAAGACTTGATTGATTAATTCTCAACCTTACAACACCTCCACCCTTCTTTTTTATCATGTTTTCCCCTTACAATTCCCGCGCTGTTCTTCCGGGTCACATTAAAGATCTTGAAAAAACTTATAAGATCAACCCCAGAAACATTTTCTCAACTAATCCCAAGACCGAAAAATCTGCCGTTCAAACTTACATTTTACATTTTTCTCCTGCTAATACTTCCGGCGTAAATGTATGCGAGAATGCAAAGAATTGTGCAAAGATATGTTTACATTTTGCGGGGAATCCAGCCTACTTAAATGTGAAACAACAGGCAAGATTGCGCAGAACGATTGCGTTTAACAGCAATAAAGAGGCGTTTATGCTGTTATTGGTTTGTGCAATTCTTGGCTTAATTAACAAGAATTTAGGGGAACAAATAGCAATTAGACTTAACGGAACTTCAGACATTCGGTATGAAGATATTGATTTTACAATCACTCCAGAATTCGCTACATTCTGCCGGGCAAAATATGGCGCCATTCTTCCTATCGGCAAGCGTAACATTTTCGAGGTGTTTAATTATCTTAAAGAAAATACAGGGGAGTTAGTAACATTTTATGATTACACCAAGCTTGAGAGGAATTGGACAGAATGTGCGCGTCTTGGTTATCACTTAACGTTTAGTTTTGATGGTCACAACAATAGGCAAAATGACAAGATAGCGAGGAAAGCTTTATCCCATGGTGTCAATGTAGCCGCTGCCTTTAACGTTAAACGGAGTCAATCACTGCCCACAAGTTGGATCTGGCAGAGCACACAACGCGAGGTACTAGATGGTGACCTGTCAGATTTTCGCCCTGATGACAAGAAAGGCGGAAACATCATAGGTCTACGTTTCAAACTACCGCACGGGATGCAGTGGTCACAAAGTGAACGCGATCTGTTCTGTATGGCTTAAACTTTACCGCTTCAATTGCTCCTTTAAATCTTTTTTCCCATGAAACTCTACGTTCGCAAAATGTCACCCTCTGCCCTGAAAACATTCGGAGAGATTATCAGCAAAGCCAATGTGTCAGCCTTGATTGATAACGACCGTGATAAAATTGACGACATCGGAGAGATTTACTCCCTCTATGTTTCGGCCAATTGTGGCAATCCTGAAAGCACAGAATGGGAAGACTGATAACATTTTACCCTACACATTTTCACCTTTTAAATTCTCATGACTGCTCCACTCTTTGACATTGAATACGTCCAACCAACAAAAGATCTTGAATCAAGCTTTTATAAATTCATCTACTTATCCGATCCAATGTGTGATGGTGACGTCAAAGTGGGTAGCGTGACTGTTGATCAAGGGGTCTCTTTTACTCCCTATTGTTTACACTGGGAGAATGTATCCGACATTGCTCCACTTATCCGCTCTATTACTTATTTTGAGACATTGGAAGATTTAAAAGAATATGTATCAGAAAACATTCACATCTGGTGGGCTTATTATGGCCCTGAGATTGATAGCCTAGTTGACGATTTGGCGAGCTCATTATGGCCTCAAGACTGAAAACTAACCCTACTATTTAACATCACAACGGAGCACAAAATGGCTTTTAAAATGGACATCCACGACAACGAATGGCGGCCTTTAATGAAACTTTTCAACCGCGCAATGGCTGAGAAAACTATCACCGAAGCTTTTAATTCTGAGGAATTAGATAGACTCGAGACCTTTATTGGCTGGTTTAAAGAAGAAGCGTTAGACAAAGGTGGGGGCTCTAACTAAAGAGAAACCCTACCAGAATCGCCCACAGCAAGCCCGATCCCTCGTCTAAGGGGAT
>NYTN01000043.1 GCA_002683515.1 Rhodobiaceae bacterium
GCGGCACATCGCGATACCGAAATTCAGAAGCAATATCTATATCAGTGGAAATTTCTGCTAGTGTCTCTAGCCAATAACGCCCAGTCATTGCGGCATAGTAAGCAGAACCACAAGCTATCAACACAATGCGATTAATATTGGAGGTGTCAAAATCAATTTCAGGTATTTTAACAGTTGATTCATTGGCGTTAACATAATGGGCAAATGTATGAGAAATAACTTCTGGTTGTTCGAAAATTTCCTTAGCCATGAAATGCATGTGACGGCCTTTATCAATTATTGATGCTGAGGCATCTTTTACTTGGATAGGGCGTTCAACTGACTTGCCTTCAGCATCAAAAATATCAAGTGTTGTGTCCGAAAGAATGGCCCAATCACCGTCTTCCAAATATGTAATCCGATTTGTCATAGGTGCTAGCGAGAAGGCGTCGGAACCAACAAACATCTCATTGTCACCATGACCAATAACGAGAGGGCTGCCCTTCCGAGCAGCAATCATAATCCTGTCTTCTTTTTCAATCAATAAGGCGACTGCGTAAGCCCCTTCAAGCATGGCAAAAGTTTTGCGAGCAGCAATTTTAATATTGTCTGAATGAGCCAAATGATAGGAAAATAAATGAGCAATAACTTCTGTGTCTGTTTCCGTAGAAAAAGAAATGCCATGTGACTTTAATGTATTTTTTAACTCAAGATAATTTTCAATAATACCATTATGGACAACCATGACACTGTCAGCTTTGTGAGGGTGCGCATTTTGTTTTGTCGGAGGGCCATGAGTTGCCCAGCGCGTGTGTCCAATACCAATATTTCCTTTAAGCGGTGTCCGCTTAAGTTCGCCCTCTAGATTGATTAGTTTTCCCTGACTTCTACAGCGACTAATTTTATTATCATTAATGGTTGCTATACCAGCACTATCATATCCACGATACTCTAAACGTTTTAGAGCGTCATAAATAACAGGAGTAACGTCTGTTTGACCGATTATACCAATAATTCCACACATAATTACTTGTCCTTTTTTTCATCAGACTTGTTTTTTTTCATTCGGAATTTAACTGACCAACCTTCAATTTCCCTTAATGGAGCGCGGGTAAGTGCAAGGCTGTCAGCGTTTACCTCATCAGAAATGATAGATGAAGACCCAATATAAGCACCTTCTCCGATTTTAACCGGAGCAATTAAGGATGTGTTCGAACCAATGAAAGCTCCTGCCCCAATTTCGGTGAGATGTTTGTTGTATCCATCATAATTACAAGTAATCGTACCGGCTCCAATATTGGCACCCTCTCCAATATGAGCATCTCCAATATAAGATAGATGATTTACCTTAGCATCTTTCATAATATGAGCTTTTTTGGTTTCAACAAAATTACCTATTTTGGCATTTACCCCTAAATGCGTACCGGGCCGAAGGCGTGCATACGGACCAATCTGAGCTCCAGTTTTCGCCCGAACACCTTCCAGATGGCTGAACCCTTTAATCGTCACTGATATGTCAATGTTAACGTCAATACCAAAAATACAATGCGGCTCAATAGTGCTATCTGGTCCAATCACAGTGTCGTATGAGAAATAAACAGTTTCTGGCGCAATCATTGTAACACTATTATCAAGGTGCTTTTGACGCAGTCTGGTTTGCATTAGAGCTTCGGCTTTCGCTAAGCCGCTTTTCGTATCAACGCCCATCGTATCTTCCTGCTGACATTCAACAAGACCGATATTGATGTTCTGAGCGTGTGCTAGCGCGACTATATCTGTTAGATAATATTCTGACTGAGCATTATTTTTTTCTAGGCCATTAAGGAGATCTGGCAAAAGCGCCGCATTCACAGCTAGAGCCCCTCCATTACATAGTTTAATTTTCCGACTTCCCTCATCAGCGTCTTTATGCTCGATAATAGCAACCGGATTGCCGGCTTCACAAATTATGCGTCCATAGCCTTCAGGCGTGTCAGTCATAAAACCGAGTAAAGTTACATCGGCACTATGTTCAACCATTTGCTGAAGCACATCAGGGCGCATCAAGGGTGTGTCACCAAAAAGTATAAGAGTTTTGTTCGGATTGCCAGTAAGAGGTAAAGCCGCTTTTACTGCATCGCCAGTACCAAGTTGCTCTTGTTGAACTGTCAAGGTAAGGGTCTCATCGCTAGCCTTGGCAAGAATGTTATTTCTTAGGTCTTCCTGAATAGGTGACGTTACAACAGTTATATGCGAAACACCGGCAGATTGAGCAGCATTGATGACATGAAATATCATTTCAAGGCCAGCAACTTTGTGCAGTACCTTGGGTAGGTCCGACTTCATTCTGCTGCCTTTACCCGCGGCTAGAATAATTGCTGATAATATACTGCTATCTGTCATGCTTCATTTCTATATGAGTCCTGATTACTTAAATAGAATGAATAACGCGATAAATAAACACAAAGAGTTTTTCAAATTATTTCAAAAACTTGATGCTTCATGCCGACAGATTAACCAACTATTTGGAAAATCTCTTCATTTTCGAGGTGTTCTTTAGTCGAAAGAATAGAAGCCAAGTGACCTTTAGTGCGAGGTAAGAGGCGATCCATGAAAAACGAAGCTGTTTTGACCTTATGCATCATTTCATTAGTTTTCATTGTTCCAAGTGCACCTCTCGCTAGATAATGACCACCGGCAACCAGACCAAAAAGCGTAAGATAATCAGTAGCACCATATAAACGATCAAGTTTATCAGGGTGTGTCAGCATGAAATCTGTAGCTACTCTCAAATCAGCAAGTCCATTTTTTAGGGCAGATGATAACTCTTTAAGGGTTTCTTCCCTAGCGCATTGAATAATAGTTTCTTCAATCTGGTCAAGGTACTCAGATATGATAGCCCCATTGGCAAGCGGCAGTTTCCGATTAATCAAATCTATTGCTTGAATACCATTGGTACCTTCATAAATCGGCAGAATTTTTGCGTCTCTAGCAAATTGTGCGATACCTGTTTCTTCAACAAACCCCATCCCACCATGAATTTGAACGCCCAAACTAGAGACTTCATTAGCAATATCCGTGCTGAATGCTTTGGAAATGGGCGTTAGAAGTTCATTGAAGGCTTTAGCTTTTTCATCGCCGCTAAAATGTGCGAGATCATGGAAAACCCCATTTTCATAGCATATTGCCCGGGCTGCATCTGTAAGGGCTCTCATCGTCATCAGCATATTACGAACGTCTGGGTGGCTAGCAATAGCTACGGGTGTATTATCACCTCTTTGAGCATCCGGAGCGCGCCCCTGAATTCTGTCAGATGCATAAGACATTGCAATTTGAGTTGCTTGCTCTGCCAATCCAACACCCTGAATACCAACATTCAAACGCGCATTGTTCATCATAGTAAACATTGCTGCCATGCCTGTATTCTCGGCCCCTATGAGCCAACCGGTCGCCCCATCATTTTCTCCAAATGACATCACACAGGTCGGGCTAGCATGAATACCAAGCTTATCTTCAAGGCCAATACATTTTACATCGTTCCTATCACCAAGAGAGCCATCGTCATTAACGAAAAACTTCGGAACGATAAATAACGAAATGCCTTTCGTTCCTTCCGGTGCGTCAGGTGTGCGCGCGAGAACAAGATGAATGATATTTTCAGTCATATTGTGATCGCCATAGGTGATGTAAATTTTCGTGCCGTAAATTTTATATGTACCGTTAGTCTGTGGTTCAGCTTTCGTTTTTACTGCCCCAACATCTGACCCGGCCTGAGGCTCCGTTAAATTCATGGTCGCAGACCAGTTGCCAGAAATTATCTGATGAAGGTATTTTTCCTTTTGCTCCTCTGAAGCATGTGCTTCCAGCGCCTCCACCGCACCAGATGTCAGCATTTGACAAAGCGTGAAAGCAATATTGGAATTAAGCATTTCAAATACTGCATTAGCCAACGAAATAGGCAGACCCTGTCCGCCATATTTTTCTGAAGCTGAAAGCGTCGGCCACCCATTGTCCACAAGTTGTTTATAAGCGTCTCTAAAGGCATCTGGCACTACAACACCTTGAGTTTCTAGGTGAGCTTTTTCTTCATCACCAATTTGGTTGGTTGGTGCAATCACTTCAGTGGTAAATTTTCCAGCTTCGTCTAATATTGAAGATATCAAATCTGCATCTAGTTCAGGAATTGCATCAAATAAACGGTCAAAACCTGCCTCATGTTTAAGACTGAAGCTAATTCTATCAACGGGTGCTGTATAAGACATGGAACCTCAAAGCAAATGGAGGGCTCAATCTGAACCCCGATGGAAACTAATCTTTAAAGTAATACCAAAGCACCAGCAATCAACTGCAATAAGCTAATTAACTGGTTTTTTGTTTCTCTTTTTCCGCACGCGCTTTTTCGGCGAGTTGTCTCTCTAGAGATCTTATCCATTTAAAAGCGTCTTTAGCTGTATCATCAAAGTCACCAGCTTTACGGAAGGTTTTAATGGCTTTCTCAAACTTACCTAGGCGCGCCTGAGTAATACCTAAAACGAGAAATGTGTTGCTCTCCCTCTTCTCAAGCTTGCCTTTTTCGACTGCTTTAACAAGATATTTTTCAGCATTTTTCCAATCTTCATCCTGAATATAGGCTTGCCCCAATTGTGCAAAAAGTTTACCGCTTTTGGACTTTGAAGCAGCCTTCAGTAATGGAGAACGGGATTTTTTCCACTCACGGGAGTGCATCCATGAAGTTGCAAGCAACTCCCAATTCTTAGATGTCTTTTTAATTGAGCCATCCTTGAGACCTTTATCAAGGATTTTGGCGGCTTTATATGGAAAGTCATTGTAAAGATATAATTGAGCGATACGCACAAGCTCTTTGCTTGTTTTAAGCATATCCTGACTATGCATGGCCTGTTGAGCAGTGAATGCTTTTTTCTCCATACCCAACTCTTGATAGACGGCTGACAATTGTTGCCAGAATGCTTTTTTGCCTGGGAAACGATCTACAACAACCTCAAGAATAGGCAGTGCCTCTTTATAACGTTCTTGTTGTAAGTAAACAGAAAGTAGGATTCGGTACCAAGACTCCTTTGGCGAGTCGGACATACTAATTGCTTTATTCACGTTCTTCTCGGCTTGCTTAAGATTATCCATAATAAGGTAAATCTGAGCTTTCAGGCCATAAGCGGAAGCACTCGGGTCTTCAACTTGAGAGAACCAGCGATTTAAATAACGAAGAGCTTGTTTTGGCTTATCTTCAGCTATGCTGAGTTGAGCGAGATTATATGTTAAATCAAGTTGAACTTGCTCAGGCAATACACCTAGATTAAGTGCGCGTTCGAATTCTACCAATGCACGAGTATAATCACCTTTATCCGCCCAAACATAAGCATATGTTTGCTGGGCAACACCTTTTTCATAAGGTTTATAACGGTCACTTTTCATCATGTTCTGCAGGATATTCATTGCTGTTTCGTGATTTCCTTCGGACAAAGCTTCCTGCGCGGACGTTATCTGGTTAAAAGCCCCTTTACTCAATACTTGGGAACGGCGAGTTTTAGGCTTTTTCTTTTTCTCTTCCTGAGCAGTTGCCGTATCAATTAACCGAAGTGCATCGGGCATAATAGGAGATGCCATGAAAGAAAATATCAGAATAAGTGAGCTAAAGCGAAGCTTTGACATAACTAGTCCTTACTTATTTGGAAGGTAATCATCTGACGTACACCCGGTCTCTTGACTGCACGGCCTTCCTCTGTTTTTGGTCTATATTTCCACTTACGAACCGCATTGATAGCGGCGCGATCAAAAATACCAACTGGATCAGAGTCAATTACGACAGGCTCCATAGCCTGACCAATTGGACTGATTGTAAATTCAAGCAATACCCAACCTTCAATCCCACGAGACAAAGCGCGATTAGGATATCTTGGCAAAACACGGACAATCGCCAGTGCATCACCATCCACAGGAGCATTTAAATTAAGACCCATTGATAGCCCAAAGTCGGCATCAATATTAGAAGGGTCTATATCCGGACGTTCCACCTGATCCATGGGCGGTGGTGGCGGTGGCGGCTCAGCTTCTTTACGGGATGGACGTTTAACACGATCTTTCGTATTAACGTCTTCCTCCCTTTCAAGACGAACAAAGTCGATGGCAACGCCACCAAAAGCTTCTTCTATCTCATATTGCTGACCGGTCACCATAATTTTCATCACGAGAAATAAGGCTGTAGTTGTAACAGCAGCCATAAACCAGTTAGGTAAACCTTGGATAAATGAAGGCATGTCCGGAGACTCCTTTACCGTTCTTCTGCAGCAATTGAAATTGCTTGTACACCAGCCAGACGGATTTGATCCATAACTTCAACCAGCGTACCGGTTTGAGCATTCTGATCTGCCTGAATAACGGCACCACCCTGAGGATTTTCAGCATGAAGACGTTCAATATTAGCACGAACGGCATTAATGTCGACCTCACGGCGATTAATCCAAATCTCATTGTACTCATTGATTGCTACAAGTATACCGACACGGTTCTGCTTGGTGGCGGTTTGTGCATCTGGACGGGTAACATCAATGCCACTTTCTTTTACAAAAGTAGCTGTCACAATGAAGAAGATGAGCATGATAAACACGACATCCATCATTGGTGTGATATCAATATCAGACTCTTCGGTATTTCTTTGACGTTTGCGACGCATAAGATGCCCCCCTACATTAATATTAATTTATCTTCGAGTTCTGATACAGCACGGTCTGCGCGCCGTTCCAGAACAGTCGAAAAAGCAATGCCAGCTACTGCAGTTACAAGGCCGGCCATTGTTGGCAATGTTGCTTTGGATATGCCCGCAGCCATGGCTCTAGCATTTCCTGACCCAGTAATCGCCATCACATCAAACACTTCTACCATGCCCGTTACGGTCCCTACGAGACCTAGAAGAGGCGATAAGGCAACAAGTGCTTTAATCGAGCCCATATTTCTTTGAGCACCGATTTTAGCGATTGAGATAAGTTGCTCCCTAATACGGTGAGCTGTCCAAGATTTATGATCGCTACGTGCGTTCCAAGTACTCAGTGTTTCATCGTGCACTAGCACAAATCCGCGTTTGAAGTAACTGAAACGCTCGTAAATTAATCCCATAAGTATGACATTAACAATCATGATGACAAATAGGACATTGCCACCCATCTCAAGGAAATCCCTAACGCCACGAATGGCGTTGAGGGGATTAAGAAACAGCCAGATGATCTCGCTGAATTCCATGCTAAACTCCTACCTATCGACCTTTATTGGATTCAGCATGCGCGGCAACAAGGCCGGTAGCTTGCTCTTCAAGGATTTGAACAACTTCACGAGAGCGTGAGGCTGCAACCGAATGAAGTAACAATGTCGGAATAGCAACACAAAGACCCAGAACAGTTGTCATGAGAGCTTGTGAAATACCACCAGCCATGAGTTTCGGATCGCCCGTACCAAACAATGTAATCGCTTGGAAGGTCAGGATCATACCTGTCACCGTACCCAAAAGACCGAGCAATGGTGCAACACCTGAAATTAGCTTAATGGTGCTCAACCCGCGCTCAAGCGCTGGCATCTCTTTTAAGATTGCATCATCAAGTTTTTCTTCAA
>NYTN01000044.1 GCA_002683515.1 Rhodobiaceae bacterium
TATTGTGACTCATTCGTAATGTTGTCGGTCATACTCTTTTGATTTGGTAAATATAAATCCCCCTTAACACCACACGCAGACAGAAACAGCGTACTGCCTATCATTAGATATATAAATGGTCTTGCAAAATGCGTCATATCATTTCCGTTTAAACTTAATTCTGCTTTTAATCTAAGCTGTAGTTAATTTGTTAAGCCATGCTTGCGCTGCAGCTTTCACATTTTCAGGCGCGGTGCCGCCATAGCTGGTGCGGCTGGCGACAGAATTGCTTGTACTCAACACATCAAAAATATCCTTGGTGATACGTGGGTCAACTTCCTGCATGCTTTCAAGAGGTAACTCATCCAACGTGCAAGCTTTTGTTTCGGCGAGTTGGACAATCTGACCCGTAATATGGTGCGCCTCACGGAAAGGCACATTCCCGACCCTTACTAGCCAGTCTGCAAGATCCGTTGCTGTCGAAAATCCTTCTTGCGCCAAGCTCGCCATGGCTTCGGCATTGATTTCCATGACCTGCATCATGCCTGACATGGCAGCGAGGCAAAGTGATAGATTATCCAGCGCTTCAAAAGTGCCTTTTTTATCTTCCTGCATATCTTTCGAATAGGCGAGAGGCAGCCCCTTCATCACCACCAGCAGTGCAGTCAGATGACCGATGAGATTTCCGGTTTTGGCCCTTATTAACTCTGCCGCGTCAGGGTTACGTTTTTGCGGCATGATGGACGAGCCGGTTGAAAATGCATCCGGTAAAATAAAAAACTCGAAGGGCGATGAGGCAAAAACAACAATTTCCTCAGCTAGCCGAGATAGATGCGTCATGCATATCGCGCCCGCAGACAGGGTTTCCAGAGCAAAATCTCTGTCAGATACACTGTCTATTGAATTATCCGTCGGTTTATCAAAACCCAGCGCCTTTGCCGTCTGATGCCGGTCAATCGGGAAAGATGTTCCCGCCAGAGCTGCTGCACCGAGTGGGGATTGATTTAATCTAGCACGCGCATCATGTAATCTGCCCTTGTCACGATTCAGCATTTCGACATAGGCAAGCAAATGATGTCCGTAAGTTACTGGCTGGGCAATTTGTAAATGCGTAAAGCCTGGCATAAGGGTATTAGCATGGCTCAGAGCCGTTTGCGCCAAAATAGTTTGCAAGGTTTTAATTTGTTGGAGCAAATGGTCAATTGTATCTCTGATGTAGAGTTTAAAATCTGTTGCGACCTGATCATTTCTTGATCTGGCAGTATGCAATCTGCCCCCAGTCGGGCCGATTATATCGGATAGCCGAGACTCGATATTCATATGAATATCTTCAAGTGCTCTTGAGAAGGTAAATGTACCTTCGGAAATCTCTTTCTCTATTTGGTTAAGTCCGTCTAAGATGGTCTGACCGTCTTCTTGAGACAAAATGCAGGTATCTATAAGCATTTGGCAATGCGCCATTGATCCCGCAACATCTTGATGTGCAAGTCGCTGGTCAAATCCGATGGAAGCATTAATTTCTTCCATGATATCATCGGGCCCGTCACCAAACCGACCGCCCCACATTTTTTGGCTCATATTAAACTCCTAAGGGAAGCATATAGAAACATGACAAAACCGACACCAAAAATAAGGCTTTTGCCGATAATTATTATTATTGCCTTCCTAAGCGGCGTTGCGGCTTTCTACATGACCACCCCCCCCTCTGGCAACCCTGATGATGCAGAATCTGAACAAGAAAATGCGAACTCCAGTTCCAGTATTGCGGCGTCGCCCTATTCAGGCTATGCGACTGGTAATTTAAAGAAAATGGTATTCCACAAAACTCCCAAAACATTTAAAGAACTGTCATTCTTAAATGCAGCAGGAGAAAGCGTTGGGCTGGATGTATTTGCGGGTAATTATGTGGTGTTGAATTTCTGGGCGACATGGTGTGTACCTTGTCGTGAAGAAATGCCTTCATTAGATGCGCTTCAAACTCATTTTAAGGGTGAGCCGCTAAAAGTGGTCGCGCTGAGCACGGATAGGGGCAGTGCTGACAAGCCGAAAAAATTTCTCAAGGATTTGGATATTAAGAATTTAGCGTTTTTCCATGACCCTAAAAGTCAGGCAGCACGGGATACCGGTCTTTTTGGTTTGCCGACAACTCTGCTGCTTGACACACAAGGACGCGAAATTGGTAGGCTAGCCGGGGAAGCAGTTTGGGATGCACCGGAAGTAAAATTGTTTCTCGAACTGTTAATTTCCGATGAGCTAGAAGCGGAAGTTGAGGCTTCTCAACCCTAACGTGTCGCTAACGGGCTTTCGCCGGAATAATCATAGAAGCCTTTATCGGTTTTAACGCCCAACCAGCCAGCTTCGACGTATTTTGTCAGTAAGGGGCATGGGCGATATTTGCTGTCACCCAGCCCATCGTAAAGCACTTGCATGATACTCAGACAGGTATCCAGCCCGATAAAATCGGCAAGTTGTAACGGCCCCATTGGATGATTGGCGCCTAGTTTCATAGCCTTGTCTATACTATCAACTGTGCCGACACCCTCATAAAGGGCGAACACGGCTTCATTAATCATCGGCAGAAGAACGCGGTTGACGATAAAGGCAGGAAAGTCCTCCGATAGGGCGGACGTTTTACCAATTCGTTGTACCAACTCATTTGAGCTTTGATAGGTTTCGTCCGATGTGGCGATGCCTCGGATAATCTCTACAAGTTGCATCACCGGCACCGGATTCATGAAATGCATGCCAATGAATTTTTCCGGTCTATCAGTTGTCGAAGCTAGTCGCGTGATAGAGATTGATGATGTGTTGGAAGCAATAATTGTGTCTGGCCCGATAACGGCGCAGACTTCTTTGAGGATAGATACTTTTAGCTCTTCATTTTCAGTTGCCGCTTCAATAACCATATCCACATCAGAGATGTTATTAAGGCTAGCAGCAATATGAATTTGACCGAGTGCTCTATCTCTCTCGGCTTCAGTGATTTTGCTCTTCGCAGCCTGACGATTGAGATTACCGGTTATAGATGCAATGCCAGCTTCTATTCGATCAACAGATATATCGTTGAGTAAAACATCGCAGCCCGCAAGGGCAAAGACATGTGCAATGCCACTTCCCATTTGTCCGGCGCCGATAACTGCAATCCTTTGGATGCTCATATAACTCTCCCTACAAGCAATCCGTTGAAAGATGCTTAAATATTATAGTGCGCTATCCAGTTCAGGAACAGCGCTGAAAAGATCTGCAACAAGGCCATAATCAGCCACCTGAAAAATAGGGGCTTCTTCATCCTTGTTAATGGCAACGATAACTTTTGAGTCCTTCATACCTGCCAAATGCTGAATGGCGCCGGAAATGCCGACGGCAATATACAATTCAGGAGCAACAACTTTACCCGTTTGCCCAACCTGATAATCATTAGGTACAAAACCGGCATCAACCGCAGCACGGGAAGCGCCAACAGCGGCACCGAGCTTATCGGCAACGCTTTCTAGAATTGTGAAGTTATCACCAGATTGCATGCCACGACCGCCAGAAATAACGATTTTGGCAGAAGTCAACTCGGGACGGTCAGAAACAGTTAGTTCTTCACCAACATATTCTGAAATGCCTTTATCGCCAGTGCTGGTCAAATCTTCAATGCTTGCCGATCCACCTTCACCTGCTGCAGGAAAGGCGGTGGCGCGCACTGTCATAACTTTTGTTGCGCTTGAAACTTTAACCGTTTGAATGGCATTACCCGCATAAATAGGACGCTCAAATGTATTGGCGTCAATAACAGCAGTAATGTCGGAAAGTTGTGGCATGTCGAGAAGCGCAGCAATCCGAGGCATAAAATTTTTGCCATTTGTTGTTGCGGCAGTAATGATTGCATCATAGCCATCTGCTAGACTTACGACGAGATCCGCAAGCGGCTCGGCAAGCAATTTGGCGAAAGCCGCATCATCTGCTTTTAGAACTTTGGCGACACCATCTATTTTTGCAGCATCGGCTACAGCGTCCGCACAGTTTTCACCGGCGACAAGAAGGTGGACATCATTGCCTAATGCAATCGCGGCAGAAAGTGCTTTCTTTGTGGCGTCTGCGACGGTCTGGTTATCATGTTCTGCAATTAAGAGTGTGTTCATGACAGGACTCCTGCTTCATTTTTCAGTTTATCAACTAATTCTTGAATAGTTTCGACTTTAACACCGGCTTCCCGTACGGGTGGCTCTGCAACTTTAACGATTTCGATTTGTGGAGAAACATCAACTCCGAAATCCTCAGGTGTTTTCTCGTCAATAGGCTTCTTTTTGGCCTTCATAATATTTGGCAATGAGGCGTATCGTGGTTCGTTGAGACGTAAATCAGTCGTAACAATAGCTGGAAGGTTCAGCTTGATTGTTTGAAGACCCCCATCAATCTCTCGTGTCACACCAATATTACCAGCTTCGGGTTTGATTTCAGAGGCAAAAGTACCTTGAGGCCAGCCCAGTAGAGCGGCCAACATTTGCCCAGTCTGATTATTATCACCGTCAATGGCTTGCTTACCAAGGATAACAAGGTCAGGGCCTTCAGCTTCTACGACACCTTTTAAAAGTTTGGCGATGGCAAGCGGTTCAACTTCAACATCCGTCTGAATGAGGATACCTCTATCAGCGCCCATAGCTAGAGCAGTTCTGATGGTTTCCTGCGACTGCGCGGGGCCGACGGAAACTGCAATTACTTCGGTAGCTGTGCCTGCTTCTTGTAGACGCACAGCCTCTTCAACGGCAATTTCACAAAATGGGTTCATTGACATTTTGACATTCGCCAAATCAACCCCAGTTTGATCGGGTTTGACGCGAATCTTTACATTGTAGTCAACGACACGTTTGACGGGCACTAAGATTTTCATCGTAAAGTCCTTAATTTTCTATTTCAGGTTCTAAACTAGACCTGACACTTGCTTTAATGCGGAAAATAGCCATCTGGCGCAAAACCGTCAATTATTACATTTGCAAGCATCCGCGACGAATTGGCCTAGTCAAAATAACATAAATCAGCTCTTTAAGTGCCCCTTGTCGCGCCCGGTTTCCATAAAACATCTGCCGCACCATTATTATTAGCTATGCGACCTGCAACGAAGAGAAGATCGGATGCGCGATTGATATATCTTTTAGTATCTTCATTAATTTCATCTGTGGCACTTTCATCCGAAAGTCTAATCAGATTACGTTCCGCACGCCGGATAATAGTTCGTGCGAGGTGCAGAAAAGCTGCTGCTGGCTCGCCGCCCGGCAGAACGAAAGATGTCAACGGGGTCAGATCGGCATTCAGCATGTCAATTTCTTGTTCAATACGTGTCACCTGCTCAGGCAGTATGCGAAGCGGCTGAAAAGAGCTGTCCTCGTCTTCCTCAACATTTGGCATCGCCAAATCTGCACCCAAATCGAATAAGTCATTTTGCAGACGGGCTAGAATATCGTCCAGTGTTGAACCTTGTGTGTGTAAACGCGCCATACCAATTGCGGCATTAGCCTCGTCGACGGCACCATAGCTTTCAATTCTTAAATCATATTTTGCTCGTCGTGACCCGTCAGCAAGTGCGGTAGTCCCGTCGTCCCCGGTTCGGGTGTAAATTTTGTTAAGGGTAACCATATTTACCTTCAAAATACCTGAGTTGATTTAACAGCGACAGGCGTTTTATAGCAAGATTATAATAATTTAGAATTTTCGGCTTACTCGGAGACCTGCATTCGTCAAGCCATTATTCGGGTCGCACAAACCTGCATTAGACATGTGAGAGACAGTTGCCATAAGGCTAAATTGGGTGCTTAGACGCCATCCAAATGAAATGCTTTCTCTAAAGTTTAGAGGGCATCCATAAGCACGGTGTGCCTCACGTCCGCCAGCTCGAACGGTATCGGGGTCCTCTTCACCATCATGAATGGAACCGCCCAAAAAAATCTCAGTATAGAAATTTTCTGAAAAATCATATTGCCATGCCATGCCACCATATATCTGGCTTGTATCATTGTCAGTATTAAGGGTCGCGCCGATCACGGGCTGAGGTGACCATAGGATATTGTCGAGTTTTGTTGGAAATAACACTTCAACATTTATGCTGACACTATCTTCAGTTGGATTTGATTCAACGTCCTGCTGGACCAAACCAAAAGTATAAACTTTTTGCTTTTGACTGGAGGTATCATCCGCCAGAGTTGCAGTGGGTTGGAATATGAATGACAGTATAAATAAGAATAAAAAAGTTAGAAAAGACAAAATGGCCACATTAAAAAAGAATATAAGAAATCCTAAGTTTTTATCCCACCTAAGGCAAGTTTATTCATTAATTGCTTAAATAGACGCCACACATAACAACGATGATTGTAATGAGTTGAAGTCCAACACGCCATCGCATCAGGCGCTGAGAGGTATTAGGACTTCCATTTCTGAGCATGTTTGCAAGGCCTGCAAGTAATACGAGGCTCACAGCTACCAGCCCTGCTGGGATAAGATAGTTGAAAATAGTCACTGTATTGTCCTCTTATTTTTATAATGTAAGGGAAGGAAGTAGCTCATCAATAAGTTTTTCTGGTGAATAGCCTTGGCTTCGATAATAACCAATACCTATATCACCAGCGCGCTTTGACAAGCGTCGACCATCTGCTTCTCTAACAAGATCGTGGTGATAATAGTCTGGTTCAGGGTATTCTAGCAAAATTTGTAAGATGCGATGAATATGGGTCGTTCCTTGCAAATCCATGCCGCGCGTGACCATAGAAATGTCTTGAGCAGCATCATCAACAACAACGCTTAAATGGTAGCTGGTCAGTATATCCCTTCGCGCCAGAACTACGTCACCATAAAGGCTAGGGGTGACTTCATGACTTTTCTGTTGCGAGGCTTCAAAATATTTAAGGGCTCCGTTTTTGTGTCTAGCAAGCGCGGCGGCTTTTTTGCTGTCCAGCCGCCATGCGTAATTTCCGCCTTCCCACATCATGGAAGCTCTTTTGGTAGGGGAAATATCTTTATATAAACCTGGATAAATTGCCGCCCCATCCGGATCTACGGGCCATGCCTCACGACCCCCCGGTTGAGAATTGATGTAATCCCTGATATCTGCCCGACTCGCCCAGCATGGATAGACAACTTCCATATCCCTCAGTTTGTTGAGCGCGGTCTGGTATATATCAAAGCGGTCCGATTGAACCATCACAGGAATTGGCCATGAAAGTCCGAGCCAAGCAAGGTCCTCATAAATGGCGTCAATGAAATGCTGCTGCCGTCGCCCTAAATCAATATCTTCGATCCGGAGAATGAAACGACCTGCCCCAGAGAGTTTCTGTGCCATTAAAGCTGAATATGCATGCCCGAGATGTAACCTGCCGTTCGGACTCGGTGCAAATCGGGTGATATGAGCTTTGTCTATCGGTGTCATTTCGGCACTATATAGGTCAGGCAAAATCCGGCAAAACACAAAATAGGTGTAATATTTTCATTTTGTTTGAAATTTGTAAGAATAATGACATGTATAATATGTCTTCTATAATCTTAGTAAGATAATGATTCGTATTTATTTACACCAGCAGGGGGTTTTAAGGTTATGCAGCGCTTGATGGATAGAAAGTCTCAGACTTTTCTCACTTCCGATCACAGTCGTTTTCAAAACCCTGAAAGTTGTCCTGCACTGGTTCTCAATGCAGATTACCGTCCCCTCAGCTATTATCCGCTTTCACTATGGGCGTGGCAGGACACACTCAAAGCCGTGTTCCTTAATCGGGTAAATATTGTTTCCGAATATGAAACCAAAGTTCATTCACCGACTACAGCAATTCGTTTGCCAAGCGTTGTTTCGCTTAAAAACTATGTGAAGCCTCCGCAATATCCGGCCTTTACGAGATTTAATGTTTTTTTGCGGGATAGCTTTACCTGCCAGTATTGTGGCTCGGATCAGGATCTGACATTTGACCATGTTGTGCCGCGCAGGGTTGGTGGACAAACCACTTGGGAGAATGTTGTTGCGGCTTGCTCGCCTTGCAACCTTAAAAAGGGTGGACGGCTTTGCAAGGAAGCATCTATGTTCCCGCAGCACAAACCTCGCCAACCTACTGTTTATGAATTGCACGATATTGGCAGACGTTTCCCGCCAAACTTTCTGCATGAGAGTTGGCAAGATTATCTATATTGGGATAGTGAGCTTCAGCCGTAATTAAATTTTTTCAGAAATCTTAATTGCGGTGCGACAGCCGAAACGTATAAAAGACCTCAGGACTTTAAATCCTTTCATGTCTTCAGCACCATGTTCAATTGCTGTATCTCGATGCTCGGCTTCATCTGCGCGAAACTCTTCAATCATATCTCGTAGGTCGGCTTCTTCGCCGGTTTTTTCAAGCTCTTTAATCTGATCGGCATAATGTTTGTCGATAACTTCCTCAACAGCGGCAGTGCAGGCCATTGCCGCTTTTTCACCCATCAGCGCTGTGACAGCACCAAGAGTAAATCCAGCCGCATCCCATAATGGTGCCAATACAGTCGGACGGATATTTCTTTCGAGGATAAGCTTGTCGAAACTATCCATATGAGACTGCTCTTGTTCAGCCATATGTTTGACGAGTTCTGCCATTTCTGCTTTATGGTCGGTATTGCCAAAGACAGCAAGTTGTCCGCGATAGATACTGACAGCCCCATGTTCTCCGGCATGATCAACGCGTATCATTTGTTCTGTTTTTCTGGATAGTATTTTACCAGTTTCAGATGTTGTCATATTCATATTGTTTCCTTTCTTCTATACAAGATAGGAAACCCTGCTAGCAAAGCAAGGCCAAGGCTAGCCAGCATGTTATATCCGGCCAGTGATAAACCAAATAACCGCCATGGCGCCTCACTGCATGATGGGGGCGCCCCGTTTTCAAGAGATAAAATTAGCTCTTCAATATTTGTGACTTCCATGGCGTTGACTGCACATGATGCTGGTCCGTGCCAATAGCCCCATTCAATGCCAGCGTGATAACCGCCATAAGCTGAATTCGCCAAAAATATGAGCGTAAGGATCATAAAACTGATGGTTGAAAGGCTAGGTTTTTTGCTTCCAGTCAAAGCGGCTAAAAGCCCTAGCGGGACAGCCAGATAAAAAGCAATACGCTGATTGAGGCAAAGCGGGCACGGCGCGAGTCCTATGAGATATTCGAAACCAAAAACAGCGGCCAGAACCCCAAGACTGCCAAGGCTAATCATAATACCACGCCGCAGAGGTTGAAATAACCAAAGACGAATATTGACCATCAAAGCAGCAGTTACCCCGTAAAATCTTATGGCGCGCCCGATGATACAAGCCGCCAGAAAACCTATTGGCTCCATTGCGACAACACCGCTTGCAATTGTGGCGACTTTAAAAGGAACAAAGCTGATGGCGCTGATAATCACAATCCAGAAACCCCAATCAGTATAAAACCTTGTAAATTTTTCAAAGGCAGATTGAGCGCTATAGGTTTCCAGAATGGGTGTCCCGATCAGCTCAAAAAGATAACGCCCGATGATATAACCGAGAATAGCCCCTAAAACTGATGCCAATGTGCAAATAAAAGCGTAAAACCAAGCGCGTGATTTATCAGCCAGCACCATCGGTGCAAGTATTACATCCGGTGGTACTGGGAAGAACGAGCTTTCAATGAATGAAATTCCTGCCAATGCCCATTTAGCCTTTGCATCAGTGGCAAGTGACTGACACCACTCATAGAGCTTTTTCATCGTCGATTGGATTGTCTTTTGCATCTTTTGGCGCACCTTTTGCGTTTAGGCAAAACGTACTCATTAATCTTGTATTTGAAAAGAGAATTTGCAGTACCGACGGAGTTAGAAACCGTAAGGGGATGAAGGGTTCGCACTTTAAGTAATTCTGGTAAAGTGATACTGGACGTTAGGAAACTTTCTGTTATATTGCTCGCCTGCTTGGCCCTCGTGGCGGAATTGGTAGACGCGACGGATTCAAAATCCGTTGCCTTCACGGGCGTGCCAGTTCAAGTCTGGCCGAGGGCACCATTTACAAATTTAGAAACCATTAATCCGTTTTTTTATCCCCTACGTACAAGAATTATAAAAGTGGGAAAAATGGCGTTTTTTTGTGAAAAATTAAATAATCTAATAGTTCTAAATATAGCTACGCTTTATTTCCCATTGTAGGTACAGTCATGCGTAGATACTTATTGTTTTTCGCCTTAACCCTATACTTTCCTCAATCTGCCATTGCAGGGGGGTTAACTTTCGTCGGCACGGCAACAACACATTGCGAATTATGGTCAGATGACAAAAATGATAATGGCAGACGTTACTGCCGTCGCCGAGCTGAAACGCCATCCTCCAAACCTTCTACATGCCGATTGAAAACTAAGTCCAAGAAAGAAGGTCTTTGGAATTGTGTTTATAAACGCTCAGGCTGGAAGCTGATGGACAAGAAAATGACGATGGAGCCGGGCTTTAGCTGCCCGGGCATAGTCAAGTGCTGAGCCGTTTTCGCTCTCATTTCTTGTTTTTGAACGATTATCCCCTGAATGCAGAATGGCTTTGTTTAAAAAATCATTGTCTATTTGAAGAAGTAGAAAAACCCAAAGATAATAACGCACAACTCTAATCCGATAAATACTTGCATCCAAGGTGTAAGTTGTACGTATTCATTGAGTAAGTCGGCTGAAAAGTTGTAGTCTTACATTGCTGCCTCTATTTGACGTTAAAAACAAAACGCACCAACAATTTCACACTAGTGCTAAGGTATTAAGAAGTCATGATCGGATGAGCGCGACGCCTTTACCGCGAGTGGTTGTTATATAACGGCGCTAACTCGACATAAGTCGAGATGGCAGTTTGGTAACGGCAGATACTTCTGCCGCCGAGTAAGAGGTTCTCAAGCCCCAAGACTAGTAATTGACTAACCCTTAAATAAAAATTATCACGCAACATGTATGCCTGTCAATTTATTGGAAATAAACCCCACTTTAAAACTGGTGATCCCGGCAGGATTCGAACCTGCGACCCCCAGATTAGGAATCTGGTGCTCTATCCTACTGAGCTACGGGACCGTTTCATTTTATCCCTAATAAATCACATATTAACAGTGACTAATCTATTATGTATGTCCCTGGAGGAAGTCTACTAGTTCCAGGAGGCGTCCTTCTGGGGCGTGTGTCTATAAAATCATTAAAGTTTTTATAACCCATCATTTTTGAGCTTAAATCCCTAGCAATATTATTTGGTATTGATGATTTCATATTGCGATATTGCAGATTCTAAATCCGCAAGTTCATCACAACCACTAGGACATAGTAATTTTAATTTTGCGAGATTAGATTGAGCTGACTGCACATCATCAAGTCTTAAAAATAACTCACCTTGATATTCAAGAGCTAATTTATGGTCAGGCTGAATTGATAGAGCTTTTTTATAATAAGTTTTACTGTTGTCATAATCACCAATTTTGCGATGAGCAAACCCGAGATAATTGTAAACATCGGCATTATCTGGCTCTTCTTTGTTAGCTTTTTCCAACTTTTTAATTGCACGTTCATATTTATCTTTTTTTATTAATTTTTTTGCGTCACTAACAAGTTTGCTGGCACTTGGTTCATAGCCATAGCTGCCAGCAGCCCAAGCTGGCGTCGAGAAAAGCAGTGCGATGGTGAGGAGTAATGGTTTCATTTTATTTATCATTTAACTAAATATGTCCAATAACTTTAAATGCTCATCCATAAGTTTAGTGCATAAAAAAGTAGAAGATTACATCTAAAAGTCGGGATGACACGTATATTAATTATTAAAAGACAAAATTAGGTGTTTTTTCAATGAATATTAAATGGTTGATAATCTTTTTTTTAATTGGTTTTGATTGCCTCATAGCGCCTTTGAAAAGAGAATTAAAGTTTAAGTGAACTATTTAGTGCGTGGTGCGCCAGCTTGGGCGGGTAAGGTCGAACAACTAACTGAAACAGCAAAGCTTACTAACCGAACTGCAGCGAGACAAACTTCAATTAAACTTTAATTCTCTTTTCAAAGGCGCTATGAGGCAATCAAAACCAATTAAAAAAAAGA